>JAWXCN010000113.1:0-55065 GCA_034408725.1 Candidatus Hydrogenedentota bacterium
GCGCAGGGCCATCTCGAACGCCCGGTATCGCTTGGCACATTCGCGAAAACGGTGAGGCGCGCTCTGGGCGCGCGATTCGTTCGCGTGGTCGGCGCGCAAGACACGCGGGTACACACGGTCGGCGTAATCGGCGGTTCGGGTGGCGGCGAAATCGCGCATGTGCCACACGCCGTGGACGTGCTGGTCACCGGCGACGTCGGGTACCACGATGCGCTTGCCGCGCAGGAACGCGGGCTTGCCGTAATCGATGCCGGCCACGCCGCGGCGGAGAAATGGATCGTACCGGCCGTCGCCGCACACCTCAAGGCGCAGTTCAAAAAACTGCGCGTCACCACCTATATCGAGCCCGAATTGTTCCGGGCAGTTACGGAGTAGTTTCAATCATGGCGAGTCCGTTAAAAATTTTGTTTGTGACTTCCGAAGCCGCGCCGCTCGTCAAGACCGGTGGCCTTGGCGACGTTTCGCGCGCGCTGCCCAGCGCGTTACGCGCGCTCGGTCACGATTGCCGCATCGCAATGCCGGGATACGGCACTATTCCAGAAAGCGCCTGGGGCGAACAGGTCGCCACCTGCACGGCAATGCTCGACATACCGATTCACGGCGCTGTCCGGCGCACAATGCTACCCACGACAGATATCCCCGTTTATCTCATCGAACACAATGACTTTTTCAACCGCGAACATCCCTACGTCACAGCCGGCAAGGAATACCCCGACAACGTGCAGCGCTTCTGCTTTTTTTGCCTGGCGGCACTGGATGGCGTTCACAACGCCGGCTGGATTCCGGATATCGTGCATTGTCACGACTGGCATACCGCGCCCATTCCCGCGTATATAAAAACGCGCTGCATCGATCATCCGACATGGAGCAACAAGCCCTCCGTGTTCACGATTCACAACATGGCGTACCAGGGCCGCTATTCATCCACGCTGATGCCGAAAACCGGTCTCGGCTGGGAGTTGTTTACCCCGAAATACCTCGAATTCTACGGCGACATAAACCTGATGAAAGCCGGCATTATCTTCGCGTCCAAGATCAACACCGTTAGCATGACCTATGCGAAGGAAATCCAGACGGACGTCGCTGGCCACGGGCTCGAAGGCGTTTTGCGCACGCGCGCGCTGGACCTCAGCGGGATTCCGAATGGCGTTGATTCTTCCATCTGGGACCCCGGCAACGACCCGCGCATTCCCGCGAGTTTTAACGCGACCACCCTCGCGGGGAAACAGGTTTGTAAGGAAGCACTGCAACGCCGCATGCATTTGCCCGTTGGCAACACCCCTGTCTTCGGAATGGTCACGCGGCTTGTCTGGGACAAGGGCATCGATCTGTTGCTCTCCTGCCTCGATGATTTCCTGCGACGCGACGTGCAGTTGGTTATTCTCGGGTCAGGCGACCCTGTTTTCGAAGATGCCTTGGCCGCGGCACAGGCCCGCTACACCGACAAGATGGCCGTGTGCCTCGGATACAATGAAGACCTCGCCCATCAGATTTACGCGGGCTCGGATTTCTACCTCATGCCGTCGCATACGGAACCCTGCGGATTGAGCCAGATGTATGCCATGCTCTACGGCGCGCTCCCGGTCGTGCATCGCACCGGCGGCCTCGCCGACACCGTCACCGACGCGTTGCCGTCGAATACTGATCGAAACCGCGCGACTGGCCTTGTCTTTGCAAGCTGGAGCGAACGCGCGTTTCAGAACGTGATTGCGCGCGCGCTCAAACTGTACGAGGAGCCAGCGAAACTGCGGGCCGTACAGCGTGTGGCGATGGGGCAGGATTTTTCGTGGGAGCGTTCTGCCAACGCCTATGTGGACCTGTTCCGCCAGGCCATCGCGCAACCGTGAGCAAAGACTCATTGACCATCGAAACGGTCTCGCCCGAAGAGACAGAACGGCTCGGGCGCGCGATAGCGGCGCTGATGCCGCGCGGCGTTGTCGCGTTGCGCGGCGATCTCGCTTCGGGCAAAACTTGCTTTGTGCGCGGCATGGCGCAGCATCTGGGCGCGCCGCTGGCCGTACACAGTCCCACGTTCACATTGATCAATGAATACGGCAACGAACGAAAACTCTACCACTTCGATTTATATCGTTTGCGCGGCCCCTACGACGTCGAAGACCTTGGCAGCACGGAATTGTTCGAGGCCGACGCCCTCTGCGCAGTGGAATGGGCCGAACGCGCCGAAGGCCTCCTGCCCGACACCCGCGTAGACATCTCGTTCCAACACGCCGGCGACGACCGCCGCCGAATCACCATCACCAATCACGGCTTGCTGGACCCCGGCTGGCCAAACGCCTTTGGATAGCCGCGCCTTGGACTACGGCGTGTCAGCACCACTTTCACTTCGGGGTACTCGAAATCCTCGAATAAATTTGAAGGCTTCAGGCGCCCGCGAATCGAAGCCAGCGCGATCTCGCTTAATTGCGAAGCAATCTTGCCCAGGAAATGGAAAGCGGGAGATACCCGCTGCCGCACTCCAAGGCGCTCCGCGCGAGCCAATCTCATTTTGAATTGCGCAGCTGGACCGTACTTCTGAATCGCCACACGCCTCAGCCGCCCGCGATCGATTTCAGTTGCTCCGTGTTCACCGTACTCACCGCCTCATCGAAGTATTGCATGTCTCGCATCGCAATCGTAGAATCCCCAATCGTAACTTTCCGCGTATTGACTCCGCGCGCCCGCGCCTCGCGATCCGATCCAAACGTAACGCAGAGCAGTTCCCCATTCAGCACGATACTGCGCTCCGGCATCGCGATGGGAGCGCCACCTGCACTGTTGAACAACAATACATCGGTGTCGCCATCCGCTCGATCTATCTCAATTCCAACAACCGAATCTGGAGCTGCGCTGCCATTTAACTCGACATCAACCCGCCGCATCCCCTTAATCTTCGACACCCCATCATGCGGCTCAATCACACTCACAAATGTCGATTCCAATGGCGCCGCTGTCGTCTTCCGCCGCACCATCACGCGCGGAATCCATTCCGTTTCCTCGCCGCCGTAAATGCCCGTATCCACCCACGCCTCACACACCGACGCCTCCGCATCGGTCGTGAAATCGGTATAGTTCAAATAGACCTTCCGATTATCCGCGATATAGTCATACTTGTCCTCCAGCGTCCACGCGACACTCCACCCCGGTTTCGCGTCTGCATCCGTTTTGAACGCGCGCATCTGTGTGTTCCCGTCAAAATCAACGCCATCCGCAAGCGTCAACCCGTTCGTCTCGATAGTGCCGAAAAACGATCCAAAAAATTTCGCGTGATCCCCGCCGCCTTTCACGCGAAATACATCCACGATGTACGAATCGCGCCCATCCAAATCTACCATCGCGAGCGTGCGCTCGTACGTCTCCCCGCCGATCATTTCGGGGGATGATACGCGGATCGCATGAAAGTCTTTGCCATCGGCCCACAACCCCGTTGTGCCCTGCGCGGCCTTCTGGTTCTGGCCATCGACAACAACAGTCGCGTGCGACGCAGTCTTCATATACCACGTCGCGCGTGGCGCGCCCCATCCGCCATAGCCTACGGGCGGGTAACCAAAATCGGGAATGAGATCGAGACCCTTTGCAAACAGTCCAATGTTCATTCCGTCCCAGTGCCCGTGTCCGCCGCCTGAATCGTAATCAATCCAAAGCGCGCGGCGGTTCTCGCCCGTGCCCGCGCGAAGCAATGCCACGCGCCAAATCTCCTTGTTGACGCTCGCGGTATTGATCTCTGCGCCATGCGTGTCGATCACGTTTTGTACCCCAGCCTGGATCGCCGCCGGATTCTCCGCAAACAGATCGTGCGGAAGCCCTTCGACTGTTTTGCGGTTCTCCAGAAAAATTACCTGCAGAAACGCGGGTGAAAAAGCAGGATCGTCTGTGATGCGATACAGGTCCCACAAAAACGAGTACACCGACCCCTCCGCGCCCGTGTTCGGCGTCATCACCGTGCTACCATACGCGGCTGATTTTTTGCCAAACGCGTTCGCATCGCCAATCCGCGGATACCACTCTTCCATGCACCAGATGTCGATGTAAAAACGAAACGCATCAACCACTTTCGGTTTCCGCGCAATGGTCGTCTTCAAAAAGTCGGGTTCCAACCGCGACATCTGAATCAGGATTTCCGCCAGCGCGCTCGGCGCAACGCTCGAATATCCCCCGATGCCCTTCTCGCCGCTCATGCCGTCCACCGCGGTTGATTTGTCAATGATCGCGTCAAGCTGCTGCATCACTTCCTCGCGGTTTTCCGGCCAACGCAGCACCGCGTGAATCACCAAGTTCGTCATGTCCGTGCGCGGATAATTCGATTCGATGCGTTCCCGATGCGCAAGCGTGTCTTCGAAAATCCCGGACTCGATGTTCCGCTGAATATCCGCCCACGACGTTTTTGCATTCGCAAGTTTGTGTTCCCCAGCCTTGCGCGAAAGCAACGCGACAAGCTCCGCCTCCTGCGCCTTCGCACCGTCAAATACCCGGTCATACGCATACGCCAGCGCCCGCACTTCTTCGCATGCATCATGCCACGTCGAGACCTGCCCCCGCGTGCCGTTCGTCGTTTCGTACACCCAACCGCCCTGCGTATGAAAATCGAAACTCGGATACAAATCCGCCACGCGGTCCAGCAAGAGCGCCGCCTTATGCGCATACCGCGGATCGCCCGTTACCGCGTACGCCGCGCTCAGGCTCACAATCCCCTCGTGTACCAGCTTCTTCCAATGCCCGAAGATCACGTAGTACCCGATAAACCGCCAACGATGTTCATCAGCCACATAACCGTCGCCGTCCTCCACGCCAAACGTGTGCAGCGGATCCGCGGGATCGGGATGCTCCGCGTTGAATAACAACGCCTTGTCCGCGAGACCAGGCTGAAACACGCCATGCTCGTCAAAACCCGATCGGTGATACTTCTCAAAATCGTTTTTCGGAAACAGCTCGCTGCACTTCGGACACTTCAACTTCCACGGATGCGCAAACGGGTCCGCGACCCATTCATACATCCGAACATCCGCCTTGCAGGAAGGACAATACCCATCCGACCACACATGCCAAGTTCGCGGAATGTTCGGGCCCATCATCATGTCCCACAGCGCGTCATCGCTGAACCCCATCCAAGGTTCCGCGCGCTTCACCACATCATCGCGAATCGCCCGCGCCCAGTCGTGCGCCTCTGCGTTCGCCCGCGCCCGCGCAAGAATCTCCGTCGAATAAAACACGCTACCCGTCTTCACCGGTCCTTGTGAAACCGCCGCCAAACACGGCAACAAACAGACAAACACCATACGCAGCATCAGCAACTCCCCGTATAAATTCCAGCGATGGCACGCATCATATCCCAACCTGCGCGCGCTTTGTCGTTGCGCAACCAACACGATGTATTATGGGAGGGCGCGCGTCCTCGCGCGCTTGCGATCATTGCGGTACGCCCAAACGTGAAGTTGCCCCTTTGTTTGCGCGTCCTCGCGCGCTTGCGATCATCGAAGGCTTTGTGGGCTGTCCGCCGCAGGAGCGACTCCGGGTTCTATGCTTGGTTGCCTGGTTCCAATCTTCTCATTGTTTCCAAGTTGTACTATGTTGTACTTGGGCGCGACAATGGCAGGTGCGGTGTTTCTGATCGGGTCGCACCCGGCCTTAAAATCTTTGCACGTGGGTTCGAATCGCTGAATCAGCGATGGAACATTTTTAATCAAGGAATTGGAAGTGCCGCGTTGAATAAGACACAACAATCCCGGAGTTTGGCAGCGTCACTACGCCATTCTCAGAATAACGTCTACACCATCAAACCCGCGACCGCGCGACCGCACCTCGACGGACAATGGGACAGCCCGATCTGGCAGGCGGCGGAAACCGCGCACATCGCGTGGTTCCATCCGATGAGCAGCGACCACCACCCCGACGCGCGAGCGCGCGTCCTGTACAGCGATGAAGGCTTGCACATAATCTTCCGCGTGCTTGACCGTTATGTGCGCAGCATCACCACCGATTACATGGGTCCCGTGTACAAGGATGCCTGCGTAGAATTTTTCGTCCAACCACGTGCCGGCAAAGGCTACTTCAATTTTGAAATGAACTGCGGCGGCACGCTGCTGTTAAGTTACGTGACTGAAGTCGAGGTCGAGGGGAAGAAGAAAAAAAACTACGAGGAAATGCCCTGGGAGTACGGAAAACAGGTTGAAGTCTTTCATTCCATGCCCAAGACCGTCGAGCCGGAGCACACGGAAGCCGTCGAATGGCGCATCGAATATCGAATTCCCTTCGGCATATTCGAGAAGTATCTCGGACCGCTGGGCAACGTGGCCGGCCAGGAATGGCGAGGCAACTTCTACAAGTGCGCGGAAAACAATTCGCACCCGCACTGGGGCGCGTGGTCGCCAGTTGGCGAACAATTGAACTTTCACCAACCCGATAAATTCGGGGTGATCAAGTTCGCGTGACCACAAGCTGCGCTATCCTGCGCGCAGCACCATCGTGATCCCCTCGCGCAAGCCCGCCGGAAGATTCCGGTACACGATATTTTTCAGTCCGCCCAGCGCGCTGTGGCGCACCAGCCTTCCCCGAGAATCGTGTACGTGGCGCGCATCGAAATAAAATCCGGTTTCGCAACGCTCGACCACGAATCCCAACTCGCGCGCGATCACATGCAATTCCGCCGCGGTGTATTCGCGATAATGGCCGGGGTTCATGGGATCAGTCCGAATCATCTCATACGGATTCCGGCCCAGCAGCAGTTTTACACGTTTTGTCAACGACGCGGCGTTCGGCGTCTGAACGATCAAGCGCCCGTCCGCCGTGAGCAAGGTCTTCACGAATCCCAGTACAAGCTGCGGCGCAACGTACAAATGCTCCAACACTTCCGCCATGATGACAAAGCTGTACCGCGGCAAATTCGCGCGCCACTCGATCGGATGCTGCGCATCGTTCAGATTAAACGCGTAGTGGTTGCCGCGTTCGCCGCGCGAATCCTCGCCAAAGCCCAGCGTATCTACCCGCGCGTCAATCTCGTTGCGCAACAATTCCGTCAAATGCGATGGGCCAATATCCAATATCGACGAGTCCCGACCCGCACCCAGTTCCCTTAGCAGACCGAGGACAAACGCATACCGCGGCGCGTGAAATGATTTGTAGCCGGCGGCGTCGTCCGCGGCCGATTCCGGGAGAATCGGCTCAGTTCCGGCTTTTTGCGTCATCCATCATCTTTACAAACCGCCCGAACAGGTAGCGGCTGTCGTGCGGTCCTGGCGATGATTCGGGATGATACTGCACGCTGAAGATCGGCAGTTCCTTGTGCTCCAGCCCTTCTACAGAGCCGTCATTCAGATTTACGTGCGTCACGCGCACTTTGGACTCGTCCAGCGAATCAGCGTCCACCGCAAACCCGTGGTTCTGCGCGCTGATTTCCACTTTGCCGGTGTGATGATCCATGACCGGCTGGTTGCCGCCGCGATGCCCAAACTTGAGTTTGAACGTTGTGCCGCCAAGTGCGTGGCCGAGAATTTGATGGCCGAGGCAAATGCCAAATATCGGTTTCACTCCCATCAAGCCCTGCACCGCGGGATAGATATACGAAAGCGCCGCGGGATCGCCGGGGCCGTTCGACAGAAAGATGCCGTCCGGCTTATGCGCAAGCGCCTCGTCCGCGGTCGCGGTCGCCGGCATTACGATCACGCTGCAACCGTGCGCCTCAAGCAAACGCAGGATGTTGTACTTGATGCCGTAATCGAAGGCCACCACCCGGTACTTGCCCTTGAATTCAGGATTCCAGGTATAAGGCTCGGTCACGCTCACGGCCTTCACATAGTCGCTGCCCGCCATGTCCTGGGAGTTGATGGCCTTTTGCACGAGACTCGCGTGATCAAAATCCGCTGTGCTCAAAACCGACTTCTTCGCGCCTTCGGTCCGCAATAGCTTCGTGATTTTGCGGGTATCCACGCCCTCGATCCCGATAATATTATGTTCTTTCAAATATTCGGGCAAAGTCTGTTTCGACCGCCAGTTACTCGGTTCATGGCAGCATTCGCGCATGACGAAGCCTTCGACAAATGGTTTGCGCGACTCGGCATCATCGGGATTCACGCCATAGTTGCCGATCAACGGGTAGGTCATGGTAACGATCTGCCCGGCATACGACGGATCGGTGAGAATTTCCTGATAGCCCGTCATGCTCGTGTTGAACACGAGTTCGCCGGACGATTCACCCTCCGCGCCAACCGCCCGGCCCTCGAATACCTCTCCCGTTTCCAGCGCAAGAACTGCTTTCACCTGCAATATTCCCTTTTCAACTACTTCAAACCGATCAGGATATTCTACCTCAACACCCCGTGTGGGGACAAAACGCCTTGGAGTGCGGCGGCGGTAGCCGCCGCTTTTACTTCAAGACACCAGCAGCGCCATGTACCGTCTCCAGACCACGTGCAAGCCGAAGTGAAAGCGGTAGCTGCGTCTGAAGCGGACTCCGCTACCGCAGTCCAAATAGTCCTCATCCCAAACGGCAAGTTTTAGGAAGTAGCCTATTTGGACTGCGGCGGCCCCCAAGGCGCCGCTTTGGCTGTTTATCACAGTCGACCTACCCTCACCCTGCGCGCACAAAGCCCTCGCCTCGAAACAGCCAAAGCGGCATCTGCGCACCCGCTCCGCTACCGCAGTCCAAACGGCGTTCGGCGCAAATGTGGCGGTATGGCTAATGCCCGTGCCCGTCCCCGTGCGCGAGTTCGTGAAACAGTATCCCGGCCTCGTTCGCGGGAAAATCGTTGCCCGGCCCCGAAGCGTAACGCAAAAACGAGACATGCCCGTCCATGTACAGCACATTTGATCCACCGGGCGCATGATTGAAATGAGTCGCGTCGTCACTTAACACGTCCCACATCACCGCGATACTCGATTCCGACGTCGAGCTTCGCACGGGATCGTTGATGTCGGAGATGAAAAACCGCTCAATACCATCAACCAATCGGAACACCCGGTCGTGCCCACCCATGAAATGATGGTCCAACTCCCAATCCAAGTCGACCAATCCCGGATCGTCCTCGAGCGCTTCTGCGAAGTGCGGGCCTTCATGCTCGATTGAGGTCAGATCGTCGTCCGTCAAGAACATGCCGCTCATGAACGCATATCCGAGGTACGCGTACGGATGGTCGGTCAATTCGCAAGGTTCGACGATTCCGTTGTGCGATGTCGGGCCTTCGTCCCAATGCGCGGATTGATTGTTTCCTTCGTCCCACACTTCAATTGCTGAAGAACCACCGATCGCGCTTGGGCACAACAGCACGTTCAGATCAGTGAGGTATTCGGGATACACCATCGCGCCGTCGAAGATGGACGAAAACGGCACGACCTCGTCCGCGCAATTGAAGATTTGCATCGGCGGGTACTTGTGCCCCTTGCTTCCGCTTGAATACATCTTGAATACAAAACCGAGTTGTTTGAGATTACTTTGGCAGCTTGCGCGCCGCGCCGCTTCGCGCGCACGGGCGAGCGCCGGTAACAGTATCGCGGCAAGGATGCCGATGATGGCAATGACCACCAGAAGTTCAATCAATGTAAAACCACGTTTCCTCACGGAACATACTCCTAACAAAACGGGGCGATTCGCCACCGGGTTTAATGACAATTGGGTGCGCGCGCGACTACACGCACGGCGCGCAACAGGAATTAAAACGCAGGATCAGGAAAAGATTGGAAAAACAGGAGGATCGCGCGGGCGCGCGGAGTGGCGGGATTCCGTCGAAAGGAATTCTTCCACGGATCCGGGATTGGATAATTCCGCGACAGATGCGGGGTGATCGCAATAGACGTAGCTCTGGACGTCAATGAACCCTTTGACAAGATGGCAGAAAGCGCACGCGGGATGTTTGTCGCCGTTCGGCCGCATCTCGCGATCAGCGCCAGTCTCCTTCGCCTGCGGCGAGCATTGTGTCGCGCAGCACGAAGCCTGTGCTTCGCCACTCTTCGCGGCCGCGAGTGTCGCGCACATGCCCGGCACGAGTCCGCGGGCATTGCTCAACACGCAAAACGCCAACATCGCTAACGCGATGATGCGAAAATTCGTTCTGTGCCGTGTTTGCCAGTACATGCGAATAGAATCCTGGTGGCAACCCCGGATACAAGCTCCATAGTGTACGCGACGAATGGCGGGTTCGCAATCTTCGCGCCCTCCATCCCCATCGGTGCGCCGCTTCTGCTATAGTCGCCCGATTCATTACTTCGCAGGCGGGCATGAAACCTTTTGACGAACAACTTGTCTCCGGAAACATCGTCCGGAGTGTCTGGAAACTGGCTTGGCCCATCGTGCTGATGAACCTCATCAACGGTGTCCACGGCATGGTCGATCAGAGTCTCATTGGCCACACGGTCGAGCGCGACGCCGCCAATGCCGCCGTCGGCATCTCCTGGAACCTGTTCCTCGTGGTTGTCGTGTCGCTCGCGTCCCTGTTTCATGGAATGGGCGTGCTAATCGCCCAGGCAGCGGGCCGTCAGGATCGCGCGCGCATGAATCGCGTGCTGTACCACAGCGGGCTGCTTACATCATACGTCGTGTTGGTCGTGGTCACTCCCCTGGGCTATCTGCTGGCGCCATACTTGCTCCAGACTGCCAAGCCATCCCCGGAAGTGGCATCGTATGCGCTGCCTTATCTCCGGATGCTGTTTCTATTCACCATTACCTTGTCGCTAAATTTTCTCTTTGGCATTGCCATGCAGACCTCGGGCGATGCGAAGCGCCCGCTGATGTTGGTTGTGCTCACCACGGGCCTGCACGTTGTCCTGAGTGCCGTGTTCATAACAGGTTTTGGCCCGTTCCCCAAACTCGGCGTAACGGGCGCCGCACTCGGCGCGGGCCTCGCCCCGATACCCTCATTGTGCATTGCGCTCTGGCTTATCGTAACCAAGCGGACAATTCTCGGGCTGCCCGACGCGTTTCCCCTCAAACCAGACTGGGAAGTCATTCGCGCGGTGATGCGCATCGGGGTTCCCAGCGGCGTACACGCGGTAGCACTGAACATTGGCGGCATCATGTTGTATCGCTACATCGGCTTGCTGGCGGACAGTGCCGCCGCGCAGGCCGCGTACACCCTGTGCTACGCGCAACTCTTTTCGTTCGTTACGTGGGCGGCGCTCGGATTGCGCGGGTCCGCATCCGCGCTCATGGGACAAAACATCGGCGCCGGCAAAGCCGAACGTGGCCGCCGCGGCGTACACGTTGCTGCAATCATGGGCGGGGCGTGGGCGATTGTTTGGGGAGTGGCGGTATGGCTATGGCCGATCCAGTTCCTCGGCGTTTTCTATCCCGCGCAGAACGCCCACAGCCTTGTCTTAGAATTTGGCCAGTCGCTGCTAAAATACCTATCCATATCGGGACTGTTCCTCGCTGTTGCGCTTGTGCTGACCGGCGGCCTCATGGGCGCCGGAGACACCAAGAAACCCATGTACATCGCCATCCTTACGCAAATTATAATTCTGCTGAGCATCTGCGAAATCTATTACCGGTTAGATATGCTCACCACCAACGCAATTTGGTCGGCAATTCTTATTAGCCACGTCAGCCGATACGTCTTAACCCACATCGTCTTCCACAACGCGCGCCTTAAGCCAAACGCACTCTGATCTGTCGTTAGGAAGTGTGGCTCCACTCATGATTTCACAAGCAGCCTATTTGGACTGTTTATGACAAATGGTCTACCCCTTGCTGGGGTGCGCACGAGGCCCTCTCCCCTAAACAGCCAAAGCGGTGTCTCCGCTACCCGCTTCGCCACCGCAGTCCAAAATAGTCCCTTCCGAAAACCACGTCCTATCAAAAAGCCTATTTGGACTGCGGCAGCCCCCAAAGGCGCCGCTTTGGCTGTTTATCAGTCGACCTACCCCTTACAGCGCGCACCCAAAGCCGTCTGAGCATGCCAGCAAAATCGAAAGCTACCGCGTCCTCGCTCCAAGACAAAACCTTACTACTTCTCCTCCAAACGCCCCACCGGGTAGCCATCGGCGTAGGAAATTACATGAGCGCCGGTTCCGGTTTTGTACCGGACCATTTCATCGCGGAGCTCGAAGTCGGTTTTTCCCGCTCGCACACGATGACTTGCCGAATCCGGTGAGAGATACTCGTCGGCAAACCGGAACAGCAGCGCCGTGCGATCTCCAATCGAGTGGCCGGTGTCTTTGATTGCCGTGCCGTCGATATCGCGCTTGAAGATAAAGTGCGGTACAGCGTCGATCCTCGCCCGCTTCATATTGGCCACCATTTTCCGTACGTCCGCGGTTGGACATACACTATCCGTCGCGCCATGAACGACAACGACTGTCGCCCTGTTGCCCAAATGCTTCATCGTCCGCAAATGTTCCGGACGCCCGATGAAACGCAGCTCCTGCGCGGCGCACGACAGATACGTGGGCGATACTGCGTCGCGCGAATATCCCGCGTTGAGTTCGCTGCCTCCAGGCACGCCAAACGCAATGTCGTCCGAAAGTTCTGCCATGCCGCTGATGTCTACAATGCAAGCAAACGTGCGCGGAGCGAGTTTGTTCGACATAAGCGCGACGTTTCCGCCGCCCGAACCGCCCGCGGCATAGATGCGCCCGCGCGCGAATGGCCGGTGCGCTTCATCTAACGAATAAAAAACATAGTGCAGCGCGCGCAACGCGTCCAACGCTTGCAGATACCCGTAGTCATACGGAATGCCATCAGCGGCGTCCCACCTACCGCTTTGAAGATAGTCCACGGAAATCGCAACCACGTCGTAGCGGTTGGCAACTTGCACCGGGTCCGGAGCGCCGATGGCGCCCGTGCCGCCCCAGTTGTGCAGGCACAACATCAGCCCCGTGGATTCGTGAACGTTCTTCAAATCACCGCCGGGATAAAAGACGTAGGCGGTGATTGCGCGCGGCCCCGGCGCGTGCGGCCACTCCTGCGCGGGCAGTGTCACGCGGCCGTCCTGCGCGGGCAACGGCGGATAGAGGGCCGCCGCGATGGAGCACAACAAAAGCGCGATCATTACTTCTGAACGCTCAACGCTTCCGCCATGGCGTTTCGCAGCGCCGCTTCAGCGTTCGGCGCGACCCAGCACCAGTCGTGGGCATCATTGAAGCCCTCGCTCGACGCGAATGCTGTTGGAATATAACCGGGCGCGCACTCGCCGTATCCAGCGGTGACGACAAAGTGCGTCGGGTCCAGGCGCTGCGCCATCATCTGATATCCGACAAAAGATTCACCTGGCATTAGCAGAAACTTCGCATATCCAAAATCGACCGCGGGCACATCAATGAGCTGACCCGCCGCAACGCGCGCGCGCCAGCTCAAGCCCATCGCCGCGAGTATGCGTTGAAACGTTTTCTGCGATGTATCCGCGAGGATGGCGTTCATGTCTGCTTCCGTAAACCCTGCCGAAGATTTCGGTTCGAGTTGCAACGCCGCGACGCGAATTCCAATTCTCTCCATCGGATATTTCTTTGTGTTGTCCCACGCCTTCACCATCGCCGCGTGCAACTTGCCGGCCAACACGGGCCGGTTCGCCGGATCGCCATCGTTCCATTTGCCCGCAATGGTGTCGCCGCTACACCCGGAAAAATACACCTGCACTACGCCGGGCAATTCCCCCTCGCGCTTCTGCCGCGCCATCCCAACAAAATCGGCGGACACACCGCCCTTGCCGTAATAGCTCATCGGGTGGATCGAGAAAGCGTGCAACGCCGCCACAGGCTCGTCGCCATTCCAAAAGCTCAGCGTGCGCAACACGGGATCGTGATCGCCCACTTCCGCCGCGCGCAACGCAGCATCGGCCGTCGCGCTGGTGCGGTTGTAATGCACGGCGCCGTCTGCATTCTTCACGCGCCGGTTCGATGCAAGTTCGACAGCTTCGCCCATGCCCGTGCCGTAATGCGTGATCGGCTTCGCCGCGGTCAACCCTTCCCGCACCGCCGCGGCAACTTTCTGAAACTGCTCCTCCGCGAACGCGCTGTCACACAGCGCCTTGGGCAGGTTCTGCGCATCAAGCAGCTTCTGCGCGGCAAAATCCACCACTGGCGCATCGTGAACGTGTACACTCGAAATCAGCACGCACTCGCGCGACGTGCCCGCGGCCTCCGCGACAACCTCGCGAAACCGGTCATACGCATCATTCCGGATTTCGCACCAATCGATGGACAACAACACGACCGGCTTTGCGCCGCCGATCAACACCACGCCTCTCGCGTACAACGGATCGACAACCTCTGCCGCGGGCGCAATGCCTCCACCCATCAACGCGTGACCAATCGGGACCGTAACATCGGCGTTAAACGTCGCAAGTTGAAATTCCTCCGATGCAGCGCACGCCACGAAAACGGCTATTGTCAAAAATCGCGTGATCATCTCTTTGTTTCCTCCACCGGCTCCGTACTGACAAGTGCAGCCTTGCGGCCGCGCCACCACGCCACACTCAACACAAGCATCCAGATCGCGCACAGAAACAGACCGATATCCTCGCGCACTTCTTCTACCCCCTTTTCGTGCATGCGCATATCCAGCAAAATATTGGACGGATGTTCCACCATCTCCTTTGGCATCCAGTACAGCGCGGCAGCGAGATACCCGGCGAACCCAATCACCGCGGCAAACGTATACCGCTTCGCAATTGCGAACGCGGTCACCACCGTGCCGTATCCATAAATCAACATCCAAATCCAACCATCGGGATCATTCCACTGCACCACCACGCACAACAACAGCAACACAAACATAATGATCGAAACTATACGCATTCCAACCCCTTCACTATCCCGCAGCCTTGGAGTGCGGTAGCGGTAGCTACCGCTTTCACTTCAAGTAACCCGCAGCGCAACGCAAAATTATAATACCTTTACAGCATTATGAAAAGCGGGAGCTACCGCTTTCACTTCGGATTGCAGTTAGTCCCAACTCATTGCAACTCGCCACTGCTCCCTCGAAGTCAAAGCGGCAGCTACCGCCGCCGCATTCCAAGGCGCTTCGCGCGGCGAGCACTTGAATGTTCAATCCTAGACACAATCCCGCGCAGCCTCAAGCGGGCATACTTGCTTGCGCAGCGGGACGCGCCTGTGCAAGAGTCTTCGACAACCCGGAGCCCGAATCTCCATGCACATTTCACGACGCCAATTTCTCAAGCGCGGATCAGGCGCGCTTGCCCTAGCTTCGCTGCCGCTGATCACCGGGTGCCCACTCGCGGGCCTCATTCGCACCGTCGAATCGCGCCGCTCCGTTGACGGTATTCTCGAAACGGACCTGTGTGTCTGCTTCGCCCGCAATCGCATTGATGAGACGTGGCTGCGATCAAGGACGTACGAAGGTCGCATCCCCGGGCCTACGTTGCGCGCGAAACCGGGCGATACCCTACGCATTCATATCCAAAACGCACTCCCTAACGAAAACGATGATGACGGTCACACGCACAGCCACAAAGGCGGACATAACCACAACATTCCCGGCGGATTCAACATCACGAATTTTCATTCGCATGGACTTCACGTTTCACCAAAGGGCAATGCTGACAACCCGTATCGCATGTTCATGCCCGGCGACACTAATATTGTCCAGATCGACATTCCCGGCGACCATCCCGCCGGAACGTTCTGGTATCACCCGCACCACCACGGCGCAGTCACCGCGCAGCTCATGGGCGGCATGGCGGGCGCGCTAATTGTCGAAGGCGACATTGATGACGTGCCCGAAATCGCGGAAGCGCGCGAACACATTCTAGTTATTCAAGAGCTGCGCATAAACGAAGACGGCGAAACCCCGCTGATGGACGAACACACGTTTCATGACGGCCACCACGCGGACTTCGCAGGAAGCGTGTTGAAGCGCACGATCAACGGACAAGTGAATCCCACGATTACCATGCGCCCCGGCGAAGTGCAGCGCTGGCGGTTCATCCAGGCAGGCGTCGAACAAATCACACCCATCGCATTGGACAATCACGCATTTCACCACATCGCAATGGACGGCATTTCCTTCAAGAAGCCCGATGAAGTAGACAGCGTCGTTCTCGCGCCGGGCAACCGCGCGGATGTGCTCGTGAAAGCGGGCGCGCCAGGCACTTACTACCTCCGCAAACACGCATACGATCAGGGCGCCGGCGAAGTCGACGAAGACATCCTCGCCACCGTGAAAGTGCAGGGCTCCCCACTCGACATGCCGTTGCCAACCGGCTTGCCCACGCCGTCATCGCTCCAGTTCATCGCCGACGACGAAGTAGAAACCATCCGGCAGGTGTCGTTCAGCGTCGACGCGGCAGGACCCGGCGAAATGTTTCCACGCTTCACGATCAACGGCCAACTCTTCGACCCAGACCGCATTGATGAAGCGATCCCGCTCGGCGCCGTTGAAGAATGGATCATCACCAGCGCAACAACCGACGAACACCCGTTTCACATCCACACACACTCATTTCAGGTGTCCGAAATCGAAAACGAACCCGTGCGTCCAAAACGCTGGCAGGACACGGTCATTGTGCCCGGCTTCGGAATCGTGCGCGTTCGAATCCGGTTCAACGACTTCGTTGGAAAATCCGTCTACCATTGCCACATCGTCACGCACGAAGACCTCGGCATGATGGCAAACTTCAAAGTAGCCGGCCAATCCTAGATTTCATTGATCCGCGCGAAGCACCTTGGACTGCGGTGGCGGAGCTACCGCTTTCACTTCGGCTCGTATCAGGTCCGCGGTACACGCCACAAAGACCATCGACTGTTTGATCAGATCGAAGCCCAGCGCGTATCTGAAGAGAAAGCGGCAGCTTTGCGGCCGCAATTACGCGACTGCTCCGCCGGCTTCCCCGGCATCACTTCCGAAGTACGTGCGAATCCCCTCGGGCCCAAGCGTCAAATGAAACTGCGATGGCGCATTCTGTCCGCTCAGCAGCGTGCCGAACTGGTTCACCGCCGTCTGTGGATTTCCGAAATAGCGCATGCCCGTGGGAAACGTATCGAGACCCGTCTCGATCATGCTCGCGCTCGAGGCCAACCGCGCGAACCCGTAGCGCAACATCGGATGCGCCATGAACAACGCCTCGATGTTCTCCGCGTCAGGGTGATCATTCGCGACGGTTACGTTCCCATTCGCGTCCATGGTCAGATCGAGTTCGTGCGTGGTATCGATCATGCTGTTCGAGAACGCGCCCCCAATCTGCTCGCGCAACCCGGCAAGTTCTGCCTCGAACTGGGCAATAAGTTCGTTGATCCGCCCGCGAATCGGGCCGACCGGCGGCATGCCGGTGGACGTGGATTCGCCGGCTTTCGGCGCAACCGCCAACTGCGTCGCGGCCTTGTTCTGCAACTGCGCGCGCAACAATTCGGCGAACGCTGTATTGGGGATTTGGCCCGTTTTCGCGGGGGATTGCGCTTTCGCGGCGTGACTCTTCCCCCGAATCTCCTGGATCAAACCCCGCGCGGCATTGAACAACTGAATGCCTTCCATGATCGGAATCGGCATGGCACGAACCTCCTAATAGTCCATCGAGGTGGGAGCAAGCGACGTGCCAGGGAACGCGCCTTGGAGTGCGGTCGCGGTAGCTACCGCTTTGGGGAAGCTGTGAGCCTTGTCCTGTCCGCGCGATACGAAGGGCTGAAAGTCTCCGAATAGAAAGCGGTAGCTGCCCGCTAACGCACTCCAAATAGTCCTCCACCGAAAACCACGTTCTAGGAAGAAACCTATTTGGACTGCGGCGGCCCCCAAGGCGCCGCTTTGGCTGTTTACCACAGTTGGCCTACCCTTACCCTGCGCGCACGAAGCCCTCCCCCGTAAACAGCCAAAGCGGTGTCTCCGCTACCCACTTTGCTACCGCAGTCCAAATAGTCCTCCGCCCAAAAACGACGACCCATGAAAAAACGGCGACCACCACGCTAATGGGGTCCACCACATGACAAACTCGCCCCGTTTTGCTAGGCTGAATCCCGAGAATAAGGAATGCTGAATGCGTATTCCCTGCGCCATAGCCCTTCTCGCGCTTGCCGCGCTCGCGTCTACCGCCGAAGACGCCGCGGCGCACTGGTCATTCATCGCGCCGGCGCGGACCAACCCACCTGCTACGTCCAACCCCGCGTGGATCCGCAATCCGATTGACGCGTTCGTGCTACACCGGCTGGATGTCGAGGGTCTTGCGTATTCGCGGGAAGCGCCGCGCGAAACTTTGCTCCGGCGCCTATCGCTTGACCTCGTAGGCCTGCCGCCCGCGCTCGAAGACCTCGATGCGTATCTCGACGACACCGCGCCAGACGCCTACGAAAAGCAGATCGATCTCCTGCTCGCCTCGCCGCATTTCGGCGAGAAGTGGGCGCGGTGGTGGCTCGACCTCTCTGGCTACGCCGACAGCGACGGCTACCTCTCCGACTTTCTGCGGCCCAACGCCTGGCACTATCGGCAATGGGTCGTCGATGCATTCAACGCAAACATGCCCTTCGATCAGTTCACCGCCGAACAACTCGCAGGCGATTTGATCCCCAACGCGACCACGCGCCAGCGCATCGGCACGGGCATGTTGCGCAACACCATGAACAACCGCGAAGGCGGCGCGGACCTCGAAGAATTCCGGGTGAAACAAATCGTCGCGCGCGCCAACATGGTTGGCACGGCGTGGCTCGGACTCACCATCGGTTGCGCGCAATGCCACGATCACAAATTCGATCCGATATCCCAGCGCGACTACTTTGCAATGTACGCCTTCTTCAATAACGGCGACGAAGTCAACGTGAATACACCCATCGGCGACGAACAGACAAAGCACGACGTGGCGCGTCCCACGTACGACGCAAAACGCGCGGAAATTCTCGCGCCGGTGCTCGTCGACGTCGAAATGCTCCAGGCAGAGTGGGAACGCAAGATGCTCGACGCCGCGAACAATCCCGGTACGGCCGATTCAACTTGGGCGCGGCAATGGGAAGTGCTTGCGCTGGTGTGGGGACAGAACTACGGCGAAGGCCAGCACGAAGGCAGTCAGATCGTAAAAATTCCGGTGGCCGAACGCACGAAGGACCAGAAAGATCGGTTGCTGGACTATTTCATTCAGAACGGCTCGCTGGTTAACGAAGCCAAGTGGGCGGAACTGAAACTGAATGATATTCGGAAGCAACTCGATGAACTGGCGAAAACGCTGCCGCTGCTTAGTCGCGCGCCAACGATGATGGAGAGCCGCGAACGCCGCGTGACGCATCTTCACAAACGCGGCGATTTCCGCGCGCCCGGCGATGAAGTGCAACCAAACACGCCCGCAGTCGTGCCTGCGTCGCTCGTGACGGAAACGCCCACGCGCCTCGATCTTGCGCAATGGCTCACGCGCCGCGACAACCCGCTCACCGCGCGCGTGTTCGTGAACCGCGTGTGGCATGACCTGTTTGGCCGCGGCCTTGTGCACACCACCGAAGACTTCGGAACGCGCGGCGCAAAACCGTCGCACCCCGAGTTGCTCGACTGGCTTGCGGTCGAGTTCATGGATTCCGGCTGGGATGTGAAGCACCTCATTAATACAATCGTGATCTCATCCACGTATCGGCAATCGTCGAATCGGCGGCCGGAATTAAATGAACGCGATCCAAACAATGAATTGCTCGCGCGACAATCGCGGAACCGTCTTAGCGCGGAACTGGTGCGCGACAATGCGCTCGCGGCCAGCGGACTGTTGAACGCAACCATTGGCGGACCCAGCGTGCGCCCGCCGCAACCCGACAGCGTGAGCAAGGAAGGGTTCGACAACAAATGGGTCGTCAGCGAAGGCGCACACAAATATCGCCGCGGCATTTACACATTCATTCAACGCACATCGCCGTTTGGTCAATCGGTTACATTTGATCTGCCCGACCCCGGCCAACCCTGCACCCGCCGCGAACGATCGAACACCCCGTTGCAGGCGCTGAACCTGCTGAACGATCCCATGTTCGTCGAGTGCGCGCAATCGCTCGCGCAACGAATCGAATCGTTCATTCTCCGCCGCATGCGCGAAGGCAATCCCGCAACCGTCGAGGACTGCATCAATCACGCGTTTCGCATAGCCCTCACGCGCAACGCATCACCCGAAGAACGCGCGCGCCTCGCCGCATACCTCCCACAACAAGCCGCAATCTACGAAACCGATCCCAGCGCAGCATCCGCCCTGCTAGCCTCGCGCAGCAATGACGACGAAAACATCGATGCAGCCGCCTGGACCGCAGTGTGCAGCGTGATTCTCAATCTCGACGAGTTTATAACAAGGGAGTAACGGAGGGCGGGTTTTCCAACCCGCCATTGATTTGTCTAATTAACTGAATGTCGGGTTGGAAAACCCGCCCTCCTACTTGCCGCGCGCGGTAAGCCGGTGATATAACAGCCTGTCTTGCGCACTGCGGAGCGCGGACATAAATGCTGTGACTTCAAACCAACTGTACTGTTTTTCCGGGCGCGACGGTTTCGCCCGGTTTCGGAAGGAGAATTGCGCGAATGACCACCATTTCCGGGGACAAGGCGGGTACGGCAGCGAAATCCGCGCTGGAAACCAATGAGGGATTGCTTCGGCTCGCGCCGACGTGGGTGCCGCGGTCGTTCCTCCAGCCCGGCCGGCGTTTGAAGCTGCATCCGGAAGATTATTATGCGCTGGGGAAGAACCGGGGCGGCATTGATGAGCGCTGGTTCGGCTCCACCACCGCCGCGGACAACGAAGGCGCTCCGCCCGACGAAGGTCTGAGCTATGTCGTACACGATCGCGCACGCTTCACTTTGCGCGATGCTGTCGAAAATCTGGGCGCGGATATTATCGGCACGTCGATCTGGAACAAATATAAGCGCTGGCCAGTCTATTCGAAATTTTTCGACAACATGGGCCCCATTCCGCACCACCACCACCAAAGCGCGGAACAGGCCGCGCTGGTCGGCCGCGAGGGCAAACCGGAATCGTATTATTTCCCGCCGCAGCTCAATACCATCGGCAACAACTTTCCGCACACATTCTTCGGGCTTGAACCGGGTACGACGAAAGAAGACGTCATCAAGTGTCTCGATAAATGGAATTGCGGCGATAACGGCATCCTCGATCTCTCGAAAGCCTATCGGCTGAAGCCGGGCACCGGCTGGCTCGTAGGGCCATGCATCTTGCACGCGCCAGGTTCGTTGTTGACCTATGAGCCGCAATGGGGCAGCGACGTGTTCTCCATGTTCCAGTCGCTGGTCGAAGGGCGCGAAGTGTGGAAACATCTCCTCGTGAAAGATATTCCGAAGGACAAGCAGGACGACAACGAATACATCGTGGAACAGCTCGATTGGGAAGCGAACGTCAATCCGAATTTCAAGGACAGCCATTACCTCGAACCCATCCCCGACGGCGATACGGAAAGTTCGGGATACGTCGATCGCTGGGTGGTCTACGGCGAAGTGCGCGGCGAACAATTGTTCAGCGCGAAGGAACTGACCGTCGCTCCCGGCGCAAAGGTAACGATCAAAGACAACGGCGCGTCTGGCGTTATCCTCATGCAGGGCCGCGGGAAGATCGGCAACCTGCCGTTCGAATGCCCGCAGTTAATCCGATTCGGCGAACTGACCGAAGACGAGATATTCATCACCGAGAAGCGCGCGAAGGCAGGCTATACCGTCGAGAACCTCGGCAAGGAATGTCCGCTGGTAATGCTGCGGTATTTCGGTCCCGGCGTGCATCCAAAGTTGCCAAAGGTGGGCGAACACAAGAAATAGAAATGGGCGTACCCCCAAGCTCACAAAAGGCGGTCTTGGAGGCACGATGGAGGATTGACACATGCGATTTAAGGTCAGTGTCATGATCGAAAAAGACGATAACGGGTACTACGCGTGGTGTCCGGACCTTGAGGGTTGTCATTCCCAGGGCGATACGTTCGAGGAGATTGTTGCCAATATTAAGGAAGCCATCGAGGCGTACATTGAGGCATCGACTCCCGAGGAAAGAGAAGAGTATCGACAGAAAGAGATATTTACAACGGCGATCGAGGTAGAGGTTGCCTAAACAGTCTCGAATCACGGCGGCGGAAGCTGAACGTCTTTTGCTTAAGGCAGGGTTCAGTATGACATGCGGCAAAGGCAGCCACCGGGTTTACAGAAAGGGTCGAACGAAAGTGGTAGTCCCGTTCCACGGAAACCGAACGCTGCACCCGGGTATTGCCGCGCAAATATTCGCTGCTATCCGCGAAGACGTCGAAGCAGACGAAACCGGTAAGACTTGAGGTATTCGGAACGTGCATGACGTTGCCTTTCAAGATGCGATTCCCGGCAACCACTGCTACGGCTGCGGGCCGGAGAATCCCAAAGGCTTGCAAATCAAAAGCTATTGGGACGGCGACGAATCGATATGCGAGTTCCAGCCGCGCCCGGAGCATTCCGCGGGACC
Source organism: Candidatus Hydrogenedentota bacterium (assembly GCA_034408725.1). GTDB lineage: Bacteria > Hydrogenedentota > Hydrogenedentia > Hydrogenedentales > SLHB01 > JABWCD01. Next base: position 22,308 of record JAWXCN010000113.1, read on the forward strand.
GGCGCAGTACCTCAACGGCGGCATCATCGCGACACTGATTGACTGCCATTGCATCTGCACGGCTATCGCGAATGCTTATCGCGCGGAGGGTCGTGACTTCGGCGCCGCGCCGGAGATCTGGTACGTCACCGGCACGCTGAATGTAAGTTATTCGAAACCAACGCCGATTGATTGCCCGGTCACCCTGCGCGCACGAATCATCGAAGAAAAACCGAAGAAGACGGTGCTGCATTGCTCGCTGCTGTCGGACGGCGTGGAATGTGCGAAGGGAGAAGTCATCGCCGTGCGCGTTCCGGATGATTGGCGCGTATGATGAATTTTTTTTGGGATCGTTTATGAAGCGGCAATTGACAGCGGGCGTATGGCAGGAATGCGAATGGTTTGTCGCTCAGTGCATGGAAGTCGACGTCGCCAGCCAGGGCGAATCCGACGACGAAGCGATAGCGAATCTGCGCGAAGCCATAGAACTGCATTTTACGCCGCCAGTCGCAACCGATATAGTCAAAACGTAAAAGCGAAAATCATATGTCCCATTACGTCCTATAATTCCCATGAACCATGAAACTCACTTGGGCTAAGTAGCGCGCCGTTAGGCGAATTTTCGAAAAGGAGAATTTTAATGAGCCCATCGAAGAACACGTATCCGAAACTCCACAATGCCGCGTGGCCTGGCCTTGTCGGCAAGGGGGAAGGTTCGGAGCCGCCGATTGAATTGGACAAGATGATCGAGTTGACCGCGAATGCCTCGGTGGACGGCGTGAAGTTCGATGGCATGGACCTGTTTCTTTCCGACCCGCACATCAGCATTGATCTCGACGCTGACGGCGTGAAGAAGTTGGCCGATACTTTCCGGTCGAAGTCACTTGCCATCGGTTCGCTGGTGGCGCCGGTGTGGCCGCCGACGGGTGGCGGATCGACGATGGGCAGCGATGAAGAACGCGGGAAGTTTCTGGAACAGGTGCGCAAAGCCTGCGGCATCGGCAAGCAACTCCGCGAACTCGGCGCGCGCCCCTACGGCGTGATCCGCATCGATTCGGCGTGCGGCGTCGGCGATTGGTCCGCGGACCCTACAGGTAACACGCGCAAGATCGCAGATACGTTCCGCGAGGCCTGCGACATTGCCGAAGACCATGGTGAACGCCTCGCCGCAGAAGGCGAAATCTGTTGGGGCGGCATGCATTCGTGGAAGGAAATGATCACGCTGCTCGAATTGGTGGATCGCCCGAAGACGCTCGGGTTCCAGGCGGACATGGCGCATACCTTGCTCTATACGCTCGGCGCAAACGCGCCAGAAGACGCGATCCTGCCGCAGGGCTATGACTGGAAAGACCAGAGCAAACTGGATGCGGCATTGAAAACGCTCACGGATGCCTTGCGCCCGTGGACCATCGACTTTCACATCGCGCAGAACGACGCCACAGTGTTCGGTTCGGGTTCGCACGATAAAACGGGCCGCCATTGCTTGCCCACCGATCCGAACGGCAAACTGGATATCGTGAAGCACGCAGGATTCTGGATGCGCGGCGCGGACGGCGCACCGGCAAAAGCGTTTCAACACATCTGCTGGGACGGCTGCATGTTCCCGAACGCCACGATGATGAAACAGGAAACCTGGAACAGCATTCTCGGCGTGATGTCACAAGTCCGCGACGCGCACGGCTGGTAAGAGGTGCGTCCACAGATTACACAGATTTGCACAGATTAAATTCAGGAGAGTTACGGAAATTCTTTCGCTAGAAGCTTCTTCACAAAACAAATTATATATTCTTAAATCTGTATGTATTAATCTTAAAATCTGTGTAATCTGTGGACACAATTTTAGAAAGCAGAAAATGAGTGAAGAGCGCGACCCGCAGACTTACGCAATACTCGGTGCTTGCTATGCCGTTCACGGAGAAAAGGCATGTGGCTTTTTCGAACCTGTTTATCACGAATGTCTGGAGATCGAGTTCAACCACTGCGGAATTCCGTTCGTGCATGAATGCCCGTTTCCCTTGGACTATCGAAATATGCCGTTGCAATCAAAGTATTTCGCGGGTTTCGTTTGTTATTCGGAAGTGATTGTGGAATTAAAGGCGGTCGATAAACTAACGGATAAGCACGTTGCTCAGACAATAAACTATTTGAAGGCTTCGGGACTTCGCCGTGCATTGCTCGTAAACTTCGGAACTACGAGCTTGGAGTTTAAGCGGATCGTCCGCTAATACATTTGTCCACAGATTACGCATTCACACAGATTGAATTCAGAAGAATTCTTGAACTTGTCCGTTACTCCTTCTTCTTGGATGGAAATAGTGTGCTCTTAAATCTGTGCAATCTGTGGACAGAACTTTTTTGAATTGCAATTAATTGCTTAAAATCTGTGTAAATCTGCGTAATCTGTGGACAGCGCTCTTATTGCTTTTGTTCGCCGGCACGCTGTTTTGGAACTTGGGTGGTCGGCTGCTGTGGGGCGACGAAGCCGAGACCGCCGTGCTTGCCGTCAACATTACCAAGTTTGGCGTCCCGAAGGCATTCGACGGAGTCAATTACATAACGCTGATAGGTCCGGGCAAGGACACCAACAGCGATCATATCTGGATATGGTCGCCGTGGCTCGATGAGTATTTTGCCGCGGCGTCGTTCGCGATACTTGGAGACACACCATTCGCGGCGCGTTTGCCGTTTGCATTGATTGGCCTTGCCGCTTCAATCTTCTTCGCATTCGTTACACAACAACTGTTCAAGCGTCCCGAAGCAACCCTGTTCGCGACACTGCTGTTTGTGACCAACGCATCCCTCATTCTTCACTTTCGCCAATGCCGCTATTACTCAATCGTTGTCCTCGCCCAGTTGGCGCTGATATACGGCTACTATCTCGTTTATAACCGGCGCGCAAAGCCCGGCGTTGCACTGTTGGTGGCCGCCTTGGTCGCGCAGTGGTATTGCAATTACATTCTCTCCGCGTGCAACGCTTTCGCGCTCGTTTTGTCGATCTTCGCGTTTCGCTCCTATGCGCCGTGGCTGACGAAACCTTTGTTGTTTGCTCTCGTCGTCTTCGTAACGCTGGCCGCGCCGTGGTTGCTCTATGCGCGGCCAAGCCAGCAGGCCAGCCTCATTGGGTTCGAGGATTTCGGAAAGAAGTGCGTCTTCTACGCCGAATATGTGTCTTCGTACGTTGCGCCGATCCTCATCGGCATCGGCCTTATCAGAGCGCAGTCCAGGAAGACAAACAAGCAGACAGTACAGTTGCTCGATGACGAACGTTTAGGGCTTTACTTCTTCCTGCTGCCTCTATTTGTCGCGCACGCGACGGTGCTCCTCATTACGCCCGGCTACTTCTATCGCTACCTCGTCCCCCTGATCCCGATACTGATTCTCTACCTTGCGCATATGACAAGTCTTATTGTAGACCGTCGCATCCGGTACGGCGTCATGGCCGCAATTTTCGCGCTATACAACCTCTACCCTTTTGTGCGCGTGGTGCAGGACATCGCCACCCCATATCAAAACGCGTTGACCCCACTCATCGCATACCTTAATACCCATGCAAGGCCTGGTGACTCCCTTTACGTTCAGGACCCGGCGTTACCGATTATTTTCCACACCGATCTGAAAGTGATTGACGGCAGACTGACCCGGCGCCTTGATATGAACGATTTGCCAGACTGGATTCTCCCCGATAGTCCCACGGCCATCGGTCCCGTCAAGCCCCTGACCCTGCCACCGCAGCTTGCATCGCGCTACGAAACCGTCATACTCCAGGTGCCCGATAGTCCGAAGGGAGATAGCCGACCGGACCCGGCATTTCACCAATGGCTAACGAATCCTGCCGTGCGAGACTTGGTTATCCATAAGAGAAAAAGCTAGCGCGTATTTGGCACAATGGCGGCCAATGTTAATCGCGAGGGAGGAGTTCTGATATGGCGAAGAAAAAACTGAACGTCGGAATGATTGGTTACGGCTTCATGGGCCGCGCGCATTCAAATGGTTTCCGCCGTGTAGGAAACTTTTTCGATCTGGAATATGAACCCGTGTTGAAAGCGGCGTGTGCCCGCGACTCCGAAAAAATTAAAACATTCGCGGACACCTGGGGCTACGAGTCAACCGAGACCGATTGGCGCAAGTTGATCGAACGCAAGGACATCGACTGCATCGACATCGCTTGCCCGAACAACCTGCACCACGACATCGCCATCGCCGCCGCCGAAGCCGGCAAGATGATCCTCTGCGAAAAACCTCTCGCGATGAACGGCAAGGAAGGCGAGGCGATGTGCAAGGCCGTCGAAAAGGCCGGCACAATCAACAGCGTTTGGTACAACTACCGGCGCGTGCCCGCGGTTTCGCTCGCAAAGAAACTCATCGACGAAGGACGACTCGGGAAAATCTTTCATTACCGCGCAGTCTTTCTACAGGACTGGACCATCTCCGAGGACTTGCCGCAAGGCGGTCAAGGTCTTTGGCGGCTCGACGCGGCGGCAGCAGGCAGCGGCGTCACGGGCGATTTGCTGGCGCACTGCATCGACACGGCCATCTGGCTCAATGGATCGTTCGCCGACGTTACAGCGATGACGGAAACATTCATCAAGGAACGCACGCACACTGAGACGGGCAAAAAACAGGCGGTGAAAATCGACGACGCCTGCGCATTTCTCGCGCACTTCAAGAATGGTTCACTCGCGACTTTCGAATCCACCCGGTACGCACGCGGCCACAAGGCGCTCTACACATTCGAGATCAATGGCGAGCATGCTTCGATCCAATGGGACCTGCACGACCTCCATCGTCTGAACTGGTTTGATCATCGCGACGAATCCATCGTGCGCGGGTGGCGCTCAATCCACGTCACCGACGGCGACATGCCGTACATGGATAAGTGGTGGGTGCCGGGCCTGCAAATCGGCTACGAGCATACTTTCGTGCATCAGGTCGCGGACTTTCTCGAAAACGCCGCGAAAGGCCAATCCACCGCGCCTACGTTCCGCGACGCGCTCGAAACCCAGTACGTTTGCGACGCAGTGCTCGATTCCGCTAAATCCGGCAAGTGGGAAAACGTCGCAGCCGTGAGGTAAGCGTATTACGCTAGTTTGTCGCGCCTGCCGGTCGCATGCCCGGCGGGCCTTTCATTTTACTTGACGCGATGAAACAAACGCACGGGCGGCGTACCTTCCGGTGTGACGAAATAGTGTTCACGCACGTCTTCACGATTCTCGTAAGGCAGATCGGGAGCATCAAGCGGTATCATCTCGAACCTGTCTGTCGTGATAATGGTCTGCATAAATTTATACAGCTCCGCTTTCGTATGGCCCATTGGCGTGTTTCGCGGAACGCACCAAGTCGCATTCCCCGCCCCCCGAAGCGTTTCTTCCGTCAGTCCTACTCCGTACACGCGCAGTTCAGGCAGATAAAACTTCACCGGCATGTCGCCGTAGGTGATGAATACAATGTCACCGGATTCTCCATGTTCCCGCAGGTGCTCGACGATGCCTCGGATCGGCCCGTTGTGCGGTTGCAGCAATTCGGCCGGCAGTTTTGCGAGGCCCATGGGAATGAGATACCAAATGCCGAGCGCGAGCGCCGCGAGTGTGCCCAGTTCGCGCGATGTACGAAACACGCTAATCAGGATGGGCGCTCCTATAACCGCGGCCAGCGGCGGAAATGGCGCAAGATAGCGGAAGAACGTGTACGGCGCGCGCGCAGCCAACAATGCCAATCCAATCGCGACAAGCAGCGCGATCAGGTAGGCGCCCGCGCGCTGGTCGCGCTCAAGCGTGACAATCGCAATACCTTTTCGCTTACGCGCCACCGCCAAGGCAAATGCCGCGACAATGATTACTGGCGTGAACACATGTGCCACCATGCGCCACGCAAACCACAACCCAAAACCCAGCATGCGCTCCACCGTCGCGGCATGCCCGTACTCGATCACCGCTGAAATCCATATCACCCACGGAATATGAATCACGGCTACTGCAACCGCCGGAATCATCACCTGCTTCCACAACGCCCGTTCCCAGATCGCCATGTGTACAACTACCGCCGCGAGAAAAACCGCCGCATACAAATGCAGCGTGTGCATCAACAAAGTCGCGACAATGGCCAAGGCATAGGGCGCCCACTTTTTCCCGCGCACCAGTTCGACGTACACCCACACACCCAGCAACAGAAAAAATGCCAACGGACTGTAATACCGGCATTGACGCACCAATAGCAGATACGGAACTGAAAATGTCAGCATGCCCGCCGCGATCACTGCTGTCGAACGGCATCGCCACAGCGATAGCGACAACAGATACGTCGCCACCACGGTTGCGATTCCTATTACTACGAACGGAAACCGCGCGGTCCACGTCGATTCGCCGAGCGTGGCAAACGCGCCGGCGCTGATGTAGAACGGCAACCAGGGATGGTACCGGAAGGTGTCGTCCGGGCCGACGTCGTGACCCTGCTCCTGCGACGTCGAATTGAGCCCGTCCCTCCCCATCGGCACGCCGTGCGAGAGAATGGTTCGCGACAGCAGCGCGTGCTGCGCCTCATCCTGCCAGAGATAAGATCGATCCAGATTAGGCAAAAGTAGTAATGAAGCGACAACCGCGACGCCAAGTGGTATCAACAAACCGCCGACGCCTGAGTTTGCCAATCGTTGCACTCGATTCCCCGCTGCGGCAATCCGCGTTTCACGCCCTGCCGGATTATAGGGTCGCGCGCTGCGCCCGGCCAAATAACGGCCTTGGAGTGCGGTAGCGGGTAGCTACCGCTTTTACTTCAAGCGACCAGCAGCGCCAAGCTTCCAGTCCAGACCACGCGCAATCCGAATTGAAAGCGATAGCTGCGTCCGAAGCGGCCTCCGCTACCGCAGTCCAAGGCGCTGGAGTTTGCTGAGAAGCCTATTTGGACTGCGGTGGCCCCCAAGGCGCCGCTTTGGCTGTTTATCACAGTTGGCCTACCCTTGCAGTGCGCGTACGACGTCGTCGCCCCTAAACAGCCAAAGCGGTGTCTGCGCTACCCGCTTCGCCACCGCAGTCCAAATAGCGCACTTTCCAACTCAACGGTCAGTCCATTTTGGAGTGCGGTAGCGGGTAGCTACCGCTTTCACTTCAAGCGACCAGCAGCGCCACGCCGCATCAGTCCAGACCACGCGCAATCCGAATTGAAAGCGGTAGCTGCGTCCGAAGGCGGACTCCGCTACCGCAGTCCAAGGCCGTGGAGTGCGGTAGCGGTAGCTACCGCTTTCACTTCAAGCGACCAGCAGCGCCACGCATCAGTCCAGACCACGCGCAAACCGAAGCGAAAGCGATAGCTGCGTCCGAAGCGGACTGCACTACCGCAATCAACGGCCTAGCCTCTATTGTCTGGGATTGGCCCCACCCCCCCCCTCCTATGGAAGATCCCATTCTTCCTATAGGTCCCATTCGTCCCATACTCGTGGGATACCCCCAAACCCCGGTTTCCCGCCCGAGGCTATGCTGGATCGAACCCCCAATTGCGCGGTACACTTTCGCGCATTCTGTGTATTTCCTGCATACTGCGGAGTTTTTGGGGCGTATGGATACCTCGCATTACCGTGATTTGTTGTCGCGCTTCCCGAAGGCGCGGGTGTTGGTGGTCGGCGATATATATCTGGATGAAAACGTGTACGGCGCGGTCACGGGTATTAGTCTCGAAGCGCCGATCCCGATTTACGAAGTCCACGAGCGCCGGCATAACCCGGGCGCCGCGGGCAACGCGGCGTGCAACGCCGCGGCGTTAGGCGCGAAGACCTATATGATTGGCTATGTTGGAAACGACATGAACGCGGACGTCGTGCGCAAAGAATTCGCCGCGCGCAACGTTGATACTACCGGGGTGGTGGTGCATCCCACGCGCGCGACGAACACCTACGGCAAATTACGCGCGGGCGGGTTCAACATTCCCGCGCAGGAAATTCTGCGCACGGACACGCCGGCGCCGGTGTTCGTTGAAGGCGACGTCGAAGACCAGATTATCGCAAACATCTGGCAGCGCGCGCCGGAAATCGACGCAATCATTGTTACCGATCAAGTAAAGTCCGTGGCTACGCGGCGCGTGCTCGACGCAGTCGTGAAATGCGCGGAAAAATACAAGATCATCACCGTCGGCGATTCGCGGTCACGCGCGGGAGAGTTCCACGGGTTCGACGTGATGGTGCCGAACGATCGCGAGGCGGGCATTGGCACGGGCATTGACGTGCGCGATGAGGCGACCTTGAACTCCGCCGGCGCCGCGTTGCTGAAAATCTGCAAAAACGCGCTCGTCACGCGAGGCCAGCACGGCATTCGTGTGTTCGCGTCGGATGGCGCGGTAGACGATTTTCCCACCACCGTTGATCCGGGATCAGTTATCGATGTCACCGGCGCGGGTGATACGGTCACGGCCGCGGTGGCGGTTTCGCTCGTGGCCGGCGCCACGCTCAAAGATGCGGCGGTCATCGGCAATTACGCGGCGGGTGTGGCGGTGGCCCAACTCGGCGTCGTGACGGTGCCACTCGGCCAACTCGAACGCGTAATGTTTAGCGCGTCCGTGCCTGCAAAGCTGAAACCGCTCGATGCGTTGCAAGGCGAACTCGATCGCCTGCGGCGCGAAGGCAAGCGCGTCGTGTGGACCAACGGATGTTTTGACATTTTGCACGTTGGGCACATTACGTATTTGCAGAAGGCCGCCGCGCTGGGCGACGTGCTGGTCGTCGGACTGAACAGTGACGCATCCGTGCGCAAAGTGAAAGGCCCCGAACGCCCGATCATCAACGAAATTGACCGCGCGTTCGTGTTGTCAGCGCTCGAATGTGTCGGGCTGGTGACAATCTTCGACGAAGACTCGCCGCTCGAAATTCTGAAAACGCTTAAGCCCGACGTCTACGCCAAAGGCGGCGACTACACGCTCGACACCATCGTCCAACCCGAACGGCGCGCGGTCGAGGCCTACGGCGGAAAAATCGCGATTCTCCCAGGCGTCGAAGGGCGCTCGACGACGAACATCATCGCGCGTATCAGCAAAGACGCGGGGAAATAGGCCGGCTCCCCCGGACCAACTTCATTGCGGTATAAAAAACCGGCCCCGCGCATGCTTCAATGAGCGGGGCCGATTGGTATAGCTTTCGCAGCTTATGCCGGTTTGGTTCCCGGCACGGGGACCGGACTGGCTGGATACGATTTCTTAAAATCCAGCTCCGCGGGAACGATGCTCAAATCCGATTTCATCGCGTCTTCCCACGTAAGCTTTTTGCCGGTATACGCCGACATGCGGCCCATGATCGCCATCATCGTGCTCTCTGCGACCTGCACGCCTTCGTTGATATAGGGAATCACGCCGCGCACGCTGTTCACACAATCGACGTGCTCCTGCTCATACGGGTCGATCATATTTTCCGGCCGCGTCATCTCGCGGAAATCGACTTTCCCTTTTGTGCCGAATGCTTGCTCGTACACACCTCCGTCCGCGCCGCCCCAGTGCCGCGAATAGCTGGACACCATCGCGCCATTCGCGTACTCGTAATCACAGGAGAAGTTGTCCCACATGTCGCCGTACTTCGGGTCATCGGTTTTCCATGCGCGGCCGCCGGACGCAAACACCGAAACCGGATTCGCCTGCAAAACCCAGTGCGCGACATCGAGATTGTGGACGTGCTGCTCGACGATATTGTCGCCGCAAATCCAGTTGTACGCGTACCAGTTGCGGATGCAGTTTTCGAGATCGCTCCATTCGGGCTTGCGCGGATGGCAGAACGGAAGTTCGCCACACCAGTACACGCGCATGGCGACGACGTCGCCAATGGACCCGGCGTGGATGTTTTTGATGGCTTCCAGGTAGTCGGCGCTGTGACGGCGTTGTGTGCCGGCAACCAGCGTCAGGTTCTTTTCCTTGGCCTTTTCCGCCGCTGCGATAAACTGTCGTATGCCCGTCGGGTCCACCGCCGCCGGTTTCTCCGTGAACACGTGTTTGCCCGCGTTGATCGCCGCTTCAACGTGCTTCGGGCGCGAATACGGCAGCGTGCCCTCGATCAGAATATCGATGTCGGTTTCGAGAATCCCCTTGTAGGCATCCAGTCCGACAAAAATATTCTTCTTCTTGACGTCTACCTTGTTCGAGACCAGTTTATTGCCCTTGATATTGTTCAGCGAACCGTTCAACCGATCTTCAAACACATCCGCCATCGCGACCAGTTTGACATTTTCGTTGGCCTTCAGACATTGCGTCGCCGCGCCTGTCCCGCGGCCACCGCAACCGAGCAGCCCAATCTTCAACGGCTTCGTTTTCGCGGCCTCCGCCGGGTCGGCCAAGAATGCCGCCAACCCAGCCGCTGCCGTTAACCTCGTGAAATCGCGCCGTGTCATTCCGATTCCCTCGCTCATAAATGCCTCCTGCATAGTTCCCGGTTGAGAATAGCCCCGCGTTGAAATCACACCCAGTGAATCGTGGCAGAATAGCACAAGCCCAGGAACGTTGGCATCCCCTGCGCGTCCCCAATCGTGATAGGGTCTCTGGAATCCAAAATCCAGAAACCGAATTCGGAGGTTACATGGAAATCTCTATTGAAAGCGCCAACGCGATGGTCAACGCGTATTTTCCCGGTCTCATCGGTGTGGAATTCACCGAGACGGCGCCGGGCCGTTCGGTATGCCGCGCCACGGTCAACACCAAAATGCACAATCCCGGCGGCATACTTCACGGCGGCGTGCCCTACACCCTCGCGGACACCGGCATGGCCATTGCCCTCATGCAAATGCTCGACGAGGGCCAACGGCTATCAACCCTTGAAATCAAAATGACGTATTTCAAACCTGTCGTGGAAGGCGACATCATCTGCACCACGACCGTCGTCAACAAGGGCAAAAGAATCGCGTTTCTCGAATCCGAAGTGACCGATGGCGCGCGCATCGTCGCCAAGGCCACCGGCACGTATTACATCGCATAAGCGGCGCATTGACAGCATCCCCGTGCGCGCCTAAAATAACGCCTTGCCTCTCCAACCCATAAAGGTGACGACCATGATAGTGCGAGCATTGACCGTGCTGAGCGTGTGTATTGCGGCCATTTCAGCGCCGGCCTTCGCGGCCGAGGGAAAAACCAAGGTCCTGTTCATTGCGGGAAATCCCAGCCACGCTCCGGGAGACCACGAACACCGCGCAGGGTGCATGCTCCTCGCCAAGAAACTCGAAGAGGGATTGCCAAACATAGATGCAGAAGTCACCTACTACGGTTGGCCCAAGGATGAAAAATTGTTCGATGGCGTTGCCGCGGTAGTCATGTACTGCGACGGCGGCGATGGTCATTATGTCAACCAGCACCTCGACTTCACGCAGGCGTTAATGGACAAGGGCGTTGGCCTCGTGTGCATTCACTATGGCGTCGAAGTTCCCGCCGAACCCACTGGCGCAAAATTCCTGGACTGGATCGGCGGATACTTCGAAGCGAACTGGTCCGTGAATCCGCACTGGGACGCCACCTTCAAAAAATTGCCCGATCACCCCATCACGCAAGGCGTCAGCGCGCCGTTTACCGTAAACGACGAATGGTACTACCACATGCGGTTTCCAAAGGACATGAAGAACGTCACCCCAATACTCACTGCAAACCCTGGCCCGGACACCCTCACGCGTCCTGACGGCCCGCATAGCGGAAATCCGCACGCACGCGAAGCCATCGCAAAAGGTGAACCCCAACACGTCGCCTGGGCCATCCAACGCCCGGACGGCGGTCGCGGCTTCGGATTCACTGGGGGCCACTTCCATCGTAACTGGAAAGACGACAACTTCCGCAAAATCATGCTGAACGCCATCGCATGGTGCGCCAAGCTGGAAGTTCCCGCCGAGGGCGTGAGCACCAAGACCCCAACCGGCGAGGAAATGAAGGCGAATCTGGACGAGAAAAAGAAATAGCCTGCAATCATTTCATTGTGTTGTTCTGATGGGGGGTGCATTGCGCGCACAAAGTCGTCGTACCTAAACAGCCAAAGCGGTGCCTACGCTACCCGCTCCGCCACCGCAGTCCAAATAGTCCCTCCCCTTACCAGGAAGACTATTTGGACTGCGGCGGCCCCCAAGGCACCGCTTTGGCTGTTTATTACCGATGGCCTACCCCTGCCCTGCGCGCATAAACAGTTATCGGTTAAGACGTTTGTTTCCGTGCGTGCGAGAGCACTTTCTTCAGCGCGTCGACTACGTCCTTCACATTCTTGTCCGTCAACCTCGGATGGAGTGGCAACGACAAAATTGAATCCGATGCGGCGGATGCATTCGGCAAATCGGCGTCCTTCACGCCGAGCTTTTCGCGGTAGTATTTGTGTTTATGGATCGCGGTGAAGTGAACGCCGGTCCCAATGTTTTCCTGCCGCAACGCGGCCGCGATTTCGTCGCGTGTTGCCTTCAACAGTTCCACCCGCAATTTGACGATCAGCAAATGCCAGGCATGCTCTGCGCCTTCGATGATTCGTGGCAGTTCAATTTCCTCGACATCTGACAGCACCGAGTAATACATCCGCGCGATGCGCCGCCGCGCAGCGATGAACCCTTCCAGTTTCTTCAACTGTTCGATCCCCATTGCCGCGCTGACATTGGTCATGTTGTACTTAAAACCGGGCCGCACCACTTCGGGCGATGACGGGGCCACGTCGCCGCTGTAACGGTTCCACGCGAGCGTGCCGAGTCCGTTGTGCGCGAGCAAACGCACAGTGTGCGCCTGATTTTCATCGCGCAATGAAATCATTCCTCCCTCGATCGTCGTAATGTTCTTCACGGGATAAAAACTAAAACACGTCTGCCCGCCGCAGTTGCCAATCTTCTTACCCTTGTACGTCGCGCCCAACGCATGCGCGGCGTCTTCGATCACCGCGACGCCATGCTTCTGTCCTATCGCGTAGATCGCGTCAAGATCGCAGGGCTGGCCAGCGAGATGCACAGGCATGATCGCCTTCGTGCGCGGCGTGATCGCGCGTTCGATGGCCACGGGGTCGATGTTCAATGTGTCCTGCAAGACATCCGCGAGCACGAGTTTCGCCCCCATGTTTACGACCGTGTTCGCGGTCGATACCCACGTTATCGGCGATGTGATAACCTCGTCGCCCGCCTTAATGCCGGCTTCCACCAACGATACATGCAGCGCCGCGGTACACGACGACACTGCCACCGCGTGCGGCGCGCCGACGGTATCCGCAAAAGCTTTCTCGAATTCCGTCACCTTGGCGCCGGTGGTGAGCCAGCCACTGCGCAACACGTTGAAAACGGCCAGCTCTTCTTCCTCGCCGATCGATGGCGGCGATAGTGGAATGAAGCGTGGCGCGACCGGTTCACCGCCGATGGACACTGGGAGGCTGAGCAGTTCCTTCATTCGCCGCACGTTGAAATGGATCGTCGAGAACGGATCAATGGTTTCATCGCGCAACCAGCCACGGATTTCGAGCGCACCGCGTTCCGCGCTCCACTCCGGCTCGAAGCCCAGCACCCGCTGGATTTTTCCGAACTGAACATTGTAGCTGCGCAGGTCTTCGTCTTCCTTGACGACGTCCACATTTACATTGTCAACCAGTCCGGAGATCAATTGCGCAAGATCAATGATCCGGTAATTGTTCCGGTCAGACCCCAGATTAAAGATTTGTCCGCCCACGTCCTTCGCGGGCGCATCGATCATGTCCGAAAACGCGCGCGCCGCATCGCGCACGTGCACAAACGGCCGCCACTGGCTTCCGCCGCCATAGACGTTGATAACCCGATTGCGCGAGGCCGTCGCGACCATAAGATTGATTGCGAGATCGAACCGCATCCGCGGCGACCACCCGAACAACGTCGCGGGCCGTGCGATCACGGGTTGAAACGTGTCGCTAGCCAGCGCGAGCAGCGCGTGTTCGGATTCCAATTTGCTTTGCGCGTACACCGACACAGGGTTCGTCGGGCTGTGCTCATCCAACATTTCGAACACGCCCTTGCCATACACGCTGCACGACGACGCAAATGCGAACCGCCGCGCGCCCGCTTCAATGGCCCGCAACGCCAGCAACTTGGTGCCTTCGAGGTTCACGTCCAAAGCCATCAGCGGGTCCAGGTCGCAGGACGGGTCGTTCGCCAAACCCGCCAGATGCACAACCCCCTCGACGCCGTCGAGCAATTTCGGGGCGGCATCCAGATGCCGGATGTCGCCGGTGACCATCTCGACGCCCAAATTCACCAATTCTTTAGCGGGCGCATCCCCGAAGCACAGCCGGTCGAAAACCCGCACCCGATGTCCTCGTTCGAGCAACAGCCGAACCACATGATTCCCAAGGTACCCCGCACCGCCCGTGACTAAAACCAACATGAAACGACCCCTCTGCACCGCCTGAAACCCGTAATGGACACGGAGTATATCAAGTTCAAGAAACGTTTTATCTGAATAGTCAGGACAGCAGCATCACGGCTTACTATTGACAAATAGTGCTAAACAGGCATACGGTATCGCCATAAGTAAGGATAATTGGAAATGTCGCATCGATTGCTTTCTCTAAGTTTCGTTGCCTTCGCCGTATTTGCACTTCCCGCGACCATCGCCGAGGAAGGCGCCGGGTACACGCTGATGAACGGGTTCGATGAGGGGCGCTGGCGCGTCGAAGCTGGCGCGTCGACCGGGGTCCGTTCCGGCAACCGCTCCCGCACCAATGACATCCTCGCGACGGGCAATGTGGAATATGAATGGCCCATCTATGCGCGATGCACGCTTGGGCTTCGCGCCTACCCGCTATTTCTGTACAAGCAAGACGACCCCGATGAAACTTTGTGGGGCGGCGGCGTGGGCGCGGTTGGCCGCGTGTACCAACACGCAGGGGTGCGCAACGGCTGGTTTGGTGAAGCCGGCGCGGGCATGATCTGGCATTCGAATCACATCGAAGGAAATTCCGCTTCGATGGATTTCCTGCTCGAAACGGGCGTCGGATACCAGTTTCAGAACAACTGGCACGTTACGCTGCAGTTTTCGCATATCTCGAACGGCGGGCTGGGCGATACGAATGCCGGCGCGAACAGTCTCGGGTTGGCCGTCGGATATACTTTTTAACCGACAAGCCTACTTCTTCGGTTTGCTCTTCCCTGCCTTCGATCCCGATGGCAATTGCGCGACGTATCCCGCCGCGGCGGCGTTTGACGTTTTCGCGGGCGTGCCGGAGTAGGTATTCGCATCATCGGCGGCCGATGCGCGCGCGCCTTCAAACGATACAATGCTGATCGCCAAATTCTCCTTCGAGGCGTTCGGCGTCGTTTCTACCTGCCACAGCATGGGCGCGGGCGATGCAAGGTCCAGTGGCCGCGCGAAGAAATCCCTGCGCGCCACGGCATCGGCGACCGCCTTCCGCGCGCCGGCGGAAGGACTGCCGATTACTTCCACGGGCGCGCCACAAAACGCGATGGCCGTTGCCGTTTCATCGCTGATATCTTTTCCGCGCGCCGCGTCAAACCGGATGGGTGCAGTCACGACGTTGTACTCACCCAACCGTGCAGTGGCCGCGGCCGCGGCAAGCCATTCGTCACGTCCGCCACCCAACGCGCCTTGCGATGCGGCGAAGACAGGCGCGCCGCCCGAGGCGGCGATCATCATGTCCATCGCAAGCGCATCGGCGCGCGCGCGCGTGATATTGAAATTTTTCAAGACTTCGTTGGGAATACGCGATGGCGAAACGGCGTAGAAATCAAAGCCCCACCCGGCAATTTTCTTCATGCGGGCCACTCCGTGGGCCATGCCCTCGGGGACCGCGGGATTCACCCATATTTGGCCGTCTTCCGATTTCGCCGACCAGGCATCATTCATTTCCGCTATTGCGAGCGGATCAACCGTAATACCCGCCGCCCCGCCTTGACGAAGCTGCGAAGCGACGCCACGCATCTCCCGCGGCCATGCGGGGGCCGCGCCGTCCTGAGAACCTCCCCGCGCCTCCCAGGTCACCGGCACAAGTGCCGCGCCAATACCGCCCCAGTCCGTCCGGGCAGCCTGCAAATCTGCAAAGGATTCACCATCCGGCACAGTCACCCAAGCGTTCGGTACGGAATCCGGCTGGGCGGGCTTCGGGAAATTCTTACAAGCGTGGGCGTAGAACAGATCGACGTCTTTTTGGGTCGGCGTAATAAAACTGATCCACGTGGCGTCGCCCTTGATGGTCTGACCCGGCTCGACGCGCACCGGAGGGTCGAAAACACTGGTGACAGAACCCTGCCACGCGCCGGAAAACGGTTGAAGTTCCACCGTCGTTTTGGACTGTCCGTTGGACAACGATCCCATACCCAGCAGCAGGCCGGTGGCCGGGTCGTGAATGAACGTCGCGTAAGGCGCGGCATCAGGCGAATACACCGGACAGGGACCCTGCATGGTGAATCGCCGATGCGAGACCGTTGTTTGAGTGCCCAGCGATTTCAGGCTACCCGGCGGAATAATCACTGAACTGATCTTTGCGACCTCGATCGGGGCCGTGCCCACGTTTTTTACTTCCAGCCGCAACAGGTAAAAAGGATGTTCGCTGTGATACGCGACGGAATGGCGCAACGAAATCCCATCTTTCGGCGGGATATTCACGATGTACTCGATGCCCGGTCCCAACTCACCGGTGTAAGCGTTCCGATTGGTCACGCCCACGCCGTGCAAGGCGGATTCGATGGTTTTACCATCGGCGAACGTTACGGACGAATTCACCTTGTCCATGAGCAGGTCGTCGGCTTTGGTTAGCGACCACTGCCCATTATCACCGCCATAAATAAATTGAAACCCTTCCGGCGCGAAGGTGTAATGGTCCCGCAATTTCCAAGGCAACAGCCGCGGTTCCGGTGCTCCGCCGTCTTTAGCCGCTCCGGCGGCTGCGAACAAAGGCGTGGCGAGGACACACAGGTACGCGCAAACGAGCAGGCGGGAAAGTTGCAGCATGAAGAATTCTCCAAAAAATACGGGCTTGCGGCAGAGTATAGCAGAACTGCGCGAAGCCGCCCTTGATTGCGCGCCGCGCCGCTCCTACAATCACCTTTCATTGGAGACTGTGTCAATGTCAGCAGCAAATGAGATGTTTGAACGCCTCGAATCCGTGCTCGAAGATTGGGCGGCGGACGTCTCGTCCACCCATCAACAGCTTGCCGGCCGGGTTGATTCCGTCAGGGCCCGGCTGGAAGAAACGCCTGAGAGGTCGTTCGAACTCGAGCAGGTTTCCGCGGCGTTGCAGTCGAGCAAGGCGCATTTCGCAACCCTGCAAGAAACCCTGCGTCAATGCGCGGATGCATCGCGCCAGGCCGTCGACCGCACCGAAGCATTGGAAAAGGCCCTCGAAATCCTCGACGAAGACGTGCGCGGTCTCAAGAACGCGGCGTTGCACGCGAGCGGCGAACAGGGTTCGTTTGAAGGACTCGAACCCGTGTCCCTTACGGATGCCGTAAACGAATTGCGCGCCGCAGTCGATGATCAGGCCACCCAACTCGCGCGGCTCGAACAGCAACTCGCAACTTCGGTCAACAGTGCTGGACCATCCCAACAACAATGGTCGCGGCTGGAACGCGATCTCGCCAGGCTCCGGGGCGAAATGCATCGCCTTCGCGGCATCTCGGCGGGTACGGCATCCGCCCAACCCGCCGCGTTCTCCGGCACGTTTGACGAGGTTGCCACGGCGGAAGAGTCCGTCGATCTCGATATAACAGGTTTCGACAATGCGGGCCGCCGCCGCCGCATGGGTGAGATTCTCGTGGAAGCCGGCGTGCTAACCCCGCAACAGCTCGAACGCGCGCTAACAATTCAACAGGAACAACCCCAGCGGCGGCTCGGGTCGATCCTAATCGAATTGGGATATACCGAGGCCAACGCAGTGGCGCAAGTTCTGGCAAGCCAGGCGCGAGTGCCGTTTGTGCGCCTGGATCGCGATGAACCTGACCCCACCGCGGTGCGTCTCGTGAGCGAACGGCTTGCGGCGCACCACATCTGCATTCCGTTGCGGCTTGATGACGAGCGCATCGTGCTGGCAATGGCGAACCCGATGGACCTCATCGCGATTGAAGATATCGAGCACGCCACGGGTCGCGGCGTGGATGCTACCGCGGCCAGCGCGGAAGGAATTCAGCAAGCGATTAAGGCCTATTACAGCGGCGAGGGTCGCGGATGAATTCGTTAATCATTGCGGGACTGTGTCTCGCGCCGATCTTGCTCTATCTGCTGCACAGGCTTTTGCTGTGGATGGAACAGAAAGGCTGGATTTACTATTGGCACAAGAGCGGCTCGGGAGGCATCGGCAACGCAATAATGCCGATCCAGGCGATATTTCAACCCGAAATACGTTACACGCTCGAAGAACAGACCAGACAACACGTTGAGAACGAAGACGCGGGCGACCCATTACGTTAGTGTCATGAATCCCAAATCCTTGGCAAAAGTCACACGCATAATCCGATCTTCAAAGTCCCCCTTTGAAGGGGGATTTAGGGGGATGTAAAGTCAGATTTCCAAACTTCATATCGAACGAATCTCAAATTCAGGACGTTAGGCGGTTGCGCGCTTCGTAGCGCCCCGGTCGCCCGCCGTCGCTTGGGAACGAGGAAGCATGAGTATGAATCGCAGACAATTTATTCAATCCGGCGCACTTGCCGGTGGCGCGCTTGCGGCGTCCACTGCGGCGGCTGCCAAGGAACCGAAAAAAACATATCAGGACAAACAGAGCCCGTGGCCGGTTGTGCTCAACGCCAGTACCATTCGCAAGTCGCCCGGCGTTGATCAAACCCCCGCGCTCGATAAAATCCGCATTGCCGCGGAAGCGGGTTACGACGGCATCGAGTTGTGGATGAACGATCTCGAGGAACTCGAGAAAAACGGCAACAAACTTACCGATGTCGCAAAAGAAATTAAAGACCGCGGGCTATTTGTGCCCAACGTCATTGGGCTGTGGGACGGGATGCCACCCACGCAGGAAGAATGGGAGAAATCGCTGACGGTCACGCGCGACCGGATGCGAATGGTTTCCGAAGTCGGTTCACGCCACGTCGCCGCATTGCCATTTCCAGATCGCGAAAACTTTGACCTTCGCTGGGGCACGGACCGGTACCGCGATCTTCTGCACATTGGCCGCGACGACTATAACATCGCGGTAACAATGGAGTTCATTGGTTTCCTAAAGGGACTTAACCGTCTCGGGCAGGCCTGCTGTATCGCTATCGATTGTGACGAACCGACTGCAACTGTGCTGCCCGACACCTTTCATCTCTATCGCGGCGGGTCAGGTTTTACCGGCATCAAACATTTGCAGCCGGAGCTCATCGCCGACTTTCATTGGAACGACGTGCCCGCGTCGCCCGCGCAATATGAACTTCGCGACCGCGACCGCGTGATGCCGGGCGACGGCATTCTCCCGTTGACGCAATGCCTGAAAGACCTCCACGAAATCGGCTATACCGGTCCGCTGTCGCTAGAATTGTTCAACGAACAATATTGGGCGCTCGATCCAAAAGAAACCGCGCGCATCGGTCTGGAAAAGATGCGGTCCAATATCGCCACCGCGTTCGCATAACGCAGCAAACCGCGCCCGCGCATGAGCACAATTACCGTCCTCGTTCTCATTCCAAACGCGGGCGATCGGTTGCCGCGTTGCCTCGAAAGCGTAGCGTGGGCGGACGACGTGTTTTGTGTCGTCGATCCAAACACGGTTGATGGGTCGGACGCCGTGGCGCGGCAGTTCTCGAACCATGTGGTCGTGCACGAATATGAGAACAAAGCCGCGCAGTGCAACTGGGCGATTCCGCAAATCGAGACGGAGTGGACCCTCGTGCTCGACGCAGACGAATGGCTCTCCCCGGAGTTGACCGCGCGCATTCAGAAGGTCATCGCTGACCCGTCCAGCAGCGACGGCTTCAAAGTCAAGCGCATGTCCTACTTCTTCGGCAAGCTCATCCAACACTGCGGCTGGGACCGCGACTACAACGTCCGCCTGTTCCGCACAAAGAAAGGCCGCTACCGCGACCAGCGCGTCCACGCCACCATCGACATCGACGGCTCCATGGGCCGCATCGACGACGTCATGTACCACGACGACAAACGCAACTTCGAAGAATACTTCGCCACCTTCCAGCGCTTCACCACCTGGTCCGCCCAAGACCTCTACGACAAAGGCAAACGCGCCACCCTCACCCACATCCTCCTCCGCCCCCTAACCCGATTCATCAAAATGTACGTCCTCCGCCGCGGCTTCCAGGACGGCTACCACGGCGCGGTACTCTGCGGGCTGGCTGCTTTCAGCGTATTCACAAAATACGCAAAACTGTGGAATCTGCAGAGGGGTGGTGGAGTCGGCAAGCGATGACAAATTTAAATGATGCTAAGAATAGCTTCAGTAAATTGGAAAACTGCACTTATCAGTCTAGCTTTGGTATGTTTTACCTATGAGCACAAGTGAACTCTCAGAAAAAATGAAAATCCCGACATTTGATTCCCTAATGGCGCCACTCCTACAAGCTTTGCTGGATCTTGGCGGATCGGGTTCAGTCGATGAAATATATGAGAGAGTAATCGAAAATGAAAAAATCCCGGAGGTTGTTCTTGAAAAGCTTCACGATCCTGAGAAAAGCAATCAAACAGAAGTAGGCTATCGGCTGGCGTGGGCGAGAACGTATTTAAAGAAGTATGGACTTCTCGAAAACTCTGCCCGTGGCGTTTGGACACTTACTCCTAAGGCGAACACGCTCGGCAAAGTAGAACCTCGTGAAGTGGTCCGGTTTGTCCAAGGACTTGACAAGAAGCTAAAAGAGAAGAGGCTAGAAACAACTATCGAACCCGCAAACCACGGCGCTACAACCAATAGTGAGGAGTGGCGCGAGAAGCTTCACCACATACTGACCAAAGAGCTTTCGCCTTCAGCATTTGAGCGCCTAACTCAAAGGGTCCTACGCGAATCAGGCTTCATTCAGGTCGAGGTAACCGGCCGATCTGGTGACGGAGGCATCGACGGAAAAGGTATAGCGCGCATTCACGGATTCATGAGTTTCCATGTTATTTTTCAATGCAAGAAGTATCAGAACTCAATCGGCGCATCCGAGATACGAGACTTTCGCGGTACGATGGTAGGACGCGCAGACAAAGGACTTTTCATCACGACAAGCACTTTCACTCCAGCAGCCATCAAGGAAGCAACTCGTGACGGCGCCCCACCGATTGATCTGGTCGATGGTGAGCAACTGGCGGAGAAGCTGAAGGAGTTAGGTTTGGGAGTGAAGACCGAGTTGGTCGAAACGGCTATAGTCGAAACCGACTGGTTCGCTAACCTATAGATATTCGCGAGCGACTTATGCTTCACCGGATGGTTTTCTCAATCCCGGCGTAGCGGACTACGCTCAAAAGCTCCGAGCTTAAATTGCTCACGCCGCCTCCGCCCTCCTTATCCCGAAGGGATTACAGCGCGCAGCCCAGGGTTGACGCGCCGGAGTCGCTTCGACGCAGGCGCGTCTACCCTGGGTAGCCATACGCCCCGCCTCCGCCTCCTCAACCCTGTAGGGGTTGCAGCCGTCTGCGTCCGATGCGATTGTGTTGGCTATAGCGTTTTAAGAAGGCACGTTGGCGAAGCCATGTGCGTTTATAGGAATTGAAGCCGAGTATCCGATTGCGATCCTCCCTCACCTCCGACTTCGGTGGACACCTTACGAGGATGGTTATGTTTCGAATGTTCGGTCGCGTCGTTCGTCGAATTGCTTTACGATCTCCAACAAAACTGCCGTAACCCTTTCAGGGTACATTTAATGTGGGAACTGTACCTGGGGTAGGTCCGCCTTTGTCGAAGCGACTGCGGCGGCCCAACCCCAGGCTGTGCGCCGTAATCCCTTCGGGATAAAGAGCCAGGGTAAACCTGAGTCCGCACATCGTTGAGTTGAAAGGTGTCGGTCGTGAAACTGCGCCGTAATCCCGTCGGGATAAAGAGCCGGGATAAACCTGGGTCCGCACATCGTTGGGTTGAATGGTGTCGGTCGTCAGACTGCGCGCCGCAATCCCTTCGGGATATAACGGCACACGACAGGTCAGGGTGCTTCGGTTCGCCACAACCCCGGAAGGAGACAATCGTGTCGCAATCGCTTTCCGCCATCTACCTTCACACGACGTGGTCGACGAAAGAGCGTTTCCCATTTCTCCGGGATGCGGGATTGCGCGCGCACATGCACGAGTACATAGGCGGCGTGTCGAACAACCTCGGATGCACGCCGATTATCGTGGGCGGTGTCGAGGATCATGTGCACATCCTTGCGCGGTTCGCGCGCACTACGACCACCGCGGATTGGATCAAGGAAATGAAGCGTGCGTCGAGCGCGTGGGTGAAGGGGATCGACACGAGCGCCCGCAAATTCCAGTGGCAGGCGGGGTATGGGGCGTTCTCTGTGAGTTATTCAAATATCGGGCGGGTCGAGCGGTACATCGCAAACCAGGAGGAGCACCACCGCAAACTGACGTTTCAGGAGGAGTTCCGGCAGTTTATGCGCAAGCATGGCGTGGAGTGGGACGAACGATATGTGTGGGATTGAGCCTGCAACCCACGCCCGATGCGACCCTTTGTCAACATTCGGCGCGGGGAGGAGAAAAATCATGCCGCAATCGTTGTTCGCCAGTTTCATTCACGCGACTTGGTCGACGCAGGAACGCTTCCCATTTCTCCGCGACGCCGAACTGCGCGCGTAACATCCCCCTAAATCCCCCTTCAAAGGGGGACTTACTTCCATTCAAAATGACGTTGTATTGCGATTCTTAAAGTCCCCCTTTGAAGGGGGATTTAGGGGGATGTACATCTGAGGTACATTTCACCGCCGCATCGTCTTTGCCGTGTGTCTATATCGGGTCAACCCTGGGCTGCGCGCTGTAATCCCTTCGGGATAATTTCAATCGGATGTTGTTAGCCGCTCGTTATCCTCCTTAATACATTCGGCCATGAAGTGGCGGCGACCGTAGGATGTTATTAGCCTCTCGTTTTCCCTTTCCTCATATCCATTGCGGAACGCACTCCGCCGTCCCCTCGTTCCACAATTTCCATTGTGGAACGTACTCTTGAAAAACCTGCTTTGCGTTTGCCTCACGCGAAAACCTCGTGTGAGTGCAACACGCCGTGCATATATATAGATGCAGTGATCAGCGGGCGCTGCCCAACCACGTTCAACATGCCCTGGAAGCTGGTGCTTCGCTCATGAATGCCTCCTCACATCCATACGCAAAACAACACCTTCCCTCCGACCGCCACCCCTTACACCCCCTTGTTCCGTCAAAAAAATGTATGCACCCCCCCCTCACACAACATGCGTTCATCAGTGAAATCTGTGGACAACATCCTCGATTCCCCGTGACCCCGTGGTCATCGCCACAACGACCAGTGCAACATCCCGTGCATATATGATGAACGCACGTTAAGCGACGGAGCTGCCCCCTGTGGGTGTGTTTCCCCTGCCGGCAACAGTCGCCCAGCGGGTGTTTGACATGCAACGCAGAAATACGCTAAAGTACCCGACTTGGCGACCGCCGCATTTGGGTTGACCTGTGTCTATTCTGGCGGTCCAAGCACAAAAATGCCCATTTATGGGCAAAGACCGCCAACTAAAGGAAAAGTCAAGGTTTATGGCCAAGTACACCGGTCCGAGACACAAGTTATGCCGCAGATTGGGCTCGTGCATTTGGGGCAGCCCCAAGTGCCCGTCAATCCGCCGCGCTTACGCGCCTGGCCAGCATGGACAGAGCATGCGCAAGAAATCGTCGGTTTACGGTCAACAACTTCTCGACAAGCAGAAAATTCGAATGCACTACGGCTTGCTCGAACGCCAGATGCGGAATACCTTCGAGAAAGCGCAGCGCATGGGCGGCGTCACCGGCACAAACCTCTTGATGCTGCTGGAATCGCGCCTGGACTGCATCGTATACCGCTTCGGCTTTGCGAACACGATTCCCGGCGCCCGCCAGTTAGTGGTACATGGCCACATTCGCGTGGATGGAAAGAAAGTCGACAAGCCGTCGTTCCTGGTGAAATCCGGAATGACGATTTCAGTACGGGAAAGCAGCCGCAAGATTCCGGGCATCGCCGCGGGTGTTGACAGCCCGCCGTCGTTCATGCCGGAATACCTCAATCGGGCGGCAAATGCTTTTGAAGGCAGTATGACGGCCACGCCGAACATTGAAACCATTCCGTTCAAAGCGGAGACGGCGGGTGTGATTGGCTTTTACTCGCGCTAACCCTGGCGCTGGTTCTTTGCAAGGGCGGATCCGCGAGGATCCGCCCATTTTTTTGTTTTAATGTTTAGTCGTGCTCGTAGAGGTTTTTACGATTACGAGCACGAGCACGAAGCAAGGCGACTCGTTAATTTTGAACGGGCCGCAGTGAATTAAAGTATAGAAACCCCATGCCCCTCACGAAACTCCTACCCAAACTCGCCGGACTCGATCTCAAACTCACGCCCGGTTCGTGTACCGACATCATCGGACCTTGGAGTAGCGGCAAAGCCTTGGTGGCGCTGCATGCCGCGGGTGATCGGTCCATCCTGATTATTACGCATGGACGCGCGGAAGCCGAGGCCGTGTTCGAAGACCTGCTCACCTTCGATCACCCTGATCGCTGCATGCATTTCCCCGCCTGGGAAGTCCTGCCCACGGACGCGATGACACCCGCGGACGATATCGTCGCGGAGCGCATGAACGCGTTGAAGCGCATTCTTGCGGCGCGCGCAGCGGGCGAACCGGTGCGCGTGGTCGCCCCGGTACGTTCGCTATCTCAATACGTTGTTGCGAGCGCGACACTCGCGAAGCGGACGATCACGCTCGCGACCGGCGAAGAACATGATCTCGAAAACCTCGTCGTGCGCTTTTCGGAACTTGGCTATGACCGTGAGCTGATGGTCGAGCAACGCGGCCAGATGAGTGTGCGCGGCGGCATTCTGGACGTGTTCCCGATATCGAGCGAGCTACCGTACCGCATCGAATTTTTTGGCGACGAGATCGAGTCCATTCGCCGCTTCGAACCGGAAACCCAGCGCAGCGTGGGACAGGAAAAATCGGTCACCATCCTGCCGCGCTCGGAAAAAGCTCAACTCGCAACCGACACGCTCGTTCCATTGACGGACTATCTCCCCCGCGATGCAGTTATCGTGCTTGACGAGCCATTGGCCATCCGGGAAGAGGCCAAGAAAATTGGCGCGCAACTCGGCGAGAACCCTTACATCATTCCATGGGCCAAAGCCGAAACCTTCCTCGAAAAGTTCGCGCGGTTGCGTATCGCCCAGGTGCCGTTCACCGCCGAACCCGGCGTTCCGCGCATTCAACTCAACATGGGCGCAATCACCGGGTGGCAAGGACAGAACGAAGCGTTCTGGAAACAGATCGAGCAGTGGGACCGCGAAAAATACACCGTCGTACTCTTGTGCGCGACGAGTGGCGAGCGCAAACGGCTCTTTGAACTGCTTGAAGAACGCGGCTACCGGCCCGGGCAAGATGCGTTCGATCTGCGCGTCGACCTCGGGCGCTTGCGGGGCGGGTTCGTCGTGCCGCAGACGAAGCTCGCAGTGCTCAGCGAGCACGAGATGTTCGGACGTCACTATGTCCGGCGCACGCGCCGAAGGTTTGAAGCAGGCGCCGCGCTCACCGCGTTCAGCGATCTCAAATCCGGTGATTACATCGTACACGATCAACACGGCGTCGGACGCTACCTTGGTTTAAAACGATTTGAGGGAAAGGCCGGCGATTTCCTCGCGCTCCAGTACACCGGTGGCGACAAACTGTATGTGCCCGTAACGCACATCGACATGATCCAGAAGTTCACCGGCGGCGACGGAGCGATGCCAAAGGTCGACAAGCTCGGCGGCTCGACTTGGGCCCGCACAAAGTCGCGCGTGAAAAAAGCCGTCCGCGACATGACGGAAGAACTTCTGAAACTTTATGCGCAACGGGAGAGCCGCGAGGGACACTCGTATCCCGCCGATACGCCGTGGCAGACGGAATTCGAGGACGCATTCGAATATGACGAAACGCCAGACCAGATGCGCGCCATCGTCGATGTAAAGCGCGACATGCAATCCGTGAAACCGATGGACCGCCTCATCTGCGGCGACGTGGGCTACGGCAAAACGGAAGTCGCCATGCGCGCCGCCTTCAAGGCCGTGATGGACGGCCGGCAGGTCGCCATACTCGTGCCCACGACGGTGCTCGCCGAACAGCACTACCTCAACTTTGAGGAGCGGTTCGCGGATTATCCCATCAAGGTGGAAATGCTCAGCCGGTTCCGCAACGCCAAACAACAAAAGACCGTCGTGGAACAAATGAAAGCTGGTGAAGTCGACGTCGTTATCGGCACGCACCGCATTATCTCGAAAGATGTCCAATTCAAGAATCTCGGCCTCGTTGTCATCGACGAAGAGCAGCGCTTCGGCGTTGCGCACAAGGAACGTCTGAAACATCTCCGCGCCACGGTGGACGTGCTCACGCTCAGCGCGACGCCTATCCCGCGCACCTTGAACATGTCGCTCATGGGCGTGCGCGACATGAGCGTGATCAATACCGCGCCGAATGATCGCTTGCCGATTCACACCTGTATCGCGGAGTTTGACGAGGGGCTAATTCAGGAGGCAATTCAGCGCGAGATCGCGCGCGAAGGCCAGGTGTTCTACGTGCACAACCGCGTGCAGACCATCGATCGCGCGGCAACATTGGTGCAGCGGCTCGTGCCCACGGCGCGCATCGGCATCGGCCACGGCCAGATGAACGAAAAAGAACTCGAACGTGTCATGACCGGATTCATTCACAAACAATTTGACGTGTTGGTATGCACGACGATTATCGGTTCCGGCATCGACATTCCCAACGCCAACACGATCATCATCGACCAGGCTGACCACTTCGGGCTCGCGGAACTGTACCAACTGCGCGGCCGCGTGGGCCGGTACAAGCATCGCGCGTTCGCGTACCTGCTGATTCCCGGCAACCGCGCGCTCAGCGAAGACGCGCAAAAACGCCTGAAGGCGCTTGAAGAATTCTCGACACTTGGCGCGGGCTTCCGGATCGCAATGCGCGACATGGAAATTCGCGGCGCGGGAAACCTGCTCGGCGGCGATCAACACGGCCATATCTCAACGGTTGGGTTTGACACCTACGCGCAGCTCGTCGCCGAAGCCGTCGCGGAAATCAAGGGCTATCCCGTGCGCGCGCGGCGCTTGCCGCTTTTCGAGATCGCGTCGGAAGCGTTTATCCCCGAGGGTTACGTCACATCCGAATCCCAAAAGATTACGTTGTACAAACGCATCGCCGGGCTGCAAAATGAAGAAGAAGTGGGGGACATGCAGGCCGAACTGAAAGACCGCTTTGGCGAACCGCCCGCGCCGGTCCGGCGCTTGCTCGATGTCATGCGCGTGCGCGCGCTCGGCGCGGATGCTGGGGCGCGGCGCATCGTGGGCGGAAAGCTCGGCGTCACCGTCGAACTCGGCGTTGGCAGACAACTCGAACGCGGGCGGCGCGAAATGATCGTACAGGCCTTCGGAAATCGCGTGTCATTCGCGTGGAAGGAGACGCCGTCCATTACGTGTGCGTTGGAAGAAGGGGCGGATGAGCATACGGTCATCACTACGGCGCAACAACTGCTGCGCGCCTTAATTGAAGATGAGGACTAGACTATTCCGGTTTCGGTTTGTCAGGCGCGGGTTTCCCGGGGCCGGTTTCTTCGTCCCGCGATTTCAGAAGCTGCTTCACAGGGTCCTTGTTACCTTCACCCATATCGCGGCCCCATTCGTCGCGCATTTTCTTGAGTTCGTCGTCGCTCATTTCTTTTACGCGTTGGACCAGGCGGCGCATCTGCCACTCGAATTCCTGCAACGTGACATACAGTTTCGCCTTCTGCCTCACCGTCATTTTTTCAGACGCTCTATCGAACACGTCACTCTTGGCTTGCGACCGTTTTTCATCCAGCAACCGGAGCTCGCCCAGTTTGCCGGTGAGTTCCGCGTCGGTGGCTTCAGGTTTCCCGGCGAGTTCTTTCATCTCCTTGAAAACATGATCGCGCTCGCGAAAGAGCGTATGCATTTCGTCGCGCATTTCCTGAAGGTGCCGCACCAGCAGGACGGTTTGCTCGTCGTTCAATTTGAGATCGCGCGATATCCGCACCATCATGATAGTGCTGACAAACTCCCGGATTTCTTCGTCGCTCATCGAATTCGAATCGGATCGTTCGCGGCGGGAATTCTCCTCGTATTGTGGCGTATCCGGCTTGGGACGCTGCTCGGGGTCTGCAAACGCAGTCGCCGTCATCACGCATAGGCCGGCCAATGCGAGTCGAACGCAGGCGATCACCTTCATAGTAATTGCGAACCCCCTTCGGAATACTCAGCCAACAATGATTGAAGCGCGCGGCGCTGATCATCCGTCAATTGTTCCATTGCGGCATACACGTCACCGTCATCGTCGAACGCGACGTCATCGGATGTCAGCGCGGCAAATGTCGAAACCACGTCGGCGTACTTTTGATCAAGTGCGTCATCCGGCGCCAATTCCGTCAATGCATATCCCGACTCGAGCCATTCACCAGTGATTGCCGCTTCCGGCATCGCCCCATCCAATCCGGTAAGCAGCGCGTGATCGGGCTGGTTGCGTAATTCGAGGACCTGTGCCACTTGCCCATCATACGGCGCCTTTGTCGTCGGTAATGCTTGCGGCGCGTAGAACATCTCGGAGGCAATATAGGCGATGCACAGGCCGGCCGCCGCCGCCATGCTCAGTCTGGCGAACGTCCAGCGCCGGCTCCGGTCCAACTTTGGCGCGCGTTCGTCACGGACCTGCGCCATCACCCGCGTGGTAAACGCCGGATGCACATCCGGCGCAGCCAACGACTTGAGTTGCGCGGACGCCACCGACATCTCAGCGTAAAGTTTCGCCGCCCCGGCATCGCGCGCGATCAAGTCTTTGATCGCGTCCGTGTTTTCGGCCTCTCCGTCAAGAAAGGCAGACAGCTCGTCGTGCATCCGGTTCATATCTCGTTCATTCATAAAAATTCACCACCAAGCTCAATGAGCTTTATCCGTAATTGTTCGCGCGCCCGCGCGATCCGGCTTTTAACCGTGCCAGACGGGCACTCAATTATCTCGCCAATCGACTCGTAGTCCATGCCCTGGAGCTCCCGCAGCACAAGCACTTCGCGGTGCTCGGCGGACAACTCGTCCAGCGCGGCGCCGATTAAACTTTCGATCTCCCGAATCCGCGCCGACTCGTCGGGCCTCGCGGTGGAATCCTCGACAACATGCTCGGATTCGTCGTCTCTCGTGAGCGACATCGTAATACCACGGCCACGGCGCTTCGAGTCCCGCAGGAAGTTTAGCGTCAGGTTGCGCGCCATGCCAAAGAGCACGGTCGAGAACTTCGCATCCGGGCGCAACCGGTCAATGTACCGGTAGACCCGGACAAAACTGTCCTGGGCAATATCCTGGGCATCTTCGAGCGAACCGGCCATCCGGAAACAGAAGTGGATGAGCGGAGACTGGTAGCGCCGCACCAGGAGTGCAAACGCATCCGTGTCACCCGCGCGCGCGCGTGCGACGAGATCCCAATCGGAGAGGTCGCTCATGCGCGCCGAATCCTCAAGCACAATGGATGTAACACCCGAACTGGCACGAGGTTCCCTAAAATGTTGGACAGGCCGGCGAAAGGCGCCTCGCGCGAAATGAGACTAACTCCTTGCTCTAGCGGAACTTGGATGTCTCGACCCGTTGCCGGGCGCGGGCTGTTGCCGCTTTGAGCGCAGTGGTGAGGTCCGCGGCCGCCTTGATGAGCGAGTCCAGGTTCGGACTGCATGTGGGCGCTGAAGCGTGTACCAACTTCAACCAGTAGGTTGCCTGCCGCGCCGCCTGACGCGCCGAGGCATAGCTTTGAATCTGGCCCGAAGGCGCGGCGTGCGCCTCCAACACATTCGCCCCGATATTCGCACCATGCTCCGCGAGCGCATTTGTTACAGGGTCAGGAAGCTGCCCCTTAAGCCGCTGCGCCAGACCCAACATACCGACCCCAAATCCAAAGGCCTTTGACTCTAGTTCGGCTGTCTCGTTCTCTTTGCTCGTAGCCCGCGACGATCGCATACCTAACCCTTCCCATGGCCCAGAGTTTCACTATAACACACGATCCGTCAGGCCAAACGTAGCGCCGTACTCCGATTCGGCGAGTCACGAACCCTACCCACCGGAATTTCCCGCGCCTTTCTTGTCCCACTCCGCCTCGAGCCGTGGACGGGTTTTCCAACGCCGGTGCAGCCAAAGCCATTGCTCGGGATGCGCGCGAATATGTTCCTCGAGAATGTCCTGCGAGCGTTGTGTAATTGCCAAAAGGTCCGCGCGGAAATCCCCGGTGCGTTCCACCGTTACTTCCGGGGAAATTCGGAGTGTGTACCTGTCATCGAGGTTGCGCGTCATCGTGACGACGTGCATCGGCACGCGCAGCCTTAGAGTGACCATCGCGGGGGCCACGGTCGCCCAGCAGGGTCTTCCAAAAAACGTTACCGGCGCCGCGCTATCGCGTGGGCTTTGATCGGCGAGCACGCCAGCCACCCAGCCGTCCTTCAGCAGCCGCATCAGCTCTTGGCCGCCGCCAGTTTTGTCGATCGTGCGGACGCCGAGGCTCGTCCTCTCACGTTCCACAAAAGCGTTCAGCGCGGGTGCATCCAGCGGGCGGACAACCTCGGCCACGTCGAACCCCAGGCTTTTTACGACGGTCGCCATCCACTCCCAATTGCCGAGGTGCGCCCCCACGAGGAAAAAACCCTTGCGCGACCGGTCAAGATGTTCCGCGCCTTCGACAGTCGTCCAACGCGCAATGTTGTCCGGTGTGAGCCGGCGCAAGTGCGCAAATTCCGCAGCAACAATTCCCACGTTCATCGCCGCCCCGCGCGCGATGCTTCGCAACTCGCCCTCGCTGAGGGTCTCGCCGTAGGCTGCGCGCAGGTTCTCGAGCGCCACGCGCCGGACGCGCGGTACGACAGCATAAAGCGCGATCCCCAGTGCGCGGCCCACGAAACGGCATGCCGGGAGGGGTAGAATGCTCATAATCGCGCAGAATGCGATGGACACCGTCGAAACAATCCATGCAACCAATGGGTTCCGGCGCCGCGCCATCGGGCTACGATTCGAGCGGAAGGGTTTCGCCAATGGACGGAATGAATTTCCGGTAGACCGAGCTCGTGTTCTCTTTCATCCACGCCGTCGCATCGGGATCGCCATGTACGAAGATCAGGTTCTTCGGCGCGATATGATCGATAAGCCGCACCAGGTCTTCGCGATGCGCGTGCGCGCTGAAGTTAAACGATTTCCGGTTCATCGTCTTAATCGTAACCGGGGGGCCGTCCCGCTCGAAGGACAACGCGTCTCCCAAGTCCGCGCGCATGAGTTTTGCCCCCAGCGTGTCTGGATCGAGGTATCCGACAAAAAATATGGCGTGCCTCGGATCGCGCACCATCTCCATTGCTATCAGCGCCGAAGGCGTGTTCTCGACCATCATCCCCGACGTCGCGACTATGATGCAGGGCCTGCGCAACAACTCGCGCCGGACCCCGCCGTCCCAGACATCGCCAATGCGATTGAATTCCTGCAAGGGCCGTAACACGCTTTCGGGGCGGAGCAGATCGGAAAATTTCGAGTAAATTTCGTACATCGCGCGGCCCAATCCCGACGAATATACGGGCACGTCCGGGATGCGCCCCTGCCCTTGAAGCCGGCTGATTACGTTGAGCATTTCCTGCGTCCGGCCCAATGCGAATGATGGAACCAGCACCGAGCCGCCCAGCGTCAAGACGGCGGTGGCGTTTTCAGCAAACCGTTCTACCTCTCCCTCGAAGGTAATCGTATGGCCGATTTCATGGGTCGCGCGTGTACACTCGATCATCAGGGAATCGACGGCGATTTTCTTGTCCAGCAGTGTCATGCCCGCCATCAGTTCTTGGTGCGTCATGCAGACATCGCCCGAGTACAGGAGCGTGTGCCCTTCATTGCGCAGCAGCACGCTCGCGCTTCCGAGCACGTGGCCGCTGTGGTGGAAACTCGCGCGAAATGGACTATCCCAGGTCAGGTCGAACTCGCGTTCATAATGAAGCCCATGACACCGGCGTAGCGCGGAGTCCACGTCGCTGTGTGTATAAAGCGGGTACTCGCGGATGCCCCGTTCCGTCCCCAACGTGCCCATCACGGAAACGCTATTGTGCAGCATCCTGTCCATGATGCTGACCGTGGGGTGCGTCGTGTAACACGGGGTCGCGGGAAAATCACGCATCACATACGGCACCGCGCCGCAATGATCGATATGTCCATGCGACACCAGGATGGCTTCCGGCGCGCGTTCGAGCAACCCGAATTCGGGTAGAGCGTCAAGCCCCTCTTTTTTGGGATGCAGCCCGCAATCAAGCAGGACGTCATGGCCGCCGGCGCTGATCACATACGAATTTGCACCGATCTCCGCACCGCCACCGATGGCCTTAAACGTAATGGTACTCAACGCGTTCTCCGGGTTCCGCTATTTCTGGAAGTGGCAGGAGATTGTATCAAAAAACGGTGGAGAGACGAAGCACACGGACGACACGGACGACACAGACGACACGGACGACACGGACGACACAGACGAACACGGACGAACACGGACGAACACGGACGAACACGGACGAACACACGGACCTACACGGACCTACACGGACCTACACGGACCTACACGGACAGGGCAGAGGGAGTTGGTCTATTCTTGGGTTCGTCCGTGTTCGTCAGTGTTAGTCCGTGAAAGTCCATGTTTGTCCCGTCCCTGTTTATTTTCCGGCCAAAGCCCTCATCGCCAC
>JAWXCN010000114.1:0-28600 GCA_034408725.1 Candidatus Hydrogenedentota bacterium
ATTTGGACTGCGGTGGCGGAGCGGGTAGCGCAGACACCGCTTTGGCTGTTTATGGGCGAGGACTTCGTGCGCGTACGTATTTGAAATTCGAGAAACGGCCACCGTGTTAGCGTTTCTCCAAAACCCAAAACCCAAAACCCAAAACCCAAAACCCAAAACCCAAAACCCAAAACCCAAAATGTAAAATGTAAAATGTAAACTTCGTCCACCAGGCGGACGCACGCCAAGTAGTCCACCACACCGCGTACAACTTTTCCCTACACCCGGTTCCGGTACTGCTCCCGATACTGTTGTGGCGATAGCCCCTCGAACTTGCGGAACAGCTTGGTGAAATTGCTCTGATCACCGATGCCCACGCGGGTGGCTACTTCGCCGACTCCGAGCCGGGTGCGGCGCAGCAGTTCTTTCGCCTTGTCAATACGGAGCCTGCCTACGTATTGCGTAAACGACAACCCGTACTTGCGCTGGAGATGGTGCGTGATTGCCGTGGGATGCTTTCCGAGCCGTTCCGCGATTTCGCCGAGTTGCACCGGTTCCGGCATGCGCCCCATCACGACACGGTCCAGTTCGAGCAACACATTGTCTTTCGGATGTTGTTGACGGCGCGGAACCAGCAGGGCGAGCAACGCCAAGGCGTGTTTGGCGAGGTCCGTCTCGGATGCCGGTGATTGAACCGCGGCGAGGAACGCAGGAAACAGTGCCCAGGCCTCCGCTGTGGACGTGCGCGCACGCTCGCAGGCTTCGAGCACCGCGCTTACTACCGCGACCGTCCGCGCGCGGCGAGCCGCCGATAGTTTGTCCGCGGAAACATTTACTTCCGCAATGGCCGTCTTGACCAGGGTGCGTGCCAGGGTTTGATCGCCGCTTGCCAATGCCGCGGCAATCTCCGCGCCCCGGTAGGGCGACGTGTCCGGGGCCTTGGATTTCTGGCGCCTTGGCCGTCCACGGACTGGCGCCGGTGGCTCCGGTTCTTCCACCGGTTGCGCGGCGGTTTGCGCTTCACGCCACGCCGATTCGAGGGTGTCGACGGTCCATTCCGCAATTGCCGGCGCGCTGTCTCCGCGCACCTGCGCAATGTCGGTTAGCGAAGTTGGAAAAAACCGCATGGGCAGGTGGCCAAGGGATTCCAATCCGCGCATCGCATCGCTCACCAGGGTCTCGGGCGCTTCGGCGGGACTGTATGGGCCCATCGTGAGCACGAACGACTGCCCGCTCGACGGAAGCGCCGGGGCGGACACGCACGCGAACCCCAGGTGACACAAGAACGGCGCGGGCCGATTCATCGCCAGCGAAAAGGAACTGTTGCGTACACGCGACGCCCTGCACGCTTCGGCTCCGCCCGGCTGTTCCGCGACATAGGCGCAGGACGCGCACCCGGCCGTGCCGCAGAGCTTCGGACCTTCGGTGTTGTCCGCAACGTGGTGAATGCTGACCGGCATGCCCGACGCGCGCGCGGCACGGTCCAGTATGCGTTGCACCAAGTTTGATCGCAGGAACGCGACCGCTTTCACGCGCGAATCTCGAACACCGGCGTCGGACTATCCTGCCCGGCGACGTGTAGCGCGGCGGCATGCCCGCGCATGGTCTGCGACGCGATCAGGTGCGCGCGTTCATGGGTGTTGTTTTCGCGGCTGATGTGGACGAGCACGACCACTCGCAACGCATCGTGCATGATGTGCGCAAGCAGCGAGCACATATCGTGGTTTGAAAGGTGTCCGTGCCGGCCGCGGATACGCTGCTGAATCATCGGCGGGTAACTGCCCTTGCTGAGCATGTCCGGACAATAGTTGGATTCCAGGATCAGGCCGTGCGACCCGATGAGCCGTTGGCGCACCAACTCGGTGGGACGCCCGAGATCGGCGGCGATGCCCAGTTTCGTGCCTTTTGCTTCGACTACAAAACTGACGGGATCAGCGGCGTCATGCGAAACGCTAAAACTGCCTACTCGTGCACCGTTTACCGAAACCTCTTCGCCCGCCTCGAAATAATTGATGCTGTTTAGTTTACCGATAGTTTTGGGTAGGGCGTCGTGGGTGGCGCGGGTCATATAGACCGGCACGTCCAATTTGCGGGTTAGTACCCCCAACCCACCGACATGGTCTGCGTGCTCGTGGGTGATGAAAACCGCCTTCAAACCCTCGAGGGACATGCCTGCGGCAACGGTGCGGGATTCGAGTTGGCGGTAACTTAACCCGTTATCGATAAGGATTTTATGACCATCCACATCGATCAACGTGGCGTTCCCGCTGCTACCACTGCCGAGCAAGCAAAACCGTAACACAGTGCATACCCCCTGACACGCCCCCAGCTTCGGGCCGGTAAGCCATGATAGCACCATAAGTTGCAACGGTCAATTGACAGCAGACAACCCTTGACGTTATAATGGCATACGATTTGCTAAGGGGTACACTTTTCGCATGATGCACATGGAACACCGGCTCTCCCAGACGCTTTCTCAGCGGCTGATGCTTACCCAGAAAATGCAGCAGGCCATCCAAATCCTGCAGCTTTCGGGTATGGAGCTGGAACAGTATGTCCAACAAGAGCTTGAACAGAATCCCGTGCTCGAACAACTGGTCACCGAACCCAAGGTTGAACCTGCCCCCGCGCCCGCCGAAGGCACCGCTGACGGCGCGCCAATCGAGGATACCTCCTTCAACCTTGACGACTACGCCAACCAGTGGGATTTTCGCAAGGAAGGGACAGATTTCTCGCGGAACGTGGACCTGGGCGAGCGGCGCGACCACTATCAAAACAGCATCACGAAGGAAGAGTCGTTTACTTCACGATTACTGACCCAGTTGCGCATGGCGGCACAGGACGAAGCGACCTACACCGTTGGCGAACTCATTGTCGGCGAGATCAATGGCAAAGGTTATTTCACCGGGTCACTCGAGGAAATCGCCAAGGAAGCGGGCGCAACGCTCGACGACGCCGAGCGCGTGCTCCACATGATTCAGCGGTTTGAACCCACCGGTGTTGGCGCGCGGGATGTCATCGAATGCCTGTTGCTCCAGATTGACGTCGAATACCCGCATGAACCCGAACTCCGCACCCTGGTTGCCGAACACCTTGATGAACTCGAACACCGGCAAATCCCGAAGATCGCAAAAGAAATGCGGATCACGCCCGAACGCGTCGAGGAGTTGAAGCGCCTGCTCTCGAAACTCGACCCCTGGCCCGGCCTCGAATACAGTTCGGACCCGCCGCAGTACGTCACCGCGGACGTTATCGTGGAAAAGATCGACGAAGAGTTTGTGCTTTATCTCAGCAACGATTCCATTCCGGCGCTACGCATCAGCGAGCATTACCGAAAGATGATGGGCAACGGAAAGGTCACGCGAGAAGAAAAACAGTATCTGCGCGATAAGGTGGAATCGGCGAAATGGCTGATCCGCAACATCGAACAGCGGCAACAGACCATTCTGCGGATTGCGCGCGCGATTGTGGACGTGCAATACGAATTTCTGGATCGCGGCATTGAATTTATCAAACCGCTAACCTTGCAGGAAATCGCCGACAAGGTTGGCGTACACGAAGCGACCGTCAGCCGCACCACCCGCGGGAAGTACATGCAAACGCCGCAGGGCCTGTTCGAGATGAAATTTTTCTTCTCGCCCGGACTCCGGCGCGACAGCGGCGACGCGCAATCCTCGAAGAGCGTGCAGTCGATTATCAAAAAGATGATCGAGGAGGAAGACAAAGCGAAACCGCTCAGCGATCAGAAGATCGCGGATTTGCTTAAAGTAAAGGGACTGAACATCGCGCGCCGCACGGTCACGAAGTACCGCGAGGCGCTCAGCATTCCACCTACGTCAATGCGGCGGTCTTACCAGGAAGTGTAATTTGGAGGGCGGGTTTTCCCACCCGCCATTCTCTCGATTAGACAAATCAATGGCGGGTTGGAAAACCCGCCCTCCACGCGCAAACTATATTAATGGACACGTCATCAATAGGACGTCTGCTTATTGTCGCGGGCATAATCCTGGCCATTGTGGGCCTCATCTTCGTCGCCGGCGGCAGGTTCGGTTTCTTCGGGCTCGGCAAGCTTCCCGGCGACATCCGCATCGAGCGCGACAACGCTCATATCTATTTTCCAATCGTCACCTGCATCGTCATCAGCCTGGTACTTACTGCAATCTTCTATATCGTATCGCGGCTCCGCTAATTTCTTTCCGCAGTCATTCCGCCTCCGCAATAAATCCGTGATACCGGCCCATCCAGTACGGCAACAAATACGCTGCGCCATCATCCTCATGCCGGCCGTCGCCGCCTTCATCCGGCACATACGGGTCCGCGTTCCATTTTTGAAACACTCGCTCATCCGCGGGTAGTGCGCGCGTCAACACCGGTTTTCCGAACCGGTTCGGCCGCCAGTTCACTGTCACATCCGCGCGGTGCATATTCTTCTGTTGCCACGTCCTGCGATCGGTCGGGATTTCCTGTAAATTCTCGATTGCGCCAGGGATATCCGCCTGGTTCGGATCAACGGTTGCGTACACAAACGTATAGAAACTCGCCTTCTCCGGCCACACGATCCGGTAGTGCCGGCGGATTCCCTGTTTTAATGCGCGCAGGATCACCGGGTCTTTCTCCGTCTGCAACAGCGGATACCACGCGACATGCCCGAGTTGATCGTCGCTATGATTGTTTTCATCCGGCCATTCCTTTTTGGACGTGAGCACATTGCTGAGATAATGATGGTCCATGATCAGCTTTTTGTAATGATCGAGATACTTGTCGTCACCGATCACGTGATAGCTCGTGCGCAAAAATGACAGTATCTGCAGCGCGTTGAGACCGTTCTCGATGTAATCCCCCGGATCGCCGTTCAAGGCCTCGGGGTTCCAGAATCCCCAACGCGTGCGTTTGCCG
This sequence comes from Candidatus Hydrogenedentota bacterium, assembly GCA_034408725.1. Taxonomy (GTDB): domain Bacteria; phylum Hydrogenedentota; class Hydrogenedentia; order Hydrogenedentales; family SLHB01; genus JABWCD01. The sequence continues at coordinate 4,876 of JAWXCN010000114.1, forward strand.
TTCCAGTCGATCAATTGATAATTGTTATCGACGATATAGTCGATCACTTCGCGGCATTGTTGAATACACTTTTCCTTTTCCGCGGGATCGTGCTGCGCAATGTTTTCGTAATACGTGTAGAACGCCATGAAGTGCCCGTCGATTTCGTCGCTCGACGTATCGCTCTTCCAATACATCGTGCCGTCCGGCGTAGGACGCCACTGCTTTTCGTCCGCGGGCTTGTCCGGATCCTTTTTCACGCCTTCTTCCAGCGAAACTACGCTGCGCGCAACGAGTCCGGGTATGCCGGAGGCATCCTGCAACATGTACAGCGCGTGCATGCCTTCCTTCGCCGACGCCTTGTACGCTTCGTTTTTCGTTGCGCCATACGCCAGCGACATCGCCGCCACGTGATAAGCCGTCCATAACCCGTCGTTGTCGTTATCGCCGATCGTGTGCGATGTGGGGTTGTCTGGGTTATCGAGATCGCATTCGGCGACGAGGCCCAGCCTGCGATGCCGTTCGTTCAACACCTTCTCGATGACCTCGGCCCGGGCCAGTAGAGTCGTGCCGTTCACGCGAATGCGTCCGATTCCGGCAGGCGTCGCGACGAATACCTCGGTTCCCTTGGGGCTGACCGCAATCGCATTCACCTTGTCGTCGGGTAGGTATCGTTTTCCCTGACGGTAGAACCATTGCCGTCCCGTTGCGTAGGGTCGATAGTGAACCACGCCCATTGACGTGCCGATCCAAAGCCGATCATCCTTATCCACCGCAAGACAGGTAATGTCTTCATACGGCAAGCCGTCGCGCCCGCGAAACGACGTCCATGTGCCATCACTCGTGCGTTTGCTGAGCCCGATTGGCGTGCCGACCCAGAGCGTGTCTTTGGAGTCTTTTGCCAATCCAGTGATGGTCGTGGAAAGCGGGCCGTTTACGCCGTATTCGGTATGAGGTCTTATTGAGGATTCGCGGCCACCTATTTTAAACGATTCCAGTCCGGCCTTAACCAACCAATATGTATCACCAATTTTGGTGGCAAACCGGAATGTTGGATCCGAAAAATTGTCTTCTTCATTCGCGGTTCGCTTGTTTGGATCTTTTTCCACCCATGACCCGTTTCCGCTGTTCACGAACTCAGAAGATGGGGAGAGTCCTGGTTCGCCGTGACCTGCATGTATGGTTCCGTTGCGTTCTATTTGGATCCAAGTCGCCGGCGCGCCCCCCGGATTCGGCAACGTTTCCCCGCGCACATGATCTTCGAATAACGGGACGGCAATCGGCAACTCCCACGGCTCCGTTTTCGGATCGCGGGTCATGTGATCCGGATATTCGAGCGCGGGGACGACATTGTCCAATGGAGGCGCGGCGCCGAGCAGCTCGCTCTTTTGCGCCGGTGTGATCGCCTCTGCAAAAGCCGCGACACAGATTGCGAGAACATAAACCCATCGCATGATAGGGGTCCTTTCTTGAATTCCATTCTGGGGAATTAATCTGTGCTACCCGCAGCACACCATCCACATCCTACCGCGAACCGCTCTGCGAATCGAGCGAACTTTCGTTCATCACAGACAATCTCCCGTTGTTGTGCGTGGACGGAGCGGTCAACCATAAACAGCCAAAGCGGTGTCTGCGCTCAGTTCAATTGGCAACCATCGGCCGAGATCTAGCGTTCGTCAGTTTGCGCCGGTGAAGCGAACGATTCGTTCCGCTCCGCCACCGCAGTCCAAATAGTTCTTCTCCCAAAACAGCTTAGTCCTCTACCCCAACGACGTTTTAGGAAGAAGCCTATTTGGACTGCGGCGGCCCCCAAGGCGCCGCTTTGGCTGTCAAGCACCGTTTACGTGGTATTGTGGTGATAATCCGTGGAGTGTTTCGTATGATCGCGGTGGTCTTGTGCATTTTTTTATTGGCGCAGCATGGTGGCACGGCCGAATCTCTTGCCCGCGACCTTTCCGCCGCGCGGCTTGCGTACGATACTGCTGCCGCGCAGTCCGTTCGCGAAAAAGCGCGCGCCCTCGTCACCAGCGGCGACAACGCAGCTTCCCGCATTCACGTCGAAGCCGCGCTACTCGTCGCGGAACTTCACCGAATCGCGTGGGAACAGCTCCCGGAATCCGACGTCGCGCATCGCCGCCCGTTTGGCGAACAGATCGACGCGGCCGCGGAGGAAGCGCTGGCATCGCTCGAAAAACTCCCCGAAGATTCCGAGCGGTATAGACTTCGCGCCGATATCCTTGGCACGATGATCCGTAGCGATTTCCGCGCGAAAAAGTATCGGAAGGACATGGAAACGTCCGCGGCGAAAGCAGTCGAACTTGATCCAACCAACGCGAAAGCCTACGTGTCCCGGGCGAAACCATTCGTGTTCGCCGAGACGAATGTCGGCGGTGACCCGGCCAAGGCCATCGAACTTCTCACAAAAGCGCTCGACCTCGATCCGGAACTGGAACCCGCGCGATGCCTGCGCGCATTGGCGTATCAGAAGGCGGGCAATGACGACCTATCCCGCGCGGATTGGGAGAAAGCGCTTGCGGACAATCCCGTGTGCAAACCCGCCGCGGATGAATTAAAGAAACTTGGTGCGCGGTAGCGGAAAGGATTGGTCAGGATGACGGACACAATTGCACGCCGTGAGTTTATTGCGCGCACGGCATTTGGCGCCGCCTCGCTTGCCGTAGCGGCGCCGGTGGGCGCTGCGGAATCGAAGCGCAACATCGTCTTCATACTCATTGATGATATGCGTTTTGATTCGATGGGATTCATGGGCCATCCTTTTCTTGAGACCCCACACCTCGACGCGCTTGCCCGGAATGGCATGGTCTTTGATCGCGCGTTCGTGACCACTTCGCTGTGTTCACCAAGCCGCGCGTGCATCCTCACCGGGATGTATGCGCACCGGCATGGCGTGATCGACAACTACCAAAAACTCGATGCTTCCGTGCCCATGTTCCCAAGCCTTTTGCAACAGGCGGGCTATCGCACCGGATTTATCGGCAAGTGGCACATGGGCGGCGATGGCGATGAACCGCGGCCGGGGTTCGACTATTGGGCCTCGTTTCCCGGTCAGGGCGTCTATGTGAACCCGACTTTCAATATCAATGGCGCAAAGCAAAAGTTCGAGGGGTATGTCACGGACCTCATTACTGATCAGGCCGTTGATTTCTTAAGCGCGCCGAAGGACAAACCGTTTTGCCTTTACGTTTCGCACAAGGCAGTACACGCGGAGTTTCATCCCGCGGACCGGCACAAGGGCTGTTACGCGGACAAGATATATCCGCATCCGGTGAGCATGGCCGACACGGACGAAAACTATCGCGGCAAACCCGCATGGGTGCGCGCGCAACGAAAAAGTTGGCACGGCGTGGACGGGATGTACAACAAGGAAGTGCAGTTCGATCAGTTTGCGCGGGACTACGCGGAGACCATGCGCGCCGTCGATGACAGCGTCGGACGGATTGTCGAAACCTTGCGCGGACAGGGGCAATTGGAATCCACACTGCTCGTGTTCACGTCGGACAACGGCTTTCAGTTTGGCGAACACGGCCTGATTGATAAGCGGACCATGTACGAGACTTCAATACGCGTGCCGTGCATTGCGCATTGCCCGGAACTGATCAAACCGGGCTCGCGGTGCGCGGAACTTACGCAAACCATCGATTTCGCGCCGACGTTTCTCGATGCCGCCGGCGTGAGCGTGCCCGCGGACATGCAGGGACGTTCCCTACTGCCGTTGTTGCGCGGCGAACAACCGGAATGGCGCGACGCCATTCTCTACGAATATTTGTGGGAACGGTCGTTTCCACAGACACCGACGGTGTTGGGCGTGCGCACCAAAACACACAAATTCATGCGGTACCACGGGATTTGGGACCGGTACGAACTCTACAACGTCGCGGAAGACCCCGGCGAATTGAACAATTTGCTCGGCGCATTCTTGCAGGAATCACAAGGCAGCGCGCTGGACAGCCTCATTCGCAACACCGCGCCCGATGAAACAAAGAAGCTTTTCGCCGAAATGAATAAGCGGCTGGATAATTTGCTTGAAGAGACTGGATGCGGCCGCGAGCTTTCGTGGACGACGAGATAAGTGCTCATCGCGCTGCCGATGAGCGCCCCTCGTGGGCCGTTGGCGCCTGCGACGAAACTCGAGAGATGTTGAAGAATTCGAGGTTGCGCTGCCACCTTACGAGGGGGGGACAGGCAGGGCACAATTTCCATTGGATAAACCCATACCCCTCGAACTGATAAGCACGTGCCGGCGCCCAATCAGCTTTTATCGAATCTCCGGTACTGAGATTTGGAATGGTCCACCAGATCGACGAGAGAGTGCTACTTCTCGTCAATTCGCTGCGGTGGCCGTGCCACAAGCCGGTCGCCGCGCAGTTTTTGCGATTCCTGAAGGCGTGCCACGAGCCTGCGCAAGTCGTATCCCACTTCTCGCGCAAGTTGTTCGCGGACTCCGTGTATTTCGTCAACGATCGGGTCAGTCCAAATCTTGGTCTTCATACATCAACTCCTCGGGCGTGCAAATTGTGGGAGATAAGAGTCCGCGTCCCGCATTCACCGCTGGCAAGAGCCTTTTTACCGAACCACGAGCGATATGGCGACAATTCCATGTGAGTAGGTAATCCATGCCATTTATAGAAGCAACGGCAAGATGAAGTGCGTCGGCAAGCGCTGTTCGCGGCAATGGCAGCTCGTTCAAGTATATCTGGGCAAGTTCCGCCGCTTCATCTGTTACGTCAAGCGTTGGAAATCCTTTAATCACCTCAAGTCTGCGCCGGGAGGCGTCTGCATCACCACGGAGAATTTCGTCGTACACCACCTCTGATACGAATGCTTCATAATCTTGAAGCTGCGTGTCCCACCACTCCTGAGTTATGTGCTGATGCGTTAAAATGATCATGTCTGTCGATGGGCGGGCGACGTAGTAGCTGGGCACCGTCGTTTCGAGATAAAGAGTTGGTCTATTTTGGAGTTGATTTGCCCTCTGCATGTCCGCTAGGTCCTCGCCGATATGCTTCACTCGTAAATCAATCATATTCTATACTAATCCCTCTACAACCGCGATGCCTATTGAGGGCACGTGGCTTAGGAACGAGTAGTTACCTATGGCTGGAACTCCCGACGAACTTCGTATGGACGTAGCGGCGGGCACGCGACGAAATCCGCCGCCTCCGTAATGAAAACCGGCTGTTTCATGGCTACCCTAATTTGGTTCTCTGTCACGAGCGCCGCCGTAATTCGCTGAACACGCCCGACACGATTGGAGCAATCACGGCGCGAACTGAAATTGACGCTTGATGAAGAAGACAAGGACTCAAGGGGCAGAGGGAGGATGGGCAGATCAACAGGGTCGAAAATCAAGAAAACGGAAATAGCGTAGAAAAATGGAAAGGCCCACGAAGACCGTAGGCCTTTACCAATTAATATGGTAGCGGGGGTAGGATTCGAACCTACGACCTTTGGGTTATGAGCCCAACGAGCTACCAGGCTGCTCCACCCCGCGTCAAAGTCGAATGCGTAGTTTAACAATCAATGACGGGGATGTCAAACGACTGGTCGCTCTTCGGCCAAAGGTGGATTGCGGCCGGAAATTAACACTGAGATCTAAGGCTTCGTTCCGTAGGAGTGGACATGTCGGCAGTATATCGTATTGGATTCTAGAAAGTGCGAAGACAACGCGGATTGGGCTGAAAACTCGACTACGTAGCCGATTACGATTAGGATTAGAAAGTACACAGGGTGCAAAGCTATGCGGAGGAGCACGACATGGATCGGCGAAGTTTTTTGACGGCGATAGCGGTTGCGCCGGTAGTTGCGCGTGCCGCGGGCGCACAAGACACGGCGAAGAAGTATCGGGCGTGTGTCATTGGCGACACGAAGGATGGCGGGTACGGTCACGATATTCACATGATCTGGAAAGCCCGCGAAGACGTCGCGGTAGTTGGGTTGGCGGATCCTGATGAAGCGGGCCGTGCCAAGCACGCGGCCGATTGCGGGGCGAAGACCCAGTACGCTGATTATCGCGAAATGCTTGCGAAAGAAAAGCCGGACCTGGTGGCAATTGCGCCTCGCACGACACCGCGTCACAAGGAATACCTGCTGGCATGCGTCGAGGTTGGCGCGCACGGGTTTATCGAGAAACCGCTCAGCGTTGATCTCGCGGAAGCGGACGAAATAATAACGGCGGCGGATGCGAAAGGTCTGAAATGGACCATCGGTTTCAATTTCCGGTCAACACCGTTGGCGCAACACGCGCGCAAATTGATTGTCGAAGACCGCGCAATCGGCACGGTGCTGGAAATGCGCAGCCGCGGCAAAGAGGACGACCGCGCGGGCGGCGAAGACCTGATAGTCCTTGGAATCCACTTGTTCGATTTGATCGGGTTCATGTTCGGCAAGCCGCAGTGGTGTTTTTCGGACATCACGTTCAACGGAAAACCGGCGATGAAAGAAAACATTGGCGAAGCTACCGAACCGCTTGGACCAATACTTGGCAATCGCATCAACGCGATGTTTGGTTTGGCGCAGGGCGTGCCCGCGTATTTCTCGAGCATGAAAAGCAAAGACGGCAATGGCGGCCGCTGGGGCATCGATATTTACGGCACGCAGGGCGCAATGTCGATGCGGCAGGACGTCGGCCCTGTCGTTCATCTGTTGAAAGACCCGTCGTGGTCGCCTGGCGGCTCGGAGCACAAATGGGAACCGATGCCGGACGCGCCGGCGTCCCCGCCGCAGGATGATCATGTGTTGCGGTATTCGATCATCGTGAATGATTTGATTGCGGCGATCGAAGAGAACCGGCAGCCGGCAATCAGCATTCATCACGGGCGCGACGCGCAGGAAATGATCCAGGCGGTGTTCGATTCGTATGTGCAGGGCAAGCGCGTTGAGATTCCGCTGAAGGATAGGACGCATCCGCTGAAGCGCTGGGGGTGAATAGTTATTGAGCATGAGAGAAGATATTGTTTGAAAGGAATGCTGTATGAGTTGCCTATTCGCCTTTGTTCAGATTATTGGCGTCGCGTGCGCGCAAACTCAAGCGCCAGCACACCTCCCCCAAGTAAAACCAAAAATGATGCGGTATGCCCATTACGATGTCGCATCAAAAATAAAAGATTCCGAAGCATTGGGTGGATTTTGGATATCGCCGAATGTCTCACAGAAGTTCGACGAGTCTATTAAAAAATTAACTGAAGCGCTTGATCCAAAAAACTTGACAACCATCGCCCAGCCCGTGCCTGGCACTACAGACGCGGATCAAATGGAGATCATGGTTGCGAACGGCACGCAGTCGATCAAAAGTTTGTCGGCTCAGGACAGTTGTATCCCTTTAGTGCAAGAGGCGAAAGATACAACCGGACAATGGCGACCGATCGAATTTCGAAAACAGGCCACGTGTGGCAACAGCTACCACACCGTTTTTCTGGAGCCTGGGCAGTTTTGGAAACTGGATGCACCGCAAAATTCAGGGCCCATCAAAACTTCGCTGCGTTATGCGCTGACAACAAAAGATGGTGTCGTATATTCGCGCGAATTTTCGGGCTCAATACAAGATACTCAATTTATAATGCCCATACCGAGGGATATTACCGCTGCAACAGATAGCGTAGAAAAACGGTAAATCTTCTTTCCGAAACCTGTCCGTGTTTGTCCTAAATCGGGGACAGCCACCGGCATCCAAAACGCGATGCTGGTGACAGTCCCCGCGGTTCAGTAATGCCGCGTTGCGCCGTACCAATTGCTGCTGCCGTGATCGAGGTGCAGCACTGGCGTGCCGCTGATGCGGTGTTCCATGCCGTAGGCGTCGCGCATGTCTTTTCCGAATTTCCAGTCCGCGCCTTCGAAGTGGTGGAGTTCTTCGTACCGCACTTTTTCGAGGCACTCGCGCCGCACACATTGGGAATAGCCGACGGGCACGCCGTCTGCTTCGCGCATGCGGTATTCACCCGCGCCGGAAAGCAGCGTGTCCCATTGATCCCACGCCTTGACTTCGCCGAGCAGCACGCGGGCGGTGGTTTCGCGGTCCAACATTTTCCGGCCATCGGGAATTGCGAATTTTGTTTCCTTTGGCAGCGCAACAAGCTTCGCGAGCATGTCCGGGGCGAGAAGGATGTCCGCGTCAAGTACCATCACCCATTCGCCGCGCGCCTTGTCGAGACATTCATTGAGCATGAGACCTTTGGTATTTGCGTACTGCGGGGCGAACGGTGAGGACACAATCGTAAGCTCCGGATACGCCAATTGCATGCTGTCGATTACATCATTGGTCGCGTCGAGTCCGGGTACGAACGCAATGATGACTTCGATCTCGCGCGGCGCGATACCGCGTTGGTGCGCGAGATTTTGCAGGCACGCCTGCAAGCGCCGCGAGTACCGCGTGCTGACGAGCACGACGGACACCCGATAGGATTGCTCGGCCGCAATGTCTTCCGAGGGTTTCCACAAATAGACGGCTTGCGTGCCTAATGTGCCGTCAATGTTCCAAGCGGCGATGCGCGGTTCGATGCCTTTGCCCAGGCGCGCGGGCGCGTAGTACGCCCCTGCAAATTCCACCGGCCGCACCGGATGCCCGTCGCGCAACAGTACGTAGCGGCCGTCTGTTTCAACGTGCAGCACCACGCGATGCGTATATGCCGTCATCGGCACGAGCAAGCGGCACGCGCGGCCAATCGCAAAGCCAACGTACTCGGCGATTCCTCCGCCGAATGTCACGGACAGGGTGAACGGCGGATCAAGGCGCGCCAGTGGAGTGCTTATTTTTTCGCCGCCGCCAAAAGAAAACCAGCGCAGACTGCCCGGTAATTGCCAGCTCCAGGCGCCATCCACCTTGTAATCGAAAGAATCCACCTCGCCTGTTGGCGGCGTATTGGTCACGGTGGCGTTCGCGCGTGTTGCGAGCGATTCGTCACAGGTTTCCGCGTCGCGCCGCGCCGCGTCGACTGTGTCGTAGTGTTTGTGTTGAGACCTTGCGAATGTCTGCGCATCGATAATTTCCTCGCCCTGCTGCGAGACAATGGTCAGGCCGGGAAGGCGTGGAGCGGGACCGTCGCAAATGCGTTGCAGGCTGCACACGGCGCACACGGGATTGCGCGCGGCGCGGCGCTGATTGCGATACCGTTCTGCCGCGAGTTCCGCGCTCGCGGGAGACGCGGGCACGGCACTCGAGCGGTGCCGCGCAATCTTGTGCAAGGCCCAGACCCGCGCGCGCACCCACGGATGGTCCATGATCCACGGGAGCAGAATGCGATCAATGGGATTGTTGGTTGAGGTGTACTGGCCTAGTTTCATCAGTACGATTTGGCGAATCCAGACCGGATGCCGGTGGTACAGCGGCGCGGCGAGTTCAAACGACTCGCGCTTGTACTGCTGATGGTCCAGAAAAAATTGTGGCCGGTTTACGACGTCTTGCCACAGGTTCCGGGGAATCACGCAGAAAGGAAACCCGGCAAGACTCACCTCGACGTTGGCCTGCTCGATCTCATACGCGAGTTTGATGGCTGCGTCTACGCTTTGGGCGGCATGTGTATCGTTGCGGGCGGCGGGCGCTGGGCAAAACGGGTCGTTCGCAGCGACATGGACGGCGGTACACTGCACGAGCCGCTCATGAAGGTCAGACGATACGTCTTCCGACGCGAAGGGCGTATGCAATTGCATGCGCACCGGTATGCCGGCGCCGAGACATGCATCGAACCACGGGACCAAGTGAGGGCTGATTATCGATGCCGGCGCGAGAAACACGTCGAACGGCGCAGCTTCGCGCAATCGCGCGAAAGCAGGAGGAGGCGCTGAACAGTCCGTGCGCAAGGAGACGCTGGCGTTCAACGCATCCGCGGCGGCTTTTACCTCGCTGAACAGCGCGAGATCAACGCCATGCATCAGTAGATCGACTTTGTCGCAATGGAACACCGTCCGGTTGAGCCGGAACCATCGCTCCAAATCCGGCGCGGAAAGCGCGCGGCCCGCGGCGGTGTGTGCGCAAACAATGCCCCGCGCGGGGCCGATACGGTCGCTATGTGCGGGTGTGTTCTGCACGAGCTTTGTATTGTGGCCCGAAGCGATGCCGCCAAGCGAATTCGCCGGGAGCGCGCATCCTCGAACTGCGCGCGCCCCCGCGGCCCGTTGGGAGGGCGCGCGTCCTCGCGCGCCTTTTGCCTGCGTCCATGAACCGAACGCGTCCGCGCGCGCCAAGACGCTGGCTTGCAGTGTGCGGAGGGCTATACGACGAACGGTAGCATGCCCGCGAGGACGCCGCTATCGCGCTCCCAGCGCATCAACCGGGCGTTAATGCGATTCGATCATAAACACTTCGCTAAAACCGCTGACGCCGTTCTGCTTGTCCCGGATGCGGACTCGGTAGTTCGCGCCAACCGCAACATCGCCGGGCACGGTCCAAGTGTATTTGCCATCGTTTGCCGTTTTTTTCTTGATGGTGCCGGTCTTATTGTTACCATCGAACAATTCGATGCGCACCTTGTCGCTCACGACGCCGGAAGATTCCCATTTGATCTTAAACACATCATTCGTATGCACGACGTCGTTGTCGTTGGGCCGCAACACGGTTATTGTCGCCGGATTACCGTCCACGGTGAAACTGGCGCGGGCGTTGTTCGTTACGATCGGGGTGGCAACCGTGAGCGCATAATCGGCGAGATTTGTCGTGCCGGTTCCGGTAGCCGCGAGGTTTATCAGCAGGGCCGTGGCGCCAACACTGGGCAGCGCCGTTCCGAACGCCGGACCAAAATCGCCGTCATCGTCGTTGGTGTCGTCACCCGCATTCGATCCAGTGTATGCCGCTCCGCCCCACGCGGTGGACCACAGCACCGTGCCATCGTCTTCTTCAAATGTGAGTCTGCCCGCGGCAAAATATGAATCGGGAATCCGGTTGGCCATTGTAAAGTCGGGCGCGGTTGCTGGCGTGGTAAAGCTGTTGAACGCCAGCGTTGTGAGCAGGACGCGATCGCCCGTCTCGCCGTTCGTAATCTGCGTATTGAAATTGAAAATCTCGACCGGGTTTGCGCCGGCCGCGTCGTAGACCCACATCTGAGAACCGCTCAACGCGTTTTGTCCGGGTGATCGCATGCGAAGTTGTATGGCCTGGGCCGTTGTGTCTCCATTGACCGCTCCGATAATTTGCTCGACCTGCATGAGGTGATGCACGGCGTGAGATGGCAATGCCGCGCACAGGAACACGATAACAACGCACCAGAAACGGAGAGATGGACAAAGCATACTGAGAACTCCAGCGTGATTTTGGGGGCCAGCCCGATTGCATTTTGAGAAAAATGATTGTAGGTGCGCGCCGGAAATAGCGCAAGGGGAAATGCGCGATTACTTCAAGACTGACACCGCTGCGAAAGGTGCGAAACCCTTGCTGGCGTATTAAGTGTGAGATTCGTTCGATATGAAGTTTGGAAATCGACCTTACATCCCCCTAAATCCCGCTTCAAAGGGGGACTTTGAAGCTCAGATTATGAAATACGCTTCAAAGGAGGACTTTGAAGCTCAGATTATGAAATGCGCTTCAAAGGGGGACTTTGAAGCTCAGATTATGAAATGCGCTTCAAAGGAGGACTTTGAAGATCGGATTATGCGCGTGCCTTTTGCCACGGATTTGGGATTCATGACACTAGCGGCGCAGCCGGGGCAACAGGCGTGGACGTTCCGCGGATTCACGACCGTCACCCGTGCCGCCGCGATCTGGAACTGTTTTCGCGGCGTCTGTCGGCGTACCAGGCGTGGGCATTGCCGCGGGAACTCCGGAGGCGGCGACATCGCCGTTTATTTCCGTCAGCAGCGCCAGAATTTGCGCACGAACACTTTGCCATTGCGTCAGCAGCGTAGGAGTGTCTGAATTGTTGAGGATGTTCTCGATGGAATCAATGCCGATGGTTTGTAACGCGATCATTTCGCGGAATCGTTGCAAGCGGCCCGGCTCGTAGCCCAAGGCGTTGTAATCGATCATCGCCTGGGAGAACAGCACCCAACCATCGCGCGCGGCGCCGTATGACACGCGGAGGGCTTCTACATCCGCGGTCGTGAGCGGTCGCCCCTGAAAACCGGTGATTGTAGTATTCAAACCCTCGAGAGCCGTCTGCAATCCGGTGGTCGATGCCCGAATGTCGATGACGCCGTTGCGGGTTTTCAGCGCCGTGAGTGTCGCGGCGGCGGCATCGATCTGCGCTTTTGCAGCGGGAAGGCTGTCGCCCGGCGTGATGGCGTTCACCGCGTTCAAAAGATTCGTATTGATGGAATCGAAATTTGGGCGCCACGCGGTATCCGAGGTGGGCCATTGGCGGTACTGGCCATAACATTCCGCCCACCGGACATTCGCGACGTTTAACGAGCGCTTGAACGATTCCGAGTGACCCGCGGCGGCATCGCGTTGGGCCGCGGCAAACGCTGCGCTTGCCGCATCAAGCGCGCGGGTCAATTCCGCGTTTTGCGCGGGCTGGCCCTCGAGACCAACCTGCGCCATCGCATTGGCCACCATGATACAAACTATGCAAAAAGCGGCAAATGTCCGCATGATGAACACCTCATTCAGGTTTCGTGATGTTTAACAATGGCCGCTATTGTACCCCGGTACCGGGCGTTGACTACAGTCTGGGGCGAATCGGGGGTTCCACCGGTTTATACGAATGCGACGCTGTGGTATACTGTGAAAAGTATTCATAGTGGCGCAGGTGCAACCTCTGCCCGCTCTTGGGGTAAAGACTTTTTCGACAGTTTTGGGAAGGGTATTGGCGCCTACGGGTGGGCGCCAACGCTAAAACCGGGTTATCAGGTAGGCTCTCGACTTATGCCTTACGGAGGTCTCGTCGTGAAAAGAAATCAGGGCTTTACACTCATTGAACTGCTCGTCGTGATTGCCATTATCGGTATTCTCGCGGCGATTCTGCTGCCGGCGCTTGCGCGGGCGCGCGAAGCCGCGCGTCGTGCGTCGTGCCAGAACAATCTGAAGCAGATGGGCATTGTCTTCAAGATGTATACGGGAGAATCGAAGCGCGAACTTTTTCCGCCGAAGACCATCATTGCGAAGGACACGGAGTTGCCGTACCAAGTTGGCGACCTTCCCAGTTTCGCGCCCGAAATGGTCCACCTCTATCCCGAATATCTGACCGATGCCAATGTCATGTTGTGCCCCTCGGACCCGCAGGGTGGCGCTTTCCTATTTGACAAGACTGGCGATCCAGCCGAAATCTGGGTCGATTCAATCACCGGCAACATTGACGTGGTCCGGTTCAGCGCGGAAGGCGACGAGTCCTATGGTTATTTCGGGTTCGCTGTACCCGACAACTCCTGGTTACAGGGCTGGGCGCAACCTCTGGATGCGGCGGCCGCTTTGTTGCCGATATTCGAGAATCCGGATGCAGATTTCGATATCGTTCATCCGGCGCTCGGGAATCTCAAGGTGAACCGTCTGAAGGAAGGTATCGAGCGATTCTTCATTACTGACATCAATGACCCGACGCGGACGACGCAGTCGCAATCCACCATCGCGACCCTGTTTGATTCGGTAAGCCCGATTATCAGCAACTACAACCACATTCCGGGGGGATCAAACGTCTTGTACATGGATGGACACGTCGAGTTTGTGCGCTATCCATCCGACCGGTTCCCGGTAACGACCGAGTTCGCGGAATTCGCCGGCCTGCTCGGCTAACGCAAGCGGTAGAAAACTAAACCGGGGGCGGAGACATTCGGACCCGCCCCCGGTTTTTTTATTTATCTACGCGCCTGCCAATTCGCGGGCCTTGTCCAGCGGCGCATCGTAGGCCGGTTCCTGGGCCACTTCGGGCACGTACTCGGCATATTGAATAACACCATTGCCGTCGACCACGAAGACCGCCCGTTGTTCGAGGCGCAGCTCCTTGATGTGCGTGCCATAAGCATCGCCAAAGCTCATGTCCCGATGATCGGACAGCGTCTTCACGGAATTGCAGCCCGCGCTGCCGCACCAGCGCTTCTGCGCAAATGGCAGGTCGGCGCTGATGGTGTAACACACGACTTTGCCGCCGAGCTTGTCGATGGCCTCATTGAACTTCCGCGTCTGCATGTCACAGACCGGCGTATCGAGCGAGGGCACAACGCTCAATACGCGCACCTTGCCTGCGTCTGTCGAAAGGCCCACCGGCGAAAGGTCGTTGGCGAGCAAGGAAAAGCCGGGGGCCTTGTCGCCCACCTTTAATTGCTTGCCAAGGACTGTCAATGGACTCCCCTTGAAAGTAAGCTCTCCCGTACGTTCCTGCATAATAATCTCCTTCCAGTTCCGTTAACGTGCACCCAGCCCGAATCGTTAGAACAAATACGCCAATAGGACAATTCCGCCCAATACAATCCGATAAATGCCAAACGCGGTAAAATCGTGCCGTTGAATGTAGCGCATCAGGAACGCAACCGCCACATACGCCGTTGCGAACGATACCACCGAGCCAATCGCGACCAATGCCCACTGTTCGGATGTAAATATCAGCCCACTTTTTGCAATCGTGTACACGCACGCGCCCAGCATTGTCGGTATCGCGAGAAAAAATGAAAACTCCGCCGCGGCGGCGCGCGACGTGCCCAGAATCATCGCGCCGATGATTGTCGCCGCGGACCTTGATGTGCCGGGAACCATCGCGAGGCACTGAAAGAGACCGATCCCCATGGAAACCGCGAATGGCACGTCGTGTACGGTCTCGAATCGCGTTTGGTGTTTAAGCCGTTCGAGCAGTATAAGAATGATCCCGCCAACCACCAGCGCAATCGCGACGGGAATGGGGGCGAACAAGTAGTGTTCGATGAGATCGTCGAACAGCAGCCCCATGACAACAGCGGGAATTACGGCCGCGCAAATGTTGAACCAGAGCGAGAGTGTCTTGCTCTGGTGCGCCTCGTCTCCGGAAAAGGGCCACAACTTGCGCCAGAAGTACACCGCCACGGCCGCAATCGCCGGCAACTGGATCATCACGATGAACGCATCGGGAAACGCCGAATCGGGCGTTGCGCTCAACGGGAAATAGTTCATCACCAGAATCATGTGCCCGGTACTGCTGATGGGCAGGAATTCGGTAAGCCCTTCGACCACCGCCAGGACAATGGCGTTAATATAGAGCAATCGCGGACCTCGTGTTGGCGTATCGCGAAAACCGGAGAATCGGATCCGGCACTACGTCAACGGCAGCGCCGGACTCCGATTCGGTGTATCGCCAAGTCACGCGTTACCCTTTGCGCGGAAACTTCTTATCAAGCACCGCGTTCCACTCATCCACTTGCTTTTGTGTCTTTGCAAAAAGTTCGGACGTGTCTCCTTCGATATCCACGCCTTCGATCCGATCATTCTGCGAGATGCTGTCGACAATCGACTGCCCATCCGGCCCTGTCACCGCGCCGAACACTGTGTGCTTGCCATCAAGCCAGTCTGTCGGCACGTGCGTAATGAAAAATTGGCTGCCGTTAGTTCCCGGTCCGGAGTTTGCCATCGAAAGAATTCCCGGCCGGCTGTGTTTCAGCGCGGGCGTACATTCGTCTTTGAAATTGTAACCGGGTCCGCCGGTCCCCGTGCCAAGCGGACAACCGCCCTGCACCATGAAGTTCGGAATGACACGGTGGAATTTCAGGCCGTCGTAGTACCCGCGTTGCGCGAGGTTCACAAAGTTGGAAACTGTCGCCGGCGCTTCGTCCGGGAAGAGTTTAATTTGAATCGGGCCTTTGTTCGTGCGGATTGTTGCATGCATGGTCTGTTACCTCCAGCCGGGGATTCTAGCATATTACGCGCGGCCTGCATGCCATGTGGACTCAAGGAGGATCGCGTGCGGTTGATTTTGAGACGCTTGATTGTATTTCACAGGATCTGGCGGCAACCCATGAGCGCGTAGAGTCTTGTCGAAAACGAGCGCTGGTTTAATCTGAGCGAGAAAAAACAGCTACAATTGTCGCATTTGACACATCAGACGTAAGATGTTATCTTACCTCTATGAAAACTTCTGTGTCATCCAAAGGCCAAATTGTCCTGCCGGTCGAAATTAGGCGACAAGACCAAATTCAGCCGGGCCAGGTATTCGAAGTGCAACGCATCAAACGCGGCGAGTATCGGCTAAAACGCACGGCCCGTCCCCGTAATGAGGGGTTGCTCGAACTTTTGTTGGCCTGCCCGGTAAAGGATTGGTTCGAGCCGTTGGACCGCACTGAAACTACAGACGATATCCACAACCCCACACTAAAATGAATTACCTCGTTGATTCGAATGTACTGAGCGAGCCAACCCGCACCGCGCCAAATCCAAAAGTCACTGCATGGTTGTCGGATCATATGAGCTCAATTTTCATAGACCCTATTATCCTTGGTGAACTTCGCATCGGGATTCTGGCACTACCGAGCGGGAAAAAGCGTGTCCAACTTGAAAAATGGTTTGATTCCGTCATCTCTTCAATTGAATGCTTGCCATGGGACCGGGTAACGAGTCTACGCTGGGCGCAATTGATCTCAGATTTAAGGCGCAAGGGTCAAGCACTGCCGTTAATCGACAGCATGATCGCGGCTACCGCATTGGCCCACGGACTTACCATCGCGACTCGTAATAGTCGCGATTTTAGGCGCTCAGGAGTTAAGGTGATAAACCCATTCGATTGATGTGCGGTTTTAAGGACTCTCGACCTTCGACCACGCATCCACATTCGCCAACAGCCACCGGCAATTTACAACCTTCTCCACCAAATCCAGCGGCAGATAAAAATATTGACATGACGGCTCAAATCCGATCCGTGAATCTTCCTGGGTAAGCGTGTACAATTCACGGGCCAGCGCAATTTCGGATTCGAGCAGCTTTTTAATCTCGCCGCGCAGGGCTTCGCGCTCTTCCGCCGTCAACGTGTTCGCGGGATCGATCAGCTTGTTCCGCGCGAACACGAATCGCGATTGGTTTGCGACGGACTGAAAATGAATGCCGGCCGCGCGCGCATACACCAAATCCGCTTCAGCTTCCTCGCGATTTGCGGCCGGCGCTTTCTCCACCGCCTGCTGCAACTCGGCAACACCCGGCTTCCACCCCTCCGCAACTTTCTCAAACTGCTGCGCGAAAATATCCGGCGGGTACGGCCCGCGCCATCCATCCAGATCATCGTAGGGAATGCCCCACATCGTCGCCGAGTAGCCCGTTCGCGCGGGATACAACGGGTTCGCCGCGCCCCACTGCACAGGCGACGTATAGATCACGCTGATGTGAAACGGATACTCGCGAAACGCGTTGCTCGTCAACGTCCACGCTTTTCGCGCATGCGGCGCGCCCTCCACGCCGAACCGTTCCATCGCCAACTCATCCAAGACGATGTTTACTTCCCGCACGGGTTTTCGGTTTACCCGCTCAGCCACCTGAAAGTTTGGCGAGGGATACCCGCCCATTGTCCAGCCGATGAACATCGCATTCAGATCGACCTTCGACCGCAGGTTATCGCAATGTTCGGCAATGAGGTCGAGCACCGGCAGATACGGAATGCTTGCGATCTCGCAGGTGTTGTTGAACTGAATTTCCGTGCCGATCTTTAACCCCAGTTCGCGCGCGACCTTCCAATGGCTCTGCGAACGCGGCCCCGGCCCCACCGCGGAAATGGAATATTCGCCCACCGTGCTTTTGATGCCGCCGCGCTCGATCGGCAAATGCCATTCGCTGACCGACATCAGCCACACCGATTTCGGCAGCAGCGCGATGATGTCCGGCGCGTCGCCGTGTCCGCGCCAACCCCAGTCCGACACCAGCACGTGCGCATCCGGATCGCCGCGATGCACGCCTTGTTCGATCACGGTGTTCACCTCGGCAATAATGTCCGCATCCGTTCGATCCTTGCAGCGTTCGCACGATTTCCAATCGCCGTGCGACGCGCAGTTCGTCAGATTCTCCGATGCGGTTATCGTGTACACGCCGCCGAGGCCCGGCACCTCGCGGAAAATATGCGCGAGCGCATTACCCATCCACTCGCGCACCGCGGGTTGCGACGTACACATAGCCGTCAGGTGCGTCTCGCGCGCACCGGCCAACTCTGGCCTGTTTGCGAAAAACGCCGGCGGCATGCCCCGAGGCTCGTTCATATAAAGATAGAGCCGTATGCCGTATTTCTGCGTGCGCTCCGCCAAAGCGCGCAGATTCTTTAGCCGCGTTTCGTGATCCTCTCCGAATTCGGGAAACGCCTCGCCGCCCGGCGCAAGATCGCGCAACACCGCGTGCAACCACACACCGTTAATCCCCGACGCCGCGAGCCGCTGCAACAAACCATCCGGATACGGATTCAACTGCGGACTCAACAGCGGATCGCCAAACACCGCCACATACGAATGCACGATTCGCAACGATTCAGGCCGGTCCGCCGCAACTTCGGGCGCGGGCACATCTGGAAGCGGATCGCGTATCTGCCGCACGAAATCGAAACGCGGTTCGCCAGTCTGTTTTATGGCGTCGCCAAAATCCTTTTTCACAACGGCGCGGATCTCCGCGGCCCGCGCCTTCGCAGCGTCATTCGGCGCGATGTACCGCAGCGGATCGCATTGCGGCTTGATCTGGCCGAGCTTGTGCCAAAGAAAATCTTCTTCCCGCAACATCACCGACAATTGCTCCGGCGTCAGTTCCAACAGTTCGAGCAGTTGCTCGTACGGCAACAAATGCCAGTTGCGGCGAATCAGCGTCACATACCCGCGCGCGCGCATCTCCGGCACGACAACCGATTGCGCGGGCAGACCCATTGACACTGCGATTGCCGTCACGTCATCGACCGACGCGCCAATCAACTTTGCGATTTTCGCCGGCTCGACCGCATTCCAATTCCGCCAGATGAATTCATGTACGCGATCCGGAAAGTGTTGGGTTACAACCGCTGGCTTCGCAGGTCCTGTGGGCAACACGGCATCGTCGGCAAACACAGTACAAACCGCGCCTAGAAATAGCGCTCCATAAAAGCAGCTTTGTTTTAACATGGAATAAACACCTGAATTTTTGTAGGATCGGATATTCTCGAACTGTAACGAGCGGTGGCGCTACTGTGACATCGTTTTGTATGCACAGCGCTGCGTCGATCAGAATTTTCGTCCCTCATCCATCCGATCCAATAACGCGGCGTTGTTATCTATATCCACGCCTGACAAAAGCCCACCGCTTCCAGAAGTTGGCGAGGCTATTGCGTGGACAAAATACTTTCGCACATACAAAAGGTACCCCAGCCAAATTACGGGAAATAAAGCGTAAAACAGAATCATCTTTCGCACCTGCGGTAGCATCTGTTCAACTTGTTCGAGCTGCAGAGGCGACATACCCATCAATTGATAATAGTCCATCAGATTATGGCGATAGAACGTCACAACTGTGGAGACGCTTAACAATGTGACAGCAACCATCGCGACCCACCACGCTTTTATATTCAGTCTATAGGCGCCCCACGCCACATATAGAAACGACACCATAACCGCCATTGCGAATAGCGCGCCGGCCCAGCCGGTGACGATAAATCCAAAGAATGGAAGTGCCCATCGATAGATGCCCAGAGACAACATGGAGAGGCCTATAAAGCAAGCCCATACGCTCAGTCCGAGCACAGGCAACGGACACGCATCTGTCCACCGCGCTTTTGGGTCTTTCGCTTCGCACGTTGCCTTCACGTGCCTGCTGCCGTAGAAAAGGATTAACGCGCCTGGAATTAGCACGAAAACAATTACCATGAACACCATGAAGAAAACCTTCATAAGGACTACCGCGCCTTCCGGCAACTGGCCTTTCGCTCCCATATCATCGTAAAGAGCGGGCACGAAAAACATAAAGGCAAGCGTGCCGACGATCCCCATGACGAGCCAAATCCAGGAGGAGACCAACGTTAGCGCACGAGCCCAACGCCGCGCTAGTATAGAGCCGACCCCCATGCTGATAAACCATACTGCCGCGATCGCATACATCACAAACCCCGGGATCATGGCTGTCATGTCCGTTCCATTCGCAGTACCGGCTTCCGACGAAGCCAACACCGCCGCGCCCACCACCAGCAGGATCTCCACCAGCCCGCTTAAAATGCCCAGTAGACATTGCGCGATGCCAAACACCACCAACCCAATCGTGCGATCCTTGTAGTCGGAAACTGGTTGGATCGCGTAGGCATCTGTCATTCGGTCACTCCTTGTAGCACCGGATTCAAAACCATCCTACGCCCATATTGCAGAGCGTATCCATCTTTCCACTTAGCGCCCAATTGACAAATCGCAGCAACAGGTACAGAGCTAATGAGTGGCGAAGTCTGATTGCGCAACGGACGCACGCCCAAAAACCCGCCACAGGACGTGCTGCACTCAATTTTAGACGGAGGTACGACGTTGGCCGTGACATGTTGCTCGCCGGACTGGAGTGTTTACTTACGCCAATTCGCGCGGAGCGCCTTGGAGTGCGGCTGCGGTAGCTGCCGCTTTGGGAAGGCCGTCTACCTAACCCTATTTAAGCGATACGAAGCGCAGGAGGCTTTCGACGAGAAAGAGGCAACTAACTGCCTGTCTTTTTTGGACGCGGCTGTTCGTCGTATGGTAGAAGTTGACTGGGCGAAACCAAACAGGAGATGGTGCGATGCGGTGCATGGTGATTGTAAAAGCGGACAAAAATACGGAAGCGGGCGAAATGCCCAGCGAGCAGTTGTTGGCGGAGATGGGGCGGTATAACGAGGAATTGGTGAATGCGGGGATTATGCTCGCGGGCGAGGGGTTGCACCCGAGCTCGAAAGGGGCGCGAATCCGGTTCTCGGGCGCCACGCGGTCCGTGATTGACGGGCCCTTTCCAGAGACGAAGGAGCTCATCGCCGGGTTCTGGTTATGGGAAGTGAAGTCGCTGGACGAGGCCATTGAATGGGCGAAGCGTTGTCCGAATCCCACCGGAGCAGAGTCGGAACTGGAGATTCGGCAAATATTCGAGGCGGATGATTTCGGCGCGGAGTTCACCCCCGAGCTTCGCGAGCAAGAGGAGCGGCTGCGCACGAAGATCGAGGCAAACAAAAAGTAGCCGCGAGCGAAAAGGGAGACGAACATGAAGTATGTCGATGGATTCGTGTTGCCGGTGCCGAAGAAAAATATCCAGGCGTACCTGCGGATGTCGAAGAAAGCCGGAAAAATCTGGATGGAACACGGCGCGCTCGAATATCGGGAGTGCGTGGGCGAAGACCTGAAAGTGAAAGGGATGGCGGGGTTTCCGCCGTTGATGAAGTGCAAGCCAAGCGAGACGGTGGTGTTTTCGTGGATCGTCTACAAGTCGCGGAAGCATCGCGACAGCGTGAACAAGAAGGTCATGACGGACCCGCGTTTGTCGAAGATGGGACCAAAAACAATGCCGTTTGACATGAAGCGCATGGTGTACGGCGGGTTCGAGGTAATGGTGGATTTGTAGAAGCATGAGCAGGGTGCAACAGGATTATTCGTATGAACGATGCATTGAGCAAAGCGCTTGAACCGCGAATCGAAACTGGGCGGACGCTTCTCATCGCGGGCATGAATGAGCATTATACGATGTCTACGCGACTTGGGATTCCCGCCCAATGGACGCGGTTTGGGCCGCATATAGGCAAAGTGCCCGGACAGGCCGGCGGGGTCAGCTACGGTGTATGCTGGAATTTCGATGCGGAGTGCGGTTTCGATTATCTGTCGGGCGTTGAAGTTTCAGGGTTATCAGGGCTGCCCGAAGATTTCTGCAACATAATGGTTCCCGCTGCGAAATATGCAGTGTTCACGCACCAGGGCGATGTGTCCGCGATCCCGGAGACAATTCAGCGTATCTGGAGCGAGTGGGCCCCGCGATCGGGCCGGGAAATTGCGCAGACTCCGAGCTTCGAGCGATACGGCGAGAATTTTGACGCAAAAGCGGGAGCCGGCGACGTCGAGATTTGGATTCCGGTTAAGACGTGACGTGTAATTAAGATCGAGGACGATTGCGTGCGCGAGGCAAATTGCGTAAACGTTCGACAACCATTTCATCAACGATAGGAGTTTGAAGGCCATGAGCTCAGATAACAACAGGACATCTCAATACCTTCTCTTGTTCCGCGGCAGCCACTGGGAGGCCGGGCTTTCACCGGACCAGCTTCAAGAGATCATGGGACGCTGGTCCGCATGGTTCGAAGGGTTGGAGAAATCAGGAAAGCTCAAAGGCGCGCAACCGTTGTTGCCCGAGGGTAAAATTGTTTCCGGTAAAAACGGCAAATCGATCGCCGACGGACCGTTCGCGGAATCGAAGGAAGTGATCTCGGGTTATTTTCTGGTTGAAGTTGACAGCCTGGAAGATGCGCTCGAATTCGCGAAGACCAGCCCACTGCTTGAATACGGCATGACGGTCGAAGTCCGTCCAGTGGCCGTGCAATGTCCGACGATGCAGCGCGTTAGCGAACAGATGGCACACGCTTCCGCGTAGTCCCATGCGCGCCGGAGTATCGGACAATCCACCGCCGGCCGGGGATATTTCCCGGCTGGCGGACCGCCTTTTCCGGCAGGAATCTGGGAAGCTCGTGTCGGTGCTTACCCGTATGTTCGGAATCGAGCGGATGCAGCTTGCCGAAGACGTGGTGCAGGAAGCGTTGATCCGCGCGATGCAGACCTGGCCATACTACGGAATTCCAAAGAATCCCGCGGCGTGGATCACGCAGACCGCTAAACACCTCGCGCTGGATGTCATCCGTCGTGAAAAACTGTTTCAGGACAAACAGCCGGGTATCATCGATTCACTGGAAAATTGGTCGCCGGATTCAACCCCGGCGGACACGGTCCGGTTCGAAAGTGAAATCCAGGACGGCCGGCTCCGCATGATGTTTGCCTGTTGTCATCCATCGATTCCGCATGATGCGCGCGTTGCGCTGGCGTTGAAACTCCTTTGCGGATTCAGCACCGGCGAAATCGCGACCGCCTTTCTTACATCGGAAGCCGCCATTGCGAAGCGGCTGACCCGCGCCAAACAGCGCATTCGCGATGCGAAGATTCCGTTCGAGATTCCGGTGGGCGAAGAACTGTCCACGCGGCTGGACGCAGTCGAACAAACGCTGTATCTGCTGTTCAACGAGGGATACAAAGCGTCAACCGGCGATTCAATTATCAGGGAAGAATTGTGCAGCGAGGCGATTGCGCTAGCCGAATTGTTGGCGGAACATCCCGTGGGCAACACGCCGCGCGCGCACGCTTTGATCGCGCTTATGATGCTGAACGCGGCCCGGTTGCCCGCCCGCGTTGATGCGATGGGCAATGTATTACGCCTAAGTGAACAAAATCGATCGCGATGGGACAGGTCGCTGATAGCGCGCGGCATGTCGCACTTTGGTCAATCGATCGCGGGCAACAAATTGACCGAGTATCACGTGCAGGCGGCAATCACCGCATATCACTGCGCCGCGCCAGACTATGAATCGACAGACTGGACGCAGATTCTGTCGTTATACGACCGCTTGCTGGAAATCGATCCGTCGCCCGTGGTCGAGCTGAACCGCGCGGTGGCGCTCGCGAAAGTTTCCGGGCCCAAGGCCGGAATCGATGCGGTGATGTCCATTCGCGATCGAGCGCAGTTGGAGTCATACTATTTATTTCACGCCGTGCTCGGCGAGTTCGAGGCGCAGTTGGAAAACGGCGAAGTGGCGGCCCGGCATTACGAAAAAGCGATCGCGCTGACCCAGGTGACATCCGAGCAGGAGTTCTTGTCGAAGCGGATTGCGGAATGCGAAGCGCTCGCCGGGAAAGGCGCAAGCGTGTGAGCGCGGGAATATTCCCG
>JAWXCN010000115.1:0-15590 GCA_034408725.1 Candidatus Hydrogenedentota bacterium
AGCTGCGGGCGTAACCCGGCACAGCTACACCGCCCCCGGCGAAGGCCACGGCATTCTCGAGTTCGACATCTTCTACGACATGGAAGTCAACGGAGTCCGTTTAGTGGACTGGCTCAAAGCATTGATCAACAACGAGCCTCTTGAGGACGTGCATTGCACCAACTGCGAGGCGTGACTCGGCGAATCGATTTATTTTTCCGCTATTTTTCGCAAGTGTCCGGCGAAGGACATCTTCCCATTTCGTGTCGGGGATAGATAATGTCGGAAGGCCGCTTCCCGCCGGTGTAGCGCAGTGCTACGCGCTCATTCATGACTGGCGCATACGACTTATTGGAGTCTCTAAGCCGCATTCAGCCTGCGCGCCGTAGCCCATGCGGGGCAAAGAGACGCTCAAGTTTCGTTCGGGTCCCTAAAGGTTCTATCCCTACCACGCCACCTTCGCAGGAAAAAACTCCGTAATCAATTCTTCGTAATACGGACGCAGTGCATCCACATCTGGAGGAACCGGACTCTTTGAATACAGGTCGTAGGGATTGAATGCGCGGACCCATTTGAACATTTCGCGGTCGTGATTGTTCATGAGGTGCTGGTACGCGCCTTCGCGGTGTGCGGCGTAGAACGAGTGATAGCGAATCATGTACAGGGCGGATTCCGGCAGATAATCCTTCGCCACCTGGTACATGTACTCGTCGTGTCCCCACGATAACGCGACCTTGTCCAGACCACAGCCGGGTTCGTATACGCCGTTTTCCGTGCTGTACACGGGATGATCCCCGTCGGGATTCTCCGAAAAGAAATCGGGGAACACGACCTTGTCCGAGAACTTGCAGCCGACCGGGAACGTATCGCCGACGACGGCCCATTGGGGTTCGCCATAAAGGCACAGAATTTTTCCGAGATCGTGGATCAAGCCAGTCAACACAAACCACCTCGGATGCCCATCCGCACGGATCGCCTCGGAAGTTTGCAGCAGATGTTGAATCTGAGAGAGGTCGGTGTCGGGATCGCTGTCGTCGACCAGGGTGTTCAAGAATTCCATCGCTTCCCAGATGCTCATTTGTTTGCGGGTGCGGCCGCCGTATTCGCGCTGTTTTTCGCTAACAAAGCCGTAGGTCTGGAACTGATGGTTGATGCGGTAAAATTCGCGCACGCTCGGGCGCGTGGACTTTTCGTAGTTGCGGAATTCGGCCGTGTCTTTATGGGGGGCGAAGGACTTATCCGGCTCCGGGTAGCGGGCATGGACGTCGTCTTCCCATTCATCCAGTGATTGTAAAGGACCCTGCTGCTGTGCCTGCATGGCGGTTGCTCCATGTGGTAGGTTCGGGTTAAGTGTACCCCAGAGGGCGGATTTGCGGCTAGTGTTCAGTTTGGCCGGGTTTGGTGGCTGAAAATAGCGCGTATCGCAGACTGCCGGTGTTGTAGGCGAAGGCCATGCGGAGGACGGTCAGGCCAAAGACGCGGTTGGGGCTTTTGAACATGAACGACCAGGCCTCCTTGTCCCACGCCAGCCGCTTGACCATCCTGCCAATGATAATGGGCCAGGTCTTTTTGACGTTGCGGGTAATGTCTTCTACTTGCAGATCGGCAAAACCCGCATCGGTAAACCAACGCCGGTAGTCGTGTTCATCGCCCAGGCTGGGAAGGCGTCCCTCGCGGCAGATCGGCTCAAGAAGATATTTGATTTCCCAAGGTCGAGGCGAAGGGTTTGCGAGCCATGCACAAACCACGAATCGACCGCCCGGCTTCAAAACGCGGATTACTTCCGCGAAAAACCGCGGCTTGTCTTCCATGTGCTCGGAACTTTCGATGGACAGGGCGACGTCCACGGAGGCGTCAGGCAAATTGTTATTGAACCAGTCTTGCAGCCTGATGTCCGGATTGGATGAACCGTCTGCCTGCGCGTCGGCATACTCTTTCTGTGACTTCGACAGGGTATAGCCGATGACTTTTGCGCCGTAGCCTTTCGCGAAAAGCCGTGCGGCGCCGCCGTAGCCGCACCCAATGTCTATAACGTGAGCGCCGGCGCGAATCTCCGCGTCTTGCGCCACGCGTTGCGCGAGCTGCACAACGGCCAAGTCTGCGCTCTCCGCGCCCGTCTCCCAGAATCCGTGGTGAACGTGCTCGCCCCAGATTTCGAGATACCAGCGGCTGAGATCGTCGTAGTGCTCGGCGACATCGAAGTGGTATTTGTTTGTGCGGGGCAGAATCACTGAGCGCAGGATTGATTATTTAGCGAACACGTGATTTCGACATGGGGCGTTTTTGTTCGGACAAACTCTTCCACAAATCCGAAAATGGGCCTTGCGCAACACGTCTATCGTAGTACGCGATTATCTGCGCGGGCGTCATCCCCTTTATGTCACGTGCGGCGCGCATCTGTGCGCGATCTTTGAACGCCAGGCAATCAAAATTTTCTTTAGTTTTCATCGTCATACTCTTGCACCTGCTTGGGTGAAACTATTATAAGCTGTGGGTAGCCAAGTTTCATATTCACTTCATTGAATGCTTTGATTTTATCAATCCTGACAATGTGTCTGAAATTCCAGGACACAATAGCATCGGCGCGAGCAACAGTTGCGGCAGCGACATGCAGGGCGTCTATCGCCCACCGGGCGCCTAGCACTCCATCGCGTAAATACTCACGTTGTAAGGAGATACATTCCTTGGTCAGCGCATGAAACTCGATTGAGGACTTCGGTAAGGAATTCACCAATTCAAGAACGTGCGGTGGACCGTCGGCTATTTCATCAAGAACCGGCTGACTGGTGACGATCGTAATTTCGCTGTTCCGTGCCATGCGAATTACCCGAAGAGAATCCAGTTCGAATCCTTTATCAAAACACCCGCCGAAAACTGAGGTATCGCAATATACGCGCAGTATTTCATGAGTTTCTCTGGAACGGAGAACCATCGTCTTATCCTTTAATACCCAATTCCGAGGCCAGATCAAGCACGGTAAACCGATTGCGAATATACCGCGCTCGGGTCAGCGCCTTTTCATAGACCTCAATCGGCGCGTTCATATCTTCTGGATTGGTTGGCCCGCCGGCTGCCTGAATCGCGCGCTCGACCCCATGCGAAGGCAACAGATCGCGTTGAACGGCTTCACGTATGGCTGCCGCATTGTCGCGAAACTTTTGAATCTCCGCGCGCATCGTATCGCGCGGACGCGATTTCTGTTTCCATTGCGCGAACACTTCCGCGCCGATGGTTTCGCCCCAGTCTTCGAGCACCCATTGTTCGACCTGCGCATCGGCCGGCTGTTGCGCGACGAGCGCATCGGCATCAATGGCCGCCGGTTCCAACGCCAACACGCGCTCCCACAGGCGCAGACAATGCACCGTGGCTACGCCGACCTGGACGCCGTGCAGATCATTCGGCGTGCCGTACAGCGCCTGTTTCATGTCGATAAAATGGGAAATGAGGTGTTCGCCGCCGGAGGCGGGCGCGGACGAACCCGCAACGAGCATGGACAGGCCGGACAAGAGCAACGCCTCGAATGCAATCGCGATGGCATGCGCATCGCCTTCCCCTACCTGCGGCGCGGTATCCAGCACGCGCTCCAACGCGCCCTCGTAGAATCGCAAAGCTTGTTCGTCGTAATACTCATCGCGCAGGAAATGGGCGACACGCCAGTCCGCGCCGGCGGAACATTTTGACAGGTAGTCCGCAACTCCCGCAGCGGCCATGCGCGGCGGCGCGGACGCGACGACTGCGGGGTCCGCAAACACACCCAGCGCGGGCGTGCAGGGCACTGTACGCTTGAGTCCCCGCACCTTTATGGCCGTGATACCGGAGGTATAGCCATTCATTGATGCCGCTGTGGCAAACAGCAACACCGGACGGGAAAGTTTTGTGCCCGCGTGTTTTGCGAGATCGCATAGGGTCCCGGAACCGATGGCGACAAAGAAGTCCGCATCCGCCCCGCGCTGGGCAACATTGTCGCCCAGCGTTTCCGCCGCATCCAGGTGAGGCTCGTCGAATACATGCTCGACAACTTTTTTACCCGCGTCCCGTAGCGCGCGAATCGCGGAATCGCCCACGGGCCGTGTATGCGTGTCGGAAATCACCAGACACGTTGCCCCGCAACGAGCTTTCGCAAACGTCCCGAGTTGCGCGGCGGCGTCTTTTCCTATATGACACCGTTCGACGGCAAGGCCCGGCGTTTTTTCGTACGCGCGTTCCAACAAGTCTCCAACGGGATACTGCACAGTTTGGTCTCCATCCATCACGACGTTGGTTGTCCATCGGCGATTGCTTCGAGAAAAATGTCTTCGAGCCGATGGCGGACGGGCACCACGTCGCGGAGCTGAAATCCTTGCGCCCGCGCTATCCGAAACAGGTCGGCGGGCGCCATTCCGGCGGCAAGCGTGACCTGTACTTTGCCGTCGCTGCCGATTTCGGCGGCGCAACCCGCCCCGCGCAGGTGTTCTTCAAACGCGGCGGCTCCTTCGCGCACGCGGACGGCATAGCGATCATTTCGCAATTTGGTGAATTCGGCGACGGTCCCCTCGCGAACAACGCGCCCCTGGTCCATGAGCACAACGCGCTCACAGACATGTTCGACATCCGGTAACAGATGCGATGACAACAGCACCGCGACGCCGCGCTGCCGCGCAACGTTCAGGATGAGATCGAGCATGGCAATGCGCCCGACGGGATCGAGACCGTTGGTGGGTTCGTCAAGAAACAGCACGCGCGGATCGTGGACCAATGCCTGCGCGAGTTTGGCCCGCTGCCGCATACCGGTCGAGTATGTGCCCATCACCCGGTACCGTTCTTCGCCGAACCCGACGTAGTTCAGCACCTCGTGCGCGCGTTGCAACGCGTCGCGGTAGGGCATTCCCGCGAGCGTGCCGCAATATGACACAAACGACACGGCGCTGAGCTTTGGCGAAGTCACGTCGCGCTCCGGCATATACCCCACGCGCCGCCGAATTTCCCTGCCGCCGTGCCGCGGTTCCGCGCCCAGAACACGCGCCGTGCCCGCAACGGGCGCGCAGAATCCCAAAAGCGTTTTCAACAACGTGCTCTTGCCGGCGCCATTGGGGCCGAGAAGACCGGCGATGCCTTCGCCAATATGAAGGCTCACGTCATTCAGCGCAACGCGCGCGCCATACCGCACAGTCACGTGGTCCAGCTCGACTATCGCGTTGCCCGGCGCAGTATTCATGTAATCGGCGCCTGAGCCGAGGCGGCCCGATTCAAGCGCCGCACGCCATTCGTAAACAGGGTGAGACCGGACACCAGCGGTACAACGCCGGCAACCACCACAGCCGCAATCATGAACGCAAGTGTTCTTGGGGCCGCGTCCGCGAGTAGTAGAATCCGGATACCCCCGGCAGTGATCACGCCACCGGCAACCGCAAGCAATGCGCCCCACCACAGTGTCGCTGTCCCAATTGCGCGCTCCGGCGAACGGAGCATCGAGACCGCTTGTTCTGGAATGGGCGGAGGAACCCGCAATTCCCGTTGCGCACGGCGCGCCGCCTTCGCAAGACGGTGCGCCCAGCGAATCGATATGGCGAGCACGAGAAACGCGCCCGTGACCAACAACCCGCTGAAGCTTTCATCTTCAGCGGCTAGTTCTCCGGTTTGAGCGACCAGCGATTGCAGCGTGAGCAATGGCGCGTCATAGAGGCCATGCACGAGCACTGCAAAGAAAAAACCTTTCGCAATCAGCCGGGTGCGGTTCTTTGCGTCAAACCGCGCAAGGCCGATGTAGTGGCCCATGATGACGCCCATGCAGGCGTGCGCGGGCACGGCTGTGAACGCTCGGGCAACGGCGATGCCAACGCCCCCGGATACCGAATACATGGCGTTTTCGAACGCTGCGAATCCCTGGCCAACCACCGCGCCGTACACGATGCCGTCCATAGGTTCATCGAACGCGCGCCGTCGCATGCTGTACCCCGCAAGCACGGCGAGCTTGAAAAATTCTTCCGGGATTGCGGCAAACAGGAACGCCAAGGCTGTACCACGAACGACGGGATGTTCCGGCATGGGGAAAATTGCCAGCATGGGCAGCGTGATCAACAAAATCGGCACAACCGTCAATGCGCCCAGAATAAAGGTTGTCCAAATCTGCCGCGATGGTTCGGGATAGATGTCGCGCAATTGAAAATACCGGACCAATAGCAGCGAGGGAACCAGCGCCAACGCGATTGTAATGTAAACAGGCATTCCCACCCTCATACCCTGGCGACCCCGCCAGCCGTGCGTGCAGGGGAGCCTAACAGGACGCATTCCAGACCCGCAAACGAATTTCCGGCGCTTGTGGAACCCGCGCGTGCATGTATACTGGAGCATCATCTAACGTGAGGCGCCCGCTTATGAACACTTCCACCCAGACGCGGTACCGGATTTGCCCGTTGTGCGAAGCAACCTGCGGCCTCGAAGTTGAAACGAATGGCCGGCGCGTGACGCACATCAAAGGCGACGCGGCAGACACCTTCAGCGAAGGCTTCATCTGCCCCAAAGGCGCCGCATTGGCGGAATTGGACGCGGACCCGGACCGTTTGCGATCGCCCATGATCCGCGAAGGGAACCACTGGCGCGCAGCATCGTGGGACGAAGCGTTCGCAGTTATCAACGATAAACTGACGCGTATACGGGACGAACACGGACGCAACAGCGTTGGCATCTATCTTGGCAATCCCACCGTACACAACCTCGCGCTGACGGCCTACGCGCCCGTGATGGCAAAAGCACTGGGATCGCGCGCGGTGTTTTCCGCCAGTACCGTTGATCAGTTTCCAAAACAACTCGCGAGCGCACTCATGTTCGGTTCCGGGCTCAGCGTTGCCGTGCCTGACATAGATCGATGCCAATACATGATGATCCTGGGCGCAAACCCGATGGTGTCGAATGGCAGCATGATGACCGTGCCCAATTTCCCCGGACGCCTGCGCCGAATGCGCCAACGCGGCGGCAAAGCCGTCGTCATTGACCCGCGCCGAACAAAGACGGCCGAAGCCGCGGACGAGCATCATTTCATCCAGCCCGGCACCGATGCCCTCTTGCTCTTCGCAATTGTTCACACGCTGTTCGAGGAAGGTCTCACAAAACCCGGCAGGCTTGCAGAATGGACCGAAGGACTGGACCGCGTGCGCGAACTAGCCGCGGCGTTCACGCCCGAACGCGCCGCCGCGCAGTGTGGCATTGACGCGGAAACCATTCGCAGGTTCGCGCGGGAAATCGCGGCAGCACCCAGCGCGGCAGTCTATGCGCGCATCGGGACATGCACCCAGGAATTCGGAACCATCGCGAATTGGCTGCCAGACGTGATCCACGTGCTCACCGGCAATCTTGATCGCGAAGGCGGCGCGATGTTTACGAAGGCCGCCATAGGACCATCGAACACAAAAGGCTCGGCGGGCGCGGGTCGAGGCGCAAAAGTAGGCCGTTGGAAGAGCCGCGTGCGCGGCGTGGGCGAGATTTTCGGCGAGCTGCCCGTTGCATGCCTGGCGGAAGAAATCGAAACATCCGGTGAAGACCAGATACGCACGCTGATAACCGTCGCGGGGAATCCCGTATTGAGCACGCCAAATGGAAATGGCCGGCTCGCGCGCGCGCTGGACTCGCTCGAGTTCATGGTGTGCCTGGACGTCTATCTTAACGAAACCACCCGGTACGCAAACGTGATCCTGCCCGGACCGTCACCCTTGGAAACGCCGCATTATGATTTGGCATTCAGCCAATTATCCGTGCGCAACAATGCGCGGTATTCGCGCGCGCTGTTCGAGAAACCCGCGGACCAACCGGAGGAGTGGGAAACAATCCTGCGATTGGTGGGCGTTCTCAACGGCATGGGGCCCAACGCGGACAACGATTTTCTCGACGGCATGGTGATGATGACGCTCATCCAACGCGAATTGGACGACGCCACATCGAACATTCACGGACGCGACCCGCGGGAGATTCTCGAAGCCCTCGAGCCGCGCGGCGGACCAGATCGCATGTTGGACTTCATGTTACGCACCGGCCCGTACGGCGATGGATTCGGCGCGACGCCGGACGGCTTAACACTGGAAAAAGTCGCAGCGCAACCGCACGGCATAGACCTCGGTCCGCTTGAACCGCGCATTCCCGAAATGTTGCGGACGAAATCAGGCAAAATCGAGTTGGCGCCCGATCACATTGTCGCGGATGTTCCACGGCTAACTGAAAAACTGGCGCGAAATGGAAACGGATTCGTATTGATTGGAAGACGCGATCTGCGGTCGAATAATTCATGGATGCACAACCTGCCCACGCTGGTGTCCGGCAAAGCGCGTTGCACGGTGCAGATGAATCCCGGCGATGCGAAAGCGCTGGGTATCGCGGACGGCGGCATAGCGCGCATCGCGTCGCGCGTAGGCGATCTAAATGCGCCGGTCGAAATTACGGAGAGCATCATGCCCGGCGTGGTAAGTATTCCGCATGGTTGGGGTCATAACACCGATGGACTTGGCATGGCCGTCGCGCGCGAGCACGCCGGTGTCAACACAAACTTGCTCGCCGATGATCAATTTTTGGATGTTCCCTCGGGGACGGTAGCGCTATCCGGCATTCCGGTGACTGTTGCAAAGGCTTAGATTTCTCGTTCTCGTACTCGTAATTGATCATCCGGAACGCGCAATTACATCCCCGCCAGGACCTCCGCAAATGATGGCGAAATCCAGGGAATGAAATGCGTATACACCTCGTATACCGTCGCTATACTCAATACCAGCAACAACCCAAACTTCATCGTTGCCCAACTATCGTCCACGCGCTCCCCGCGCACGAGCGACCAAGCATCGGGCGTTGCCACATAGTGCAGCGCCTCCAGAAAATTTTCCCAATGGCCAAAAATCGCCCAAGCGTAAAAGAAGTACGCGGGAACGCACAACACACTGACGAGGACCCAGTCGAGCGGGAGGTCACGCAGAAAATCCATAGTGAGTTGAAAGTCTTCCATCCTGTCCCGTTATTCGCCGATAGCCTCGGGTAGCGCAATTGCGCTTAGTGATTCCGGTAACTGCCCGCCCAGTTTCCGCGCAATTCTGGCGTGCTCGCGCGCTTTCGCGCTGCTACCTTGTTCAAGATAGATTTCCGCGAGCGCGATATGCGTCTCCGGCTCGGTGGGCGCGATACGCAACGCCTGCTCCAGTTTTTTTATGGCCGGGACCAAATCCCCGCGCTGTTGATCGAGCTTCGCGTAGTCGATCCACGCCGCGGGGTTCTCGCTGTCCGCGGCCAGCGCGCGATCAAACGACTGCGCTGCCGCGTCAAACTGCCGCAACGTCGTCAACGCGCGGCCCAGACCCGTGTGCGCCAGGGC
Source organism: Candidatus Hydrogenedentota bacterium (assembly GCA_034408725.1). Classification (GTDB taxonomy): domain Bacteria; phylum Hydrogenedentota; class Hydrogenedentia; order Hydrogenedentales; family SLHB01; genus JABWCD01. The sequence goes on from JAWXCN010000115.1 coordinate 9,305, forward strand.
GTTTCCTGGCGCAAGCGCAATCGCCTTTTCATACCAGCCGCGCGCCGCCTCAAATTTTCCCAGCTTCTCAAGCACGCCGCCCGAATTGATCATCGCATCGACATGACGCGGAGCGATCCGCAATGCTTCCGCATAGGCCGCAAGGGCGTCATCAAGCTTGCCCTGGTCTTCGAGCGGAAACGCGAGGCGCGCGAACCCTTCCGGGTCCGTGGGAACAAGTTTTGTGTACCTGCGAAACGCGGCGATAGCCCCGTCAAGGTCCCCGGCTTCGTACAATACCTGGCCAAGATTAAACGCCGGCTCCGGTTGCGTTGCACACAGTTCCAATGCGCTTCGCAACGCGCGGACAGCGCCTTGCAAGTCCCCCTTGGCGTACAGCGCGCCGCCCAATCCCGCATGCGCTTCACGCACTGTTGCATCCAGTTCGATGGCTTTCTGAAAAGCGCGGATCGCTTCCTCCTGATTTCCCGCGCCAGCCGCGAGCACGCCAATGGCCGCATAGGCTTCTCCGTAGGCCGGATCGAATTCAAGCGCATGCCGGTAACACGAAAGCGCAATCCCGCCGTCGCCCCGCGCCGCGAACGCCGCGCCCGTCTGCGTCAATGAAACGGCAATCGCCGTGCGCGCGCCAACCGTCCTGAACAACGCGGGATCAGTGCAGGGATACGGCAAGTATTCCGCGAGATATTCCGCGCCTTCGTATACGCGGCCCCGCTGCGTGGTTTCAATGTGCAATGGCGTTTCCGCCAACCGGACCAGCGCATGCCCGCGCCCCGCCACCATACGCAATTGTAGTCCCACGCGTTCGCCCAGCGCGAGATACAGCATGGTCATTCCGAAACAGTTCCATTGCTTTTTGTCCACCACATCCGCGAATGATACGTACACGTCCGCAGGCAGGCTGTCGGCATTCGCGAAACCCCACGTCCCATATATGACCTCCGCCATGCGTTGCAACCGCGAAGCGTCGTTTGGCGCTACTGCGAGAAGTGGCTGCAACTCCGCTGCCATCGCGTCGAGCCGGCGTATATACAATGCGGGGAGCATCGCGGGATTCAGCGCATGGTCAATCGCCAACACGGTCGCGGCAATCTCCGGTTCTGAACTGCGCGCGGCGATGGACGACACCGCGGCAAGCGGATCGGCCGCAACATCCGCAAAGGTCCGCGTTGCGATGAAGCACAAATACGCCAGACGCGCGTAGCACGGTCTTGGATTCGCCGAAATCACTGCCATTTACTTCTTCTTCGACTTCTCGAACGTTTTTCCCAAACGTTTTCCGAGCCGCTCCATTGCCCGCGAACTGTCGTAGGGATCGAGATGGACATTGATAAGCGAAAAGCTGTCCATGTTTGCGTTCGCAACGTCAAGCGCGTCATCGAACTCGCCTTCGGTGTGTACTTCGAGACCCAGGCCCGCGCCCAGCAGTTCCGTCACGAGATGGTAGTTCCAGTTCAAAATGTCATTATAAGGTCCATCATCAATGAACCGCTCCGTGCTGTAGCCCTTGTTGTTCAACACGATGACGATTGGGTTTAAATTGTTGCGGACTATCGTCGACAGCTCCTGGCCCGTCATTTGAAACGCGCCGTCGCCCACAAACACGACCGGCCGCAGCTTGGGCTTGTTGATGTGCGCGCCCAAAGCCGCAGGGACCGCAAACCCCATCGACGTGTAATACGCGGGACTGAGAAACTCGGTGTGCTTACGAATCGTAAGGTCCGCCGCGCCGAACAGACTGTCGCCAATGTCGCAGATCACGATGTGTTCGTCGCGCAGGAACGCGTCAATCCGCTCGAACATGCGCCGGACGGTCATCGGATTCGCTGGCTTTGTTTTGAACGTTATCTCGCGCGGCTTCCGCGCGCGCACCTTCGCGGATTTGCGTTTGGGCAGTGCGCCGATAAGCCCTTCCATGAAGTCCTTGAGCTGAATGTCCTCAAACAGATGCCGCTTGATGGCGATCCGTTCCGCACTCGCGTTGATGGTTTTGGCGGGATCGAGTTTGGCCGTGAAGATGCCCAAATCGATGTCGGTCAGAAATGCGCCGAGGATCATCAGGCAATCGGCGCGCTCGACCGTTTTACGCACGTCGTCGCGACCCATCGCGCCTTCGTATACGCCGAGGTATTGCGGATGGTCTTCTTCCATCATCGACTTGCCCAGCAACGTCGAGGCAATCGGCATGCCCGTATGCTCGACCAGCCGCTTCAACAGGCTTTGCAACCCGAACCGGTGAATCTCGACGCCGCCGAGCACAATCGTGCGTTTGGCTTTCCGGATCATCTCCGCGGCTTCCGCAACGGCCTCCCGCAACGCGAGGGAATCGCTTTTTACGCGGTCAAAGGTCCACGGCTTCGGCGCGGCGCACGGGACGGCGACCATATCGCGCGGAATCTCGACGTAGATGGGTCGCTTCTGCCGAATGCACGCATCCAGCGCATTGTCAATCTGCGCCGGGGCATCGTCGGGGTTCTCGAGCGCAATCGCCGCAACAGTCACGCGTTCAAAGATCAGGCGCTGCGTATTGAAATCACGCACCTTGTGGTGGAGGAATGGGGAACGCTCGCGCTCGCCCAAGCCGGGCGCGCCGCTGATCAGAATGAGCGGCGATTTTTCCGCGTACGCGCCGGCGACGGCGTTCAACGCGTTGAACCCGCCGACGCTGTAGGTAATGCAGACCGCGCCGAGACCGTTCACGCGGGCATAGGCATCCGCGGCAAACCCCGCGCCAAGCTCGGTGCAGGTGCCGACCACCGCTAGTTTGCTTTCGACCATTTGGTCGTAGAAGCCGAGCACGTAATCGCCCGGCACGCCAAACACGTGCTTAATTCCAAGCTCTTCCATGCGATGAATCAGGTATCCGCCGATGGTTGTGCGCTGCCGCATGCGAAATCCTCCCGCGTCCGAGTTCCAGCGTTCGTCACCACAATGCCCGTGCGGCGCGCGTTCCTGCAACTTGTCCCCTTGGATTTGGTATAGTAACCCCGTGTTTAGGGTGGGGACGGGTTGATAACAAGCGTGGTGGGTGAATGAGCATTCTTTGGTACGCAATTGTCAATGACTGGCCGGTACTGTTGCCGATTATCTTTTGTTCGGTGCTATGCCTGGCGGTCATGATCGAGCGATATTGGTTTTTCCGCAAGAACAGGGTCAATACCGCGGATTTCATTCACACCCTCCAGCGGGAACTCGATAACGGCCTCGACCACGCCAAAGTCGCCGCAGAAAAACAAAAAGGCATTCTCGGCGAGCTGGCCGCGGAAGGCATCGTTATTGTCGGCAAGCACCCGGAACGATTCGAGCCGATGTTCGACGTCACCACGTCGCTTGCGATGCGCGAGTTGGACCGCAACCTTGCCGTGCTGGGCACCATTGCCACGGTTTCCCCCTATCTCGGACTGTTCGGCACCGTAATTCGAATCCTGTTGACCTTTGGCGAACTCTCGCGCGCGGACAGCGGGGGCAATGTCGCGAACGTCATGTTCGGAATCGGGTCCGCGCTCGTCGCGACGGCGGCGGGACTCGGCGTCGCGATCGTCGCCGTGGCCTTGAACAATTATTTCCGCACGATGGTCGAGAAATTTGCGGGCGATTTCGAGGTGCTGAAGCTGGTGTTGCTTAGCGTCGTGGGCGGAGGAACAAGCCGAGCGCAACGCGCCGCCGGCGCGGCGCAGTATGCGCGCCGGCCTGATCCGCGCATGGTGCAACAGGACCGACCATGAACCACGTTGACCGCGGCCAACGGCACGTCTTTGGCGAAATCAACATTACCCCACTAACCGATATTTTCCTGGTGTTGCTGATCATAGTCATCGTCGTAGCGCCGCACATGGCGAATTCGCGCCGGGACATCAACATGCCGCACATCACGGCGGGCGATGGCATCGAGCGGAAATGGCTTACGGTCGAGATCACTACGGATGGCAGCTACTTCATCGACTCGAATCTGGTCAAACCGGAAGACTTGACCAATGCGCTGCGGAACCGGCTCGCTTCGCAAACCGAGAAGTCGCTCGTGGTGCGCGGGGATCGCGCGTCCAAGAGCAGGGCCGTCATGGAAGTGTTCCAATCCGCGAAGGACGCTGGTTTCGAGCGCGTCATGGTCGCCGGGGAATCCGACGAGAACGGCGCCGCGGCTTCACTACCGGTGGAGGCGCCGAATGAGGGCGTCTAGCAAAAAGGTGATGGATGAAATCAACATCACCCCCCTCACCGATATTTTCCTCGTGCTGCTCATCATCATGATGGTTGTTGCGCCGATGTTGAATTACCGCGCGTTGCCCGTGCGGTTTTCATCCGCCGACGCGGAATCCATCGCGCCGGACGACGCGGTGAAAATCATGTCGCTTGTCGTCGCCGAAAACGGCGATATTCAAATTGAAGGCGAAATCACCGCGCGCGATCGGCTCATGCAGCAGATCAAGGATAAATCCGTTGCGTTCCCCGATGGCGTGGAAGTCGCCGTCGCGCCGGATGCATCGTTGGACGCCATGACCGCCGCATTGAATGCGGTGCAAATGGCGGGAGTTGAGAAGGTGTCGGTGGTGCAGCAGAATGAGCCTGAGCTCAAGGCCGGCACCGCCTCAGAATAAGGCAGGGTTGGGCGAATGGCGTCGAGATGGTGGACGAAGTGGACGCTATGGACGAAGTGGACCGTTAAGGCAGATTAGCGCGACGAAGTGGAACGCCTCCCCCATCGTTTGGTAAACTTCCCCGCTACAAAAAAAGTCCTTCTCGACAATCCTGTCGCCGCGGAGAGGTGGCCGAGTGGTTGAAGGCGGCGGCCTCGAAAGCCGTTGTATCGCTTGCGGTACCGCGAGTTCGAATCTCGCCCTCTCCGCCATTTTTCCCTATCTGTTATGCTGTGGTCTTCGTGGGGAAAATGCGCGTCATGAACCGGACCGTACTCCTAAAAATTGGAACTCTGGCCATCCTTCTGGTCTGCTTAGGCCTTGCATATTTGGCATTCTTTGCGTCAGGGAAAAGTTTGCCAGTCTTAATTTCGATTATCGTTGCCTTGTTGATTCCTGGGCGTGTTCAGGGCGTTTTGTGGCGGGAGCTGTTTAACGGACGCAGGCTTTTTACGCGTGGACAATACGCGGATGCATTACCCCATTTTGAACGCTTCATGACGCAACTCGAAGCGCGCCCAGCTCTGCGACATGCAATATGGCTGGCTTGGAGCTTCTATTCGTTGCGCCCGGATGTCATGGCCTTGACCAACATTGGCGCGTGCCATCTCATTCTCGGCCAACTCAACGAATCGGAAATCGCCTCGACTGAAGCGATCCGTCGAGATCCGCTCGCCCCTCTGCCCCACTTCAATCTGGCAATGCTCCACCACGCGAAAAACCAGCCGGAAGATCGCGACGCTTACTTCCGTCGCGCACAGCAGCTTGGATATCGCGGATCTTTGAGCGATGCCCTGGCCATGCACGCCATGAACGCCTACGCCACCGTTGAAGGACGTCAGGCTAAACCCGATACGCTGGATTGAGACCGACTACGACTTCAGCGCGGCGCCGAGGTAGTCGCGGTTCATCTTGGCGATGTTTTTGACCGAGATGCCTTTTGGGCAGGCGGCTTCGCATTCGTAGTGGTTCGAGCAATTGCCGAAGCCTTCGGCGTCCATTTGCGTGACCATGCCGAGCACGCGGCGTTCCTTTTCGGGTTTGCCCTGCGGCAATACGTTCAGATGCGAGACTTTCGCGGACACGAACAGCATGGCGGACGCGTTCGGGCATGCCGCGACGCATGCGCCGCAGCCGATGCACTGCGCGGCGTCCATCGCCCAGTCCGCTTTGTCCTTCGGCACGGGTACGCTGTGCGCTTCGGGTGCTTGGCCCGTGCGCACGGAAACGAATCCGCCCGCGGTGATGATGCGGTCAAACGCGGTCCGGTCGCACACCAGGTCCCGAATTACCGGAAATCCCTTCGCGCGCCACGGTTCGATTGTGATGGTGTCGCCGTTCTTGAACTTGCGCATGTGAAGTTGGCACAGCGTCGTTTCGCGCTCGGGTCCGTGCGCCTGCCCGTTCACCATCGCGCCACACGCCCCGCAAATGCCCTCCCTGCAATCATGATCGAATGCGATGGGTTCGATCCCCCGTTTCTCCAGTCCCTCGTTCACGATGTCGAGCATCTCGAGAAACGACGCGTCAGTGTCGATACCCTTCGCCTCGTAGGTTTCGAGACGGCCGGGGGTATCGGCGTTTTTCTGGCGCCAGACTTTGAGGGTGAAATCTATTTTTTTGGACATTCGACAGACCTACCATTTCGAGGG
>JAWXCN010000116.1:0-12309 GCA_034408725.1 Candidatus Hydrogenedentota bacterium
AAACCAGATTCTCGTCGATTGCCAGTACATGGGCGGCGGATTCGGATCGAAATTCGACTCGGGACGCTGGGGAAGAATCTGCGTCGAGTACGCGAAGCTGACCGGCAAACCCATTAAACTCATGCTTGAACGCGATCAGGAACTCATGATCGGCGGCAACCGTCCTTCCGCTTATGCGGACGTAACCGTCGGCGCGTCGAAAGACGGAATGATGACCGTTTGGTCGTCAAGTGCTTGGGGTTCCGGCGGCATGGGCGGCGCGGGCCGTTTGGGCGTGCCCTATGTGTTTGGCAATATTCCGAATCGCCGCACGGTCAGCAAAGGCATCCGCACCAACCGCGGATCGTCCGCGGCATGGCGGGCGCCCGGCCACCCACAGGCCTGTTTGATCACCATGTCGGCGATAGCCGATCTCGCCGCGGAACTGAAGATGGACGAACTCGAGTTCTTCCTCAAGAACGCTTCGCTAACGGCCCTTCCGCAGGTATATACGGATGAGTTGAAGATTGCCGCGGACTTGATTGGCTACAAGGACAAGGCCCACCTTCGCACGGCGCTCACCGAAGGCACGCTCAAGCGCGGCCTCGGCATTGGCATCCACACCTGGGGCGGCATTGGAAACGATTCGCAATGCGAATGTGTCATCAATCCCGACGGCGCTGTCAGCGTATCGACCGGCACGCAGGACCTCGGCGTAGGCACGCGCACAGCGGTTGGCATCGTTGCCGCGGAGACCTTGGGTTTGCCGCTCGAGAAGATTCAGGTGAACATTGGAAAGAATACGTACCCGCCATCCGGAGCGTCAGGCGGCTCCACCACGATCGGCGGTGTCTCAGCTTCTACCCGTGAAGCCGCCACAAATGCGTTGAACGCATTACTCGAAAAAGCCGCGCCTGCATTGGGTGTCGCAGCCGATCAACTCGAAGCGCGCGACGGCAAAATTCAGGTTGCCGGCACACCGGCAAAGTCATTGCCCTGGGCCAAGGCTTGTAGCCTGCTTGGCCAAATGCCGGTAAGCGGTCGTGGCGAGAACAAGCGCGGCAAAGGCGTCAGCGACGGCACCGTGCTCGACAATCAGGGCGTCGGAGGCGTGCAAATCGCCGATGTTTCTGTTGATGTCGAAACCGGGCAGGTTTTCATCAACGAGTTTGTCGCGGTCCAGGATTGCGGCCTTATCGTTGACATGAAGACGGCGGAGAGCCAGGTGTTCGGCGCGCTCATCATGGGGGTCACGTACGCGTTGTTCGAGGAATGCATTTACGACAACACGACCGGCCGAATGTTGAACGCAGACCTCGAATTCTATCGTCTCGCCACGCTTGCAGATGTCGGCACGCTTAAGGTTCATATGATGACGGGACCCGGCTACGACGATCGCGGCGTCATCGGTTTGGGCGAACCGCCGGTCATTGCTCCGGGCGCGGCGATCTCGAATGCCGTCGCAAACGCCATCGGCGTGCGCGTGCCCACACTGCCGTTGACGCCAGACAAGGTGCTTGCGGCGCTCGAACAAGGAGGGAAGATCGCATGAACGCGTTTGAATATGCCATGCCAAAGAGTGTTGATGAGGCCATTTCGCTGTTGAGCGACAAGCCCGGTGAATCCCAGGTCATGGCCGGCGGCACTGACCTTGTCACCGCGCTGAAACAGGGAATCGTCACGCCGAAACGGGTCGTAAGCCTGCGCCACATTGACGAACTGAATTCGATTCAGACCGCGGACGGTCAACTTCGCATCGGCGCGATGACCGCGCTGGACGACATTGCAGCCAACGAAACGGTGCAGAAAAGTTTCCCCGCGATCATCAGTGCGATCAAGGGCATCGGCAGCCAGCAAATCACTTCTATCGGTACGATCGGCGGCGACCTGTGCCAACTTCCGCGCGATTGGTATTTCCGTTCCGGGTTCGGCCTAGTTGCGCAACTCGATGGCAAAGACCTGATCGCGGACGGCGATAACCGGTACCACGCCATATTCGGAAATGACGGCCCTGCGAAGTTCGTGAATGCGTCGATTCTCGCGCCCGCGCTCATTGCGTTGGGTGCGAAGGCGACCGTGCGCGGGGCCAGCGGCGCGACGCGCGACATCGCGCTCGAGGAGTTGTTTCACGCGCCGCAAAAATCCGAGGAGGGCAATACAACGCTCGCCGCAAATGAAATCGTCACCAGCATCGTGATTCCCGTTGGCGCGAAGAAGAACGCGCTCTATTTCGTCAAACCGCGGCACGGTCTCGACTGGCCGCTCGTCGCGGCGGCCGTCGCCTACGACGTCGAAGGTGGCAATGCGAAGAACGTGCGTATCGTACTTGGGCATGTAGCGCCGACACCGTGGCTTTCCGAGTCTGCCGCGAAGGCGCTCGAAGGGGCGGTGCTGAACGAAGAAACAGCGGCCAAAGCCGGCAACGCTTCCGCCGAAGGCGCGTCTCCGCTCAGCCGCAACGCCTACAAAGTCCAGTTGACCAAGGTCGCCGTAAAGCGAGCCATCCTCGCAACGATCGCATAATCCGCGGGACAGCCACCGCCAGCGCCTCAAAGCGCTGGCGGTGGCTGTCCCCGGTCCACGGTAAGGAGGATTGCATGGACATTGAATCTCCCGCCTTCGTCTTCCCGTGCAAACATATACGCTCCAAAGAGATGTACTATCAGTCATCCACGGCGGATGACGATCCGTACGCCAGCGGTATATTCTGGTGCACGCGCACGCACGAGACCTTCGGTCCCGACGGTGAACCCGTCGAGAAGTCAGAGTGCCGCTCCGGCCGGCGTTGTTTTGAAGAGTGACACAGCAGGGCGCGTGCCACCACCGTAGACGCTTGCCCCAAACCGGCAAAATCGTCTATGATGTGGGTAACGAAAACGCCGCGTTAAACGCGCGCAGTTGGAGGTATGAATTCATGAAACGAATCATCGCGATTTCCGCGGTCGCCCTCGTATTCGGCGTCACGATGGCTACATCGCCCGCGAACGCAGCCAAAAGCCTCACGGGCAAATATGTTGAAGCACGTTCCTGCGACGTGTTCACGGGTCCCTGCTTTGCAAACGGTGAAGTCGGACTCACCGGTGGCGAAGCCATTCTAACCTGGGCAGTAGACTCCGGTGAATGGAACGGCGTATCGCTCGACGGGTTGAACGTCATTGCCGTCGTCGCCGCGGCGCACACGCTTGGCGATCCCTATCGCACCTCGCTTCCCGCCAAGTCCGTTATGATTGTCGATGAAAAAGCCAGCGCCGATCAGCGGGCCGCGCTGGTTGCCATGGCGAAGTCCCTCGCCGGTGAACTCGTAGCGGACGTCGTGACCGTAAAAACGGCCGCGATTACGGCGAACATCGGCAACTGCACGGAAACGGGTTGTGCCCGCGTGGAAGCGAAAGACCTGGTGCAGATTTCTACGCGCTGCATCAACGAAGGCGATCACAAATGCGGTGGCAATGAATCCACGTACTATGAACCGCTTACGAAAGTCTCCTCGCCCATGCCCGCGTTCACGAGTGTCTCCAGCTATGCCGGCGACAGCCTCGGCATCACGTGGACGAACGTAGACCGCCGTAGCGCATTCCTGGGTGAATTCGCACTGTAACGGCGCCATCGTCAGATTTGCTAATCGAAACGGGTTCGGTGGCCTGCGGCTCCCGGACCCGTTTCTTTGAAGAAAATTGCGGCCGGGCTCGTCAGCAATGAATCAAGTGAAAAGGAATTTCCCATGCACCCCACGATGAACACGGGCCGCCTCGCCGGCGCAATCTTGCTCTCCTGTATCGCTGTCAACACATTTGCCGCCGACTTGACCGTAAAAATGGCCGATGCGGAACCGCCAACGGAAATCGCCAAGGAATTGCGCGATACCCTATCGAACAAGGCCCTTCAACTCGCGGGCCCAGACGGCACAATCGCCGAATTCTGGTTCCGCAAGGAGCTTGTGCTGAGCAAAAAACCAGCGACTTCCGAAGAGGCGCTCGAGGCAATGCCCGAGGTTTCGTTTGTCGGCGCGGCAAAATACTCGAAAGAACGAAATGACTTCCGCGACGACGCCATCGATCCGGGTGTATATACCATGCGCGCCGCGCTTCAACTCAACGACGGCAATCACCTCGGCACCGCGCCCACGTCGTGGTTCATTCTTCTCGTGCCCCCAAAATATGACACGGCACTTAACGGAATTGATTCCGCGAAAAAGCTGCACGACCGCAGCCGATCCGAAAGTTCCGCGAACCACCCCTGGTGCATCAACCTGCAACCCGCTCCGGATGCGACTGGCGATTTCCCCAAAACCGGCGAGGTCGATGAGTGGAAGCTGATTTATCTGAAACTGCCGGCGACGGTTGAAGGGACCGGAGAGAAGGTGGAAGTGACTTTTGGGTTGGTTTACGAAGGCCACGGCGAGGTTTAGCGCGCGACCGGAGTTCGGGCGGGCCGGAATCGTGCAATTTTTCACAATTACATCGGTCTCGCTCGTCCAAATTGAACTAATTCCCGCAAATCCGTATACTTCTAAGGGTCTATTGTCTCCATAAATTCCGACGACCCGAAAGGCAGACCAATGCCCCACGTTACACTTTACCTCGTGCGCTCGTGCGCTTTCGCCGCCGTGCTGCTACTGGGCCTCTCCTGTGGGCAGGAGCAGACCGGTTCTCAGGAAATCACGGAAACGCGGACGCTTACGACACCGGCCGAAGCCCCGCCAGCGAACGTCAGTTCCGCGGAGCGTCTTGGCATGGTCCGGCAACCCGCAGCCAACGCCGCGGCGCAACCGCGATTCTCCTGGACAACGCCCGATGGATGGACCGAACAGCCTGCGACTGCGATGCGGGCCATTAATGTCCGCCCCGCTGGCGATCCCAATTCTGAATGTTACTTGACGCTGCTGGACGGTGGTGGCGGCGGTCTCGCAGCGAACGTGAACCGTTGGCGCGGCCAGATGGGTTTAGGAGCAATTGATGACGCCGCCGTCGCCGCACTTCTGAAGAAGCCTCTTCTCGGCATGGACGCGACCTATGTCGAGGTCGAGGGCGTCTACGGTGGTATGAGCGGCCAACAGCAACTGCCAGACTACAAGCTCGCCGGGCTTGTCCTGGCGGCGGGCGACATGGCTGTCTTCGTAAAAATGACGGGGCCGAAGGCGGTAATAGACCAGGAACTCCCAAAATTCTCTACTTTTTGCGACTCGATCGCAATGGCAGGTCCGGCCACTCCCGAATCGCCAGCGCCAACACAGGCGCCCGCTGCAACCGCGGGCCCAGCAGACGCTGCGATGCCGGCGGACCAACCACAAATTGTTGAGCCAACGCCAACCACGCAGGCCGGTTCAGGTCTCACGTGGACCGCACCCGCGGGCTGGACGCAGTCGGCGTCACGCCCCATGCGCGAGGTATCGTTCACCATGGGCGCGGAAGGCAAAACGGAATGTTACATGTCGAAACTTGGCAACCGCGGCGGCGGTATTGAACCAAATATCAATCGTTGGGCAGGTCAGATGGGACTCGGACCCCTGACTGCCGAAGAAATCGCCGCACTGCCCAAGGTTACGGTGCTGGGCAAGGCAAGTCCGCTTGTCGAATTCCGCGGCAATTATACGGACATGAGTGGCGCGTCCTTTGAGGAATACGTCATGCTGGGAACCATCGCCGAGTCGGGTGATGCCGCCATTTTCGTCAAACTGGTGGGGCCCGCGTCTGATGTTGAGGCAGAGAAATCCAACTTCGTCAGCTTCTGTGAATCATTGAAGTAAAAATATGGGCGCCATGATCAAAAATATCTTTCGTTTTCTCTCCTCCTATGGGTTTGCGTGCGTCATCTTTGTTTTTCTCCTGTTGCTGACGTTTCTTGGCACGATGGAGCAGGTCGATCATGGCCTGTACGAAGTGCAAAAAAAATACTTCGAGTCCGTGTTCCTGGTGCATTGGTTGTTTGACGTTGTGCCGATTCCGCTGCCCGGCGTCTATCTGCTCCTGACATTGTTCACGATCAACCTGATCGCAGGCGGCATCATTCGCATCCGGAAGAGCAAGAGTACGGTGGGAAATCTCATCACCCATTTCGGAATGCTCGTCATGATTTTTGCCGGTTTCGTGAATTACACGTTTGCGCAGGACGGCCACATGACCCTCGCCGAGAACGAAGAGTCGGCGGAATTTGTGAGCTATTTCCTTTGGGAAGTCGCCATCTCTCAACCCGTTGACGGTAAAGTTACGACTGAAGCCATTATCCCAAACGAGGCGCTCGGATACGCGCCCGAAGGCGAATCGGCCACGTTTACCAAAAACGACCTGCCGTTCGACCTGACCATTTCGGAATTCCACCGCAACGTCGAGGTCGTGCCGCCCGCGGTCGATCCGCGGCTAAAACCCGTCGATGGTTTTGCCGTGCGGCCACTGCCCCTCGAGAAAGAAGCCGAGCTCAATATTGCCGGCGCCTACGCGCTGGTGAAAGACAAGAAGTCCGGTGAATCACACGAAGCGATCCTGTTTGGCGCGAGCGCAATGCCGTGGACCGTGACGGTAGAGGGTAAACCGTATCTGATTGACCTGCGCCGAAAACGCTACACGCTGCCGTTCGCAATCGCGCTGGACACCTTTCATCAGGAAACACATCCGGGCACGGACATGGCGAGCATGTTCATGAGCGAAGTCACGAAGATCGAGAACGGTGTTGAACAGCCTGTCAAGATTACAATGAACGAACCCCTTCGCCACAAAGGCTTCACGTTGTACCAGGCATCCTGGCAACCGGCCCAGCCCGCGCTTGGCATTCCGGAAAAGTCGACGCTGGCCGTTGTTAAGAATCCCTCCGACCGGTGGCCATTGTACTCGTGCATCATTATTACCTGCGGGCTCTTGCTGCACTTTACCTTGAAGCTTTCGAAATATCTGCGGGCCGAAAACAAGCGGCTCGCGACAAGGAAGGCCGTATGACATTTGTCACGAAAGCCGCCGCGCTTTTATTTTGCGGAGCGTTTGCCGCCACCGCGCAATCCAGCGCCGGAATGGACAAACCTCCGCGCACCTGGGACCCGGAAGTTGTCGGCCTGTTCGCCACGCTCCCCGTCCAGGAGAGCGGCCGGGTAAAGCCGCTCAGTACTGTAGCCGGATTTACGCTGTTGAAGATCAACGGCAAACGAGAAGTATCGCTCCCGGACAATACTAAACTCTCACCGACCGAGTGGATGCTCGACGTCATGTTTTACCCCGAGGCCGCCGAGAGTTACGAAGTCTTCATCGTCCACTCTTCCGACGTAATCGACGCGCTCGGCATCGAGCATGCCGGGAAAAAGAAGCGGGACCGTTATTCCTACGCAGAGTTGAAGCCTGGGCTCGAAAAGCTGTTCCAGCTTGCGCAGGAATATCAGGAACGGACGCAAGGCGACACCAAATCGCTGTCGCGGTTTGAAGGCCAAATCGTCGATCTTGCCTCCAGCGTATTCATGTATCAGAAAATCACGCATTACCTGGATTTTGGACGATACGAGTTTCAATTGCCGGAAGGTTCGGTCTTGGCCGAGGTGCTTCCAGCGCCCCGGATCACGGCCGTGCTCGCAAAAGAGACACAGCTTGGCGTGTTCGCGTTTGTGCTCGAACAAGGAATTGACAACCTGGATGCGCGGCTGTCACCCGAACAGACGAAGCAGTTGCGAGAGGCGCTGCCTCCCGGTTTTGCGACGATGGACGAGACAACGCGCGCGCAAACCGCGCAACAAATCAATGCGATCATGGAGGACACGCGGCTGATGATGGGCCGCGCTATGGGCCTTGCGCTGTTTCCGCCCGCCAAGGGCATCGAGAACCAGGATAACTGGTTGACCCCGGCGGATATCGTTGGCCACGTTTCCCACGACCACGAAGGCGTCGCGGAACAGATGGGCATGCTCGTGGATTTGGAAGAACTTGTGCGCCAACGCGACAACCCGCCCGCGTTCATGGAGCAGCTTCAACGGTTCCACGGCGAAATAACCACCCTCGCGACCGCGCGCGGGGAGTACGCGCGGATACCGCTTGAAGTGCGGTATTACAAGTTGGACCTTTTTTACAAAGCCCTTATCTTCTTTGTCCTGGCGTTTGTCGTGACCGCGTTTGCGTGGATGGCGTCGTCCAAACGCTGGGTATCCAACCTGGCGACGCTGTTGTTGTTCCCTCCGGCGATCCTGCTCATTGCAGGGATTGTGATGCGTTGCATCATCCGCCAACGCCCACCGGTAAGCACGCTTTACGAAACAATCCTGTTTATCACCGCAATTGCAGTGGTGGTCGCGATAATCATAGAACTGATGAACCGCCAACGTATCGCGCTATCCATCGGCGCTATCCTCGGCGCGATGGGCATGTTTCTGGCCTACCGATTCGAGGCACAACAGGGCACCGACACCATGCCCCAACTGGTCGCGGTGCTTGACACCAATTTCTGGCTCTCCACACATGTGACTACCGTTACAATCGGTTACTCCGCTGGACTGCTCGCCGCGGCCATTGCGCACGTCTATATTCTGGGCAAGCTGTTCAAGATTAAGCGCGGCGATGAAGCGTTTTACAAAAGCATTTACCGTATGACCTACGGGGTCCTTTGTTTCGGCCTGCTGTTCTCCACTGTCGGAACGGTGCTCGGCGGAATTTGGGCAAACGATAGTTGGGGACGATTCTGGGGCTGGGACCCGAAGGAAAATGGCGCGCTCATGATCGTGTTGTGGAACCTCGCCATCCTCCACGCGCGCATGGGCGGATACCTGCGCGATCTGGGCGTCGCCATTGCCGCGACGTTTGGCGCAATCATCGTCGGCTTCTCCTGGTGGGGCGTGAATCTGCTCGGCGTTGGCCTGCACAGCTACGGTTTCACAAGCGGCATCATGAAATGGTTGATCACGTTCTACGTGATCGAACTCGTCGTCGTTATGTTTGGATTCTTCGTCTGGTTCCGCCAAAAATTCGCGGCGCCCGTCACGCCTCCGCGGCCTGTATCCGAACCTGCCCCGGCAACGCCCCGGAAAAAGCAGCTCCCGGCAAAAGCGCAGGAATAACAGTTCGCCGCGGGTCCACTGAAACCGCCTCCTAAACGTACGCACGCTGTTCGTAATCCTCCGGTAATGTTCGTTCGTGCAAACTGCACGGAATCAACTCCGGCGTTTTACCTCGGTGACCGGTACTGGCCACCGCAAAAGGAGGCCAATGAACATGCGCCCAAAGCTATTCAAACTGGTTCAGGCAGTATGCGCTGCGTCACTCGTCACATTGGGCGTCTTCGTCCTGCCGGGATGTCCGACTGACACGCCCACCGCGTGCGAGTGTCTGCCGACAGCCTACAATCCAGTCATCGATCCTGAAAATTTTGTCAAGAACATCGATAATCCCTATTTCCCTCTGGCGCCGGGGACGGTGATGACCTACGAAGCCCAAACTCCCGAAGGAACGGAGGAGATCGTCGTAAGGGTGTTGAAAAAGAAAAAAACCGTCCTGGGTGTAACCTGCACCGTCGTGCGCGACACGGTTAAGCTCGAGGGTGAAGTGATTGAAGACACCTACGACTGGTACGCCCAGGACAAGGACGGTAACGTCTGGTATATGGGTGAGGCGTCGATGGAGTTTGAAAACGACATGGTCGTCAGCACTTTTGGGTCTTGGGAAGGCGGCGTGGATTGCGCTAAACCAGGCATCATCATGCGCGCGACCCCGAAAATAGGCGAGAGCTACCGGCAGGAGTATTATCCCTGCGTCGCGGAAGACAAGGCCAAAGTGGTTTCGCAAACGGAGACCGTAACCGTGATATACGATACCTTTGACGATTGCATCGAAACCGAAGAAACCACTCCGCTCGATCCCGATGTGCTGGAAATGAAATTTTACGCACCCGGAATAGGGCACATTCTTACGCTCGATGACGGCGAACGCGCCGAAGAACTGATAAGTATTACGACTGAATAATTCCCACCAACCATTAAGGAAACCGGAACATGAATACGAATCGTACAAGATTGCTTGGATTCACATGCGCCATGGCATTCGCAGGATTCTTGAGCGGAACCGATGCCCGCGCCGAAGAGAAGGTTTCGCTTGATCAGCTTCCGGTTGCCGTGCGGCAAGCAATCCAACAACATGCAGGCAACGGCGCAATCGAGGAAATCGAACTGGAAACAGAAAACGGCGAAACCGTGTATGACGTGGAAGTGAAATCCAACGGAGAAGAAATCGAGTTTCAGGTGTCCGCGGATGGCACGTACCTCGGACAGGAAACGGACGATGAGGGGGATGACGATAGCGAAGAGGGTGAGGACGAAGAAACACCGGTGGCTTGGGAAGACTTGCCGAAATCCGTTCAGGCCGGTCTGTCCGCCGCGTTGAACGGCGCGACGCCGAAAACGGTCACGAAGGAACAGGAAGATGGCGAGTCCTACTATGAAGCCGAATACGACGCGAATGGTGCTGAACATTGCGTAAAGTCCACCGAAAGCGGCGACATCGTCGAAGTGGAGAGACAAGTAACCGCATCCGAATTGCCTCAAGCAATCGCCGCGAAACTTCAGGAGGCAAACGCAGAAGTTGTGGAGGCGGAAGTGGTCACGCTAACGTTCTATGAAATCAAGGTGAAGGGCGCCGACGGTAAACACAAAGAATTCACGGTGTTCGCGAATGGGCAAATGACCGGCGACGATGATGAGGATGACGATGATGACGATGACGATGACGATGACGATGACGAAAACTGAAGCCCGGACTGGCGGCCGCGTTATGATGGTGTGGCAGAGGCTACATCCATGCGCGTTCTGTTGGTAGAAGATTCGAAGCGCCTGCAGACCTACATTGCGAAAGGTCTGCGGGCCGCCGGCTGTGTGGTTGACGTCGCAATCGATGGCGAGGAAGGTCTGTGGCTCGCGACCGAAAACGAGTATAACGTCATCATTCTCGATCTTATGCTTCCCAAAATGGACGGCATATCGGTTTTGCGGCAACTGCGCGCGCACAAGCGCAAAACCCACGTCCTCATCCTCACCGCAAAGGATACCGTGCCGGACCGCGTCCATGGTCTGGAGCAAGGCGCCGACGACTATCTCGTCAAACCGTTCGCGTTTGAAGAGCTGCTCGCGCGCACTCAAGCCCTCGCGCGGCGAAGCTACGGAAGAAAGGATGCGCGCATCGCCATCGGAGATGTAACCATTGACACCACGCGCCGCACCGTATCCCTGAATGAAACGTCGCTCGATCTTCGGCCGCGCGAGTACGCATTGCTGGAGTTGCTGGCGCTTCGACAGGGCGAAGTCGTCACGCGCACAGAAATTGAACAGCATATCTACGATGATCTCGCCGAGCCGTCCAGCAACGTCGTCGACGCGGCCATCTGTATTCTTCGCAAAAAAATCGACGCCCCCACCGGCCCGTCGCTCATCCAGACAAGGCGCGGTATCGGATATGTGCTCGAGGGGCCGCCATGACGCGATCCATACACGGCCGCGTTGCGGCGGGTGTGATGGCGGGCCTTTTCGTGGTGCTTACCCTTTGCGGGTCTGCGCTGTACCTGTATGTGCGCCACGCGCTCACGGCCAACTTCGACGATGCGCTGGCCGGCAAAGCGCGCGCTTTTGCCGCGCTAAGCAAGCAGGACGAAGAAGAGTATGAGGCAATCGTCATTGGGCTCGATCAGTTACCGCAGTCCGCGCGTGAAACCGTGCTTCGCGCGCTCGATAGCAGTTCCATCGAGGACCTCGAACAGATCACGCATGAGGGCCGGCTGTTTTATAAGGTCGAGACCATCCGGCGCGGCGTGGAAAGTGAATTTCTCGTGTCGGGCGATGGCGTATACCTGGGCGTATCCGACGAGTTCGATTTCGCATTTGACAAGGCGGCATTGCCGGAGTTTCAACCCTCGTCAAAGGCCGAGTATTACCATGTGTGGGACGAAGACAACGATACGGTGGCGAAATCACCTTCGCTTGGCGAAGCCGCCCTTGCCATTCCCCATGCCGTTGCCACGTCTCCCCGGACCTACAATATCACGCTGCCCGATGGCCGATCGGGCCGGGCCATCGCTCGACAATTCATCCCGCGTAGCGATGGCCCTGGCGAGAATGAACCGCTTACGCTGGTCATGGCCCAATCACGCGAAGGCCTCGACCAATCGCTGCGCGTCGTTCGCACGGGTCTGTTGATGGCCGCGGTGCTGACCGCGCTCGCCATCATTGCCGTGGTGCGGCTATCCGTGCATGTCGGGTTGCGCGCGCTCAATACTTTGGCGTCGCAAGCGGCAACCATTGATGCGGACACGCTGGCGTATCGTTTTCCGGCGGACGGGATGACGGCTGAACTCGCGCCCATTTGCGAGCGATTAAATGAATTG
>JAWXCN010000117.1:0-15093 GCA_034408725.1 Candidatus Hydrogenedentota bacterium
GTACAACGACACCTGTCTATCCCCTCTGCTCGTGAGTTGCTTCATCGCGATTGACGCCTGCACGAAAGAAAACGGATGCCTGCAGGTGCTCAAAGGTTCGCATCACATTGGCCGCATCAACCACATTCGCGTCGGCGATCAGACGGGCGCGGACCCCGAGCGCTGTGATCAGGCGGAGAAAATGTGCCCGCTGGAATACGTCACGATGGAGCCGGGCGACGCGCTATGGTTTCATTCAAACCTGCTGCACCGGTCTGATCAGAATACTTCACCGAATCCCCGCTGGGCGTTGATTTGCTGTTACAACGCAAAGCGCAACAGCCCGTACGGCAAATCGAGCCATCCATCTTATACGCCCATGAAGCGCGTGCCGGACAACGCCATCAAGGAAACCGGCTTGAAGTGGCTCGGCGCAACAACGGACTTTCTGGCGTAGAAACAGGCATTCGCGCATTGCTTATTAAGTAGTTCGATTGAATAGCACTTCGCCATCCTCCGTTCCCACGTTTCCGCGCGTGCTGGTCGCTGTGTGCGCGGCGGCGATTATCGTGCTGGGCATTGCCGCTAGTTTCGCGACGGCGCGTCTCCGCACGGATAATTCCATCGAGCATTGGCTGAATCCATCGAGCCCCGCGACACTCGATTACGCGCGTTTCAGGCAAATGTTCGGCGCGGACGAATTTATTGTCGTGTGCATTTCGGGCAAGCCTTTGTTCGACCAAGCCGCGTTGGATGCGATGCTCATAGCGCAGGATGCCCTGCTTCGCGTGCCGGAGGTCCATCGCGTCGCTGGAATTCCCGCGGTGTATCGC
This sequence comes from Candidatus Hydrogenedentota bacterium, assembly GCA_034408725.1. Lineage (GTDB taxonomy): Bacteria > Hydrogenedentota > Hydrogenedentia > Hydrogenedentales > SLHB01 > JABWCD01. The sequence continues at coordinate 813 of JAWXCN010000117.1, forward strand.
GACGTATTTGGCGCGGAAGACCCGGACGCCCTCCAGGCTGAATTCACGTCCACGCCATTTTATCGCGGGCTATATATTTCACCGGATGCCACCGCCGCGGGTTTATTCCTCGAAATCGTCCCGCCGGAAGATAGTCCCGAGCGAAGCGCGATGCTTTCAGAGATCGAAGCCGCCGCGCAACCATTGCGCGACCATGGTTTTCGCGTGGACCTCGTCGGCCCGCCGACGCTGAATGTTGCGCTCGACGAAATCTCCGAGCGGGAAACGCGCCGCGCCATTCCGATCGCGCTCGTTTGTTCAATCATCATGTTATTGGTCCTGCTGCGCAGTGCCCGCGCTGTGCTTGTCGCATGCGTCTGCGCGTGGCTCAGCGTGGTGATCCCGCTAGGTCTGATTCATGTCTCTGGTTACACCCTCACGATGGTCAGTTCGGTGCTGCCGCCCCTGCTGTGGTCGCTTTCGCTGGCGCACTCGGTGCATTTCATCACGCACTACTACCGCCACCGCACGCGGGGTGAAGGCGTGTCCGATGCCGTCGCACGTGCGTGGTTTGAAGTGCGGCTTCCGTGCGCGCTCGCGGCGATAACGACATCCGCGGGGTTCCTCTCGCTTGCGTTTTCGTCCATGCCGCCGATTCGGCATCTGGGCGTGTTTGCATCTATCGCGATTGTGATATCGATGGTCGCGAACCTGGCGGTCGCGCCCACGTTGACCGCGCTGTTTCAACTTACGCCCCGGCCCCAGGCGCGTTCACGCTGGGCGCCGTTGCTACTCCGCATGGAACGCCTTGCCGAACAACGCACCTGGACCATCGTAATCGTTTTCGCCGCAATTGGAATTGCCGGCGCGATCAGCATTACCCAATTGCGGCCCGAGCCCAACCCGCTTTCCTTTCTCCCGAAAGACGCTACGGCGGTGCAGTCATACAACTTCGTGAGCGAGAATCTCACCGGCCTGTACACGCTCGAGACCGTTGTGGACTGCCCGAATGGCTGGCTCGATCCGGCATATTGGCCCACGATAGACGCGATGACCGCGCAACTGGAGTCCGTCGAATACGTGGCGCGCAGGGCGTCGCCGTTGGACTTGTTGCGCAAGCTGAACCAATGGGACAACGCATTCGATCCCGCGACGTATGTGCTTCCCGAATCGCAAGAAGAAGCCGCGCGCTTAATTCACGAAACACCCGCATGGACGCGGAACGAGCTACAGCGGCTCGTGTCAACTGATGGAAAAACCATTCGCCTCTCGATCCTCGTGCGCGCGATGGACGCGGAACGGTTTTACGCGTTGACCGATTTCGCGCAGGGCGTGTTCGATGCTCTCGACGATGGAGTGACCGCGCGTCTCACCGGCATCGTGCTGCTGTTGAACAACGCCCAGGTCGAACTCGCGATCACGCAGGTGAAAAGCTTCGCGTTCTCGTTCCTGACAGTATTCGCAATGATTGGCCTCGGGCTTCGATCATTGCGGCTGATGGGGCTCGCCATGGCGCCGACGGTACTGCCGACGCTTGCGGCATTCGCAGTCATGCCGCTGCTTGGAATTCCACTTGACGCCGCCACCGTGCTGGTTGCGGGCGTTGCGCTGGGCATGGCCGACGACAACACCATTCACCTCATCGCGTCGTATCGTCTGTTGCGCAAGCCCGGCCAACCTACTACGCAAGCGGTCAGCGCCGCGCTCATCGAAGTGGGCCCCGCGCTGATTTATTCGACCGGCACGTCGTGCATCGGATTCTTCACGTTATGCGCGTCGGAGTTTGTGCCGATTCGCTATTTCGGATTTCTTTCCGGTTTGGCCCTGCTAACAGCATTGCTCGCAAACCTGTTGCTCACTCCGGCGCTGATCCTGCTCGTCAACCGCCGCCGCGGCGGTCCCGAACGCGAAGCGATATGAAATAAAAAGGCGCCGCGTTCGGAGCGAATCGAACGCGGCGCGGGGCTATACGTTTCAATGAAATTACGCGGCGTGTACCACTTCCCTGCGGGAAGCTTCTCGCGCTTGCGCGCGGCGATACAACTCGCCGAATGCCTCCGCGGCGCATCCCGGGCAGTATCCGTGGCTCACGAGTGTCTCGTGATGGTTAACCGGCTTGCCCAGTGCAAACCACTGACCATCTTCACGAACTTTCTCACATACACAGCATTGAACTATCATCTCGAACATCCTCCCGGGTTCCGTCCCGAGTTCTGTATCGTAGAGAGAGCATAGTCTGTGCCAAATATCCCGTATAACCCGATTTCCTCTATAAGTGTTTACCTTTCCATGTCTTTAACGTTACGTGCGGCAAGGACAATGCTGATTTAGCCCTGTCGTTCTGGCAAACACGGCAAATTATTCCACTGGTTGCCAAAATTAAGTGCCCGGAATCCCGTCAGTCCGACGAAATCTGGGCAGGATTGGGTTCCAGAATTAGCATTTTCGGCGTATATCCCGGCTGTTACGTTGCGCGGAAGTGTCCGAATGCGTTAGGGTAGCGGCAGAGGAGTGTCCCTTGATCGAGGTTAGCGGGTTGACAAAGGTTTACGGCACGATTACGGCCGTACAGGACCTTTCGTTCCGGGTAGCGAAGGGCGAAATCATCGGGTTTCTTGGGCCTAACGGGGCCGGGAAAAGCACGACTATGCGTATTCTTACCGGGTTCACGCCGCCCACCAGCGGGGTTGCGAAGGTCGCCGGATTTCACATCGAAGACCAGCCGATAGAGGTCAAGCGGCGCGTCGGCTACATGCCGGAGAACGTACCCGCGTATGGCGAGATGCTGGTTCGCGCATTTTTGCGGTATGCGGCGGAGGTAAAGTGCGTCGCGCGGGGGAGTTTGGCCGCGGAAGTGGACCGCGTGATGTCTCGATGCGGCCTGGGAGACATGGCAAACCGGGTAATTCGCAATCTGTCGAAGGGCTACCGCCAGCGCCTGGGCCTTGCGCAGGCGCTCATTGGAAACCCACCGGTGCTGATCCTGGATGAGCCCACTTCGGGCCTGGACCCAAAACAGATTGTCGAAATCCGCCAGGTGATCAAGGAACTTGCGCCGGAACACACCGTACTGCTGAGCACACACATCCTGCCCGAGGTTGCGATGGTGTGCGAGCGCGTCATCATTATCAACCGCGGCCACATCGTCGCGCAGGACACCATGCACAATCTCACGGGCGGCGACACGGAGTTGCTCGAGGTCGAAGCGCGCGGCGTTTCCGATGCAATCGTGTCAAAGCTTAGCGCGATTCCCGGCGTGACGACTGTCGAAACGCTCGGCAATGGGCGTTACCACGTGTCCGCGCCGCGCGGATCGAACCTGAACGAGGCTATCATCGCCGCGCTTGCGCAGGGGGACTGCGGCCTCACGGGCATTCAACGCAAGCGCCGGACGCTCGAAGATGTTTTCATTGCCGCGGTCGCGTCCGATCAGGGAGCGGCGGAATGAGAAGTGCCTGGGCCGTCTGCAAGCGCGAGCTTGTAAGCTTTTTTACCACTCCGGTCGGTTACGTAATCGTCGGCACGTATGCGGCGATTGCCGGCCTTGGGTTCGCCGCGTCTTTCACCGAGTTTTGCGCCATTACAGTCAACCCGGCGGAGAAGGGCTACGAGGGCATCCCAAAACTGGAAGAGTTGTTGATAAGCCCCTACCTGCTTTTCTGCGGCCAGCTCCTGATGTTCATCGGGCCATTGATCACCATGCGATTGCTTGCGGAAGAACGCAGCCGGGGAACGATGGAGCTATTGCTCACCTATCCCTTGCGTGACCGCGATATTGTGTTCGGCAAGTTTGGCGCGGCCTTGGGCATAGTGCTCGTGCTGATGGCAATCGTCGGGGTGCATCTCGCAGTCGTAGGCGTCTATACCGACGTCGAACCCGCGGTGCTGGCCTTCGGCCTGCTCACGTTGTTTTTGATGAGCGCGGCGTTCATGAGCCTCGGACTCTTTGTGTCGGCGTGGACGCGCAACGCGGTGACGGCCGGCGTCGTCACGTTCGCGCTATGGTTTATTTCCTATATCGTGGGCACTTTCGGCCAATCGCTGCCGGGAGCGCCCGCAAATATTCCGGCGCAACTCGGGGTAAACGCCGGGCGCGCCATTGGTTTCATGTGGGGCATTTTCCGTCAACTTGTCGTTGAGCTTCCGCTGGACCGTCACGCCGAACGCATGGCGCAGGGTATCGTCCAGCCGCAGGACATCGCGTACTATTTGCTGTTCACCGTGTTTTTTCTTTTCCTGACGTTCCGCGCGCTCGAATCGCGGCGGTGGAGGGCGTAACGGTGAATCGCTTGCGCATACTCTGCGGGTTGGGCGCGCTGGCTGTATTGGGGTTCGTGCTGAACATTTTCGCCATACAACGCCAGATGTTCGTGCCCCTCGTTTATGTTCCATTCCTTATTTCAGTGATGCTGGCGTTGCTCTGGGCCGTATTGTCCATCATTCTCAAAGCGACTGCCTCAAAAGAACATCGCCGCTCTGGATCGTTTAACGGCATTTTCGCCTCGATCATTTTTCTTTGCATCTGCATGGTGACCTACGCCTTTGTCCGGAAGTGGGACCGCGCGTGGGACCTCACCGAGGAAGGCCGCGCGTCCATGGCACCGCAGACGGTACAGGTGTTGCAGGGCCTGACCCAGGAAGTAAACGTCACTGGGTTATTTCCGCAAACGGAAGAACGCGAAATTCAGGTCGCGAGGGACAAAGCGGAGTTGTTCCTGAAACGTTGCGCGGAAATATCGCCCAATCTGAAAGTCACGTACATGGACCCCGTGAAGGAAAGGGTCCGCGCGGAAGCGATGGGGCTGAGCTTTGCTGATCCCAAGGGTTCCGTCGTCATTAAATCCGGCACGCGCCAACGTACAATCTCGCTAACGGGCGATGTGCCACGGCTTGAAGAACGCGATTTCACGAACGCGCTTATAAATGTGCTGCAAACGTCTGAGCCCAAAATTGGGTTTCTCACTGGTCATGGAGAAAACGATGTTTCCCGTCCGGAGATGGCGACGGTGAAGCAATTGCTTGAACGCGAGAGTTACAAGGCGGAGCCGATGGCGATCAAGCCTGGAGAGGGCGGAGTGCTTGGCGATTATGACTTGCTGGTCATCAACGGACTCAACGCGCAAGAAGGCGGCGATCTTTCTCAAGATGAACTTTCCGCGTTGGACGCGTTTGCCGGCGGCGGCGGCCGGCTTCTGGTTTTCGTTGATCCACAATTCTCGAATGATCCCGCGGCCCCGCGAAAGCGTGTGCTGGACTGGTTGCAGCAGCGCTTTGGCATTGTCGTCGGCGCGGACGTAGTCATCGCGGATCAGCGCATTGAATCGCGGCTCGGTGAGATCACGCTGTACTCCGATGTCGCCGCGACCGCGCAATTCGGTGAAATTGACGTGCCGGACGTCGAGTTCAACGGATGCTACGAACAGTCAAGTCCCATCACGCGCGGGTTCGACAAACAAATGATGCTTATTGCCGCTTGCTCGGTATCGCTCGCGGAATCGCCCCCAACGAATGTATCGGGGACAACACTGTTGCGCACGCTTCCCTACTGCTACGCGGAAACAAATCTTATCGCGTTGATGCAGGGCAAACCGCCCACCCGCGACCCGCAGGAAAAAATGGGCTCGATCAGTTTGGCCGCGTCCACCGTCATGCAAACCGATGTGCCTGTCGGCGATACGGGTCAAATGAAAAGCGCCCGAGTCGTGGTTGTCGGCGACACAGAATTTATCACGAACGAAACCATACGGCTCGGCGGCAACCTGAACTTCTTCATGAACACAGTCGCATGGCTAACCGAACGCGAGCAATTGATCGCAATCCGCCCGACGGGCCGCGAAAACCAGCCCATTAAATTGTCCAGTGCCGACGAAACGTTTATATGGTGGGTCGCCGGCCTCGGCGTGGTCCAGATCGTTCTGATCGCGTCGTTCGTCATGTATCTGGCGCGGAGACGCTACGCGTGAAGACGCGCACGAACATAATTTTGCTGGTTGTGCTGCTTGCGTTGTGCGTTGGTTATTGGCTGTTGGTGAGGGGCCTGTTTGAAAGAAAACAGCAGGCGATTGAAGCGAAACGCCTCTACTCATTTGCCAGCGCCGATGTAACCGCCATCACCATTTTGCGTGAAGGCGAACGCGCAACTACCGGCGTGCGCGACGCCGCGAAAAGTGGCTGGCGGGTTACGCAGCCAACCGGAATTGTCGCCAATGCGCAGGTCTGGGAGCGGGTCGCGACGAGCATCGCAGAACTTCGCAACGAACAAACCATCGATGAGGAAGCGTCAAATCCGGCGGATTTTGGATTGGACGAGCCCGTCCTCGAAGTCACTGCGCAAACCGCTTCGGGCGACGGCATTGCCGTCGCATTCGGCATGATGGACCCCACGCAGAAATTCCGGTATGCGCGCGAAGGGGATGGCCCCATTTTCCTGGCCCATCCCGACCAATTTTTTTTGTTGGACCGTAATCTCGAATGGTTGCGCGACCGCAATTTGTTCAAGGTAGGCGATGCCGGCATCACCCGCATCGAGTTCACGCCCATGCGCGCCGCGAAAAGTGCCCCGGAGAAGGGCGCGGCGGCGGTCGAAGAATCGACGACGGTGATCGCGGAAAAGAATGCCCAGGGTGTATGGTCGATTGTCGCCCCGCAACCCGGCACGGCGGACCAGCAGATGTTGAATACACTCGCGAGCGAACTCCAGTTTGCGATGGGACGCGACTACATCGAGAACCCGGAAAACCTCACAGACTATCAGCTTGCTCCGCCTCGCGCCCGCGTAAGCATTCAGAGCGGCGCGGACGGCCCCTTGCAAACCGCGTATTTCGGCACGTTTGAACGTGAGCGAAAAGAAGACGCCGGAGTATTTGTGATGCAGGAAGGCATGCCGGCAGTCTTCGTCGTGGATGCGAGCATCGTAACGAACTTCCCCTTGTCTTCGCCCGATGCGTGGCGCGAAAAACGGCTCATCACGCGGCAGGGCGGCGATATCACGTCGCTGAAGTACGCGGCGGGTCCTCAACAGTTCCTGCTCAGCAATGACGAAACACAAGGCTGGATTCTGAAGGAACCGCGGGAAGAACCGACGGACCAAGCCGCGGTGTCACGGTTCATCGGCGATTTGCTTGAAATGAAAGGTAGCCAATCATTCACCGAACGCAAACCGGAATTCGGGTTGGACGTGCCTGCGATACGCATGATGCTGACCTTCAGGGGCGCCAATGAACCCGTTGAAATTCTCGTGGGCGCGGCGACCGCAGATGAATCGCGATACTACGTCACGCAGGATTCCGGCACGGTGATTACGCTGCCGCAAAAGGATGTCGACGCGCTGGCCGTGAGCATGAAAAAGTTCATGTCGCGCGGCCTACTCTCCTTCCAAAAAAATACCGCGACTAACGTCGTGCTCACACTCGACAATACGCGCCATGTTTTTGCGCGCGGTGAACAACAATGGAAAATTACTGAACCCGCGGACAAGGTCTGGGAAAGCCAGGATGATATGCAGACCATTCTCGATACTTTTGCGTCGTTTTCCGCGGAGTCTGTGGATGCCGCGGAAGCCCCGGCCGATTTATCTCCGTTCGGCCTCGACAAGCCCGCTTTGACCGTTCAGGTTGCGGCGCTTCCCGACGGTGCGGCAGAACCTGTGACTTTGCCCGTTGTAATCATCGGGAGCGCGTGCCCAGATGACGCGCACCTGCGTTATGCACAAGTCGAAGGCCGCCCGCAGATTTATCGTGTAAAACAGGCTGCCGTTAGCGAAGTGCGCGACGCATTGCGCGGGGTTGTAGACCAATAGCGCCTTTTGAGCGAGAGGAAAATTCTGTTCATGTCCGATCGGAAACCGTTGTTGGGAGTCATTGGCGGGAGCGGGGTGTACGACTTCGCCGGGCTCGAGAACAAGCGTTGGGTAAAAGTCGGGTCCCCGTTTGGCGAGCCGTCCGATGAGTTGTTGTTTGGCGAATTCGCGGACGAGCTGCTCGTGTTTCTTCCGCGCCACGGCCGCGGTCATCGCATTCCACCGTCTGAGATCAATTTTCGCGCGAACATTGACGCCATGAAACGTGCCGGGGTAACACAAATCCTGTCGATCAGCGCCGTCGGGTCGCTACGGGAGAATCTTCACCCTGGCGATTTTGTCATCGTCGATCAGTTTATCGACCGCACTTTCGCGCGCAACAAGAGCTTTTTTGGTATGGGCATGGTCGCGCACGTTTCCATGGCGAACCCCGTGTGCGGGCATCTGGGCGATTGCATCGAAAGCGCGGCCAGTGCCCTTGCGCTTAAAGTCAAGCGCGGGGGCACGTACATGGTTATGGAAGGTCCGCAGTTTTCTTCGATCGCAGAATCCCACCTTTACCGTCAGTGGGGTTGCGACGTAATTGGCATGACCAACATGCCCGAAGCAAAACTCGCGCGCGAAGCGGAGATGTGTTACGCCACCGTCGCAATGGTCACGGACTACGATTGTTGGCACACTGACCATGACCACGTCACCGTCGATCAGATCATCAAGGTGCTGCATGCGAACGCGGACAACGCGCGCGATCTGGTGAAGCACCTGGTGCCGGTGTTGAAACAGCCTGGTTGCGTCTGTAATAAAGGCTGCCAGACGGCCCTCGAATTCGCACTGATTACTGCGCCGGACGCGCGTGATCCGGCTGTGCTGAAAAAACTCGACGCCGTCGCCGGGCGCATCCTCGCCTCTTAGCACAGGGCATGTACGCCATCATCATCCACGGCGGCGCGGGCCAATGGCCTTCGGAACGATTGCATCGCGCGCAGGAGGGTGTTGAACGCGCGCTCCATGTCGGGACATCGATTCTGATCCGGAACGGCACCGCGCTTGACGCGGTCGAGAACGCCGTGCGCATACTTGAGGATGACCCCGTATTCGATGCAGGGACTGGTTCCTACGCCAATACCGATGGCGAAGTCGAGATGGACGCAATCATCGCCGACGGCGCGACGGGAAAATTCGGCGCTGTCGCGGCAATCCGAAACGTCCGGAACCCGGTGTCTGTCGCGCGTAAAATCATGGAGGAAACCCCGCATTGTTTGCTTGCTGGAAATGGCGCAACCCGGTTCGCACACGCCAACGGCTTTGAATTCACCCCTACCCAAATTCTACTCGGCGATGCGGCATCGCCGCTCGGGGACACCGTCGGCGCCGTCGCCCTTGATGAACGCGGCCATATCGCCGTCGCAACATCCACGGGCGGCACGCGCGGCAAAATGCCGGGACGCGTCGGCGATTCTCCCCTGTTCGGATGTGGCGCGTATGCGAACATCAATTGCGGCGTCTCGACGACAGGCGTTGGCGAATACATCATGCGCACGCTGCTTGCGAAAACCGTAGGTGACGGAATCGACCGGGGATTGACGCCCGCTCTAGCGATCAAAGGCGCCCTCGCAAAACTTGAACATATCGGCGGGCATGGTGGAATTATCGCGCTCGACCGCGAAGGCCGGGTTGGGTTCGTGTGTAATACGGTTGCCATGCCGGTTGCGTTCATTGATGGCAAGGGGTTGCGCGGAGAGGAGTAGCGCGGAATTGAAGTATCCCTCGCATCTTCCTGTCTTCCACCCTTCCTGCCTTCATCACCCGATCATCGATCACGAGAACGAAATAGCCGCCACCCACCATCTCGCCTCTTGCCGCTTCTCGCCCTTGTCAGACCGTCTGTTGTTGGCTATACTGTTGGTTTATGCACGAAAACCGCGGGATTTCGTTTGCATTCTGATCAGGGGGGTACGCGATGCGCCATGGGGCGAGCTTGATAGCAGGGCTCGAAGGCTTGAGCCGGCCTGCGTTCCGCATCGCAAAAGAATTGACGCTGAACAGCCGCTCGGGCCTGACCGTGCGTTTTCTATCCAAAAAACTCGAAGTGTCCGAAGAGGAAGTCGAGTACATCATTGATGTAAACCACCGCATTTTTTTTACCGACATTACCAAGGTGAAATTGGTGGCCGAAGGCCCTCTGGTGGTGAAGCGCATTTCCGATGGCCTCGAAAACCGGGGCGACGTCCCCTCACTCGTGAATCTCGTGAAAGGGCTTGGCCCCCACGAATTCCGGCGTCTCGAAGAACAAATTGGGATTGATAAACCGGGCGGCAAAAAGGCGGCCGCGGAAGAGATCATCGCGCGCTGCTACGAGCATCCTGATTCCGTCGTCGAGTACGTTGCTTCGCGCGGTTTTTCGACCGCGGCGCAGGAGGTCTTCGATATCGTTTGGCAGACGCGCCAGGGCGTACTGCCAGCCGCGGCGATCCGCGGCGCGGCGGGCAAATCGGATTACGCGGTCGAGCAGGCAATGCTCGAGCTGTTTCAGGGGTTTGTCCTTTTCGAGATGTTCCGTTTCGACAGCGAAGACCGCTTGGTGCGCGCGGCCGGGGTGCTCTCGGAATTGCGGCAATGGCGCGAAGCATCACGCTCGAACGGCACGGGTAAGCACGCGCTTCGTTCCCTGAAAATAAAACCGCAAAGCATTGATGCCCGTGGGCTCGATCTCTCGGACCGCATCTGCCGCCTCGTAGCCGCAATTGCCGCCCGGCCCGCGCGAGTACGGGGTGACGGCGAATTGTTCCGCGAAGACCGGAAACGTCTTCAGGAGTTGTGCCCCGACGAAAACGAACCGTCATTGCGCACTTGCCTTTGGATGGCGCAGGGTCTGGGTTGGCTGGCGCGCGTGGATAGCGAGCTGCGCGCAGGCGAACTTGAATCGCTGTTATCGCTCAATCGCGTTGGCCGCCATCGCATCCTGTTTGAATGGATGATGACCAACGGCAGCGAGCCGCTGTCGCGCAGACGCATGGGCGAATTGCTTGACGAGATAAAACCGGACTCCTGGTACCCTGCGACAGATTTCGTCGAGCATGCGCAACGCCACAACACAGATCGTGAACAACCCGCCCTGAAAAGCGCGGGTGGCCATTGGCACTTTTCGGGCGCGAGCGACACCAATTCCGAACGTGGATTGGCGCGCTCCCTCGAAGAGTCCTTCCACTGGCTGGGTTTGGTTGACCGCACGGAGGACGGCAACCGCGGGCTATTCAGGCTGACCCAGTTGGGACGGGCCTTCATCGGCGGCGGCGACGGAATCGATTTGTCGAAGCTGTTTCCCGAACGGCGCGGCGAGATCATCGTTCAGCCAAATTTCGACATCGTCGTGCCGTCACAGGACATGGATTCGCTGCTCACCGTTCCGCTGGACCAGTTCGCCGTGCGCGGCAGCACGGGTCTTGCTACGGTCTACACACTCTCGAAAGACTCCTTCACGCGCGCGGTTCAGGAAGGGCATGACGGCGATGGTTTTGTAAAATTTCTGTTGGACCACAACCGCGGCGGCTCGTTGCCATCGAACGTATTGCAAACCCTGGACGACTGGCGCGGCGGGATGAAGCGCGTGCGCCTGCGTACGGTGCACGTCCTCGAATCCGACGATCCCCTCGTCATGGCCGACCTGGTACACCGGCGCCGGTTTGCCAAGCATTTCGAGCAAATGGACCCGCGCACAACCGTTGCCGTCGCCCGCATCTCCAAGACTGACCTCGCCAAGGAACTCGAGAAGGAAGGGTTTGTCGTAGATTAGCCGCGCACGCTCTCGTTGCTAGTGTCATGAATCCCAAATCCGTGGCAAAACTCACACGCATAGACCGATCTTCAAAGTCCCCCTTTGAAGGGGGATTTAGGGGGATGTAAGGTCTGATTTCCAAATTTCATATCGAATGAATCTCGATCTTAGGACACTAGTGTTCGTTTGCCTGCGCACGCTCGCGCGCTCGCTTCGTGTGCTAACCATAACCGGCGTCGCTGAACGTATAGTCGCGATACGCGATTCCAATTGCCAGTGCCACAAGAGCGCCGGTGGCAATGCCAGCGAACAAATTGCGGACAACGCTGTTTCGGCGCATGTTCAAATGCGCCAGCCACGGCGTGGTGGTGGATGCGGCGAGCAGCGCGATTGGCGCCGGCAACGATTGAGCATAAAAATATCCTTCAATCCAAATCAGCGCAGTCAACAACCATGCGAGCGCGAGCGCGCCGGAGAGTGGATACCGTTGCGGAGCGAACCACGCGAGGACCGCCGCGCCAAAAAGCGCGGAAGTAACCGCGCCTGCGAGCAGCGCAAGTTTCGCGCTCCCGGACAGCAACATGACCACACTGCCGCCGGCCATGGTGAGCAATGCGAGCGTGGCGGCGCGTGCGCGCGGGTCGCGCCGGACAAGCGCTGCGTAGGACTCCCCAATCGCGACACCACCACAAACGAGCACCGCGAGCCAGACCAATGTCTCCGCAAACTGCCAGGCATGCGTGATCAAAGGACGAAGAACAATGGCCAAAGCTAATCCGAAAACAATAGACCGGACCGCAACCCGGAGCGGCGCGTTCTTGCTCCATCGTGACTCCGTCGCGCAAAGCACCATGAACAAGCCGCATGCGTAGACCAGCCACTGGGCGGCATCACGCGCGGGAAACAAGGGCCAGCCGAGCACTGCAATCAAGCCCGTGAATGCGCCAAACCCGACGGCCAATGCGCCGATGCTTTCCCCCCAATCTGGGTGGCGGCGTCTTAACGGCATGGCCGCCACTGCGAAAAACTGCGCGGCCACCGCGCAGGGAGCGATGGCCGCGATCAATTGCCGGAGCATCAATTCGACTTCTGATTGGTCCGTCGTTACTTTTTTGCGCCTTCGATACCGATGCGGATCGTTACTTCGGCCCCGATCGCATCGGGCATGAACGCCATCCCGAAATCGGTGCGGTCGATGACAAGCGTAGCATCCCAACCGGCGAGTTGCTGGCCTTTCTGGCCTTTGCCAACGCCCACGAATTCGGCGTCGAGCGTCACAGACTTGGTAACGCCGAGGATGGTCAGATCACCCGTGACCTCGTAGGTCTCGCCTTCCTTCTTCTTGAAGCTTGTGCTCTTAAACGTCATCGTGGGGAATTCGGTGGCATTAAAGAAATCCGGGCCGCTCAGGTGTTTGTCGCGCGCCTTGTTGGCGGTGTCAATACTCGCCGTTTTGACCTCAATTTCAATGGAATTCTTGGCCGGATCGGCAGCGTCAATGGTGAAGCTCCCGGATGCCTCGTTAAACCTTCCATACGAGTAACTTGCACCCAGATGCTTCACACGATACAAAAACGCGGAATGGACCGGATCCACTTCGTAGACGTCCGCGGCGCTGGCGGGCAAGGCGATTACGCCGAGGGCCGCAATAAGAGAAGCTGCGAGAAAACGCGAGGCAAAAGTGCAACGCATACAGGTTTCCTTTCATAGAATCGAGGTTGAATGCACCACGTGAATACCTGTAAGAATGCCCTACACTTGCGATTTATTCCAGTATGAAAAGGGAATCCCCACTTTGGCGGGCGGGTTCGCGATAGAATGCCTGCCGTTCGACCCAAATGCGGCGCGGAGGATCGCGCGGTAAACCGTTGTGCGACGATAGGCATCGGAAGGAAGGGTGAACAGCTATGACAAATGACCAAAACGCGACGACCGCAAGCCAGGCAGAGTCTTCCCGCGCGCTTTTGAGCCCGGGGGTGTGGGCCATGGGCGCGCTTGCCCTCTTGCTGCACCTCGTCACTGCGAATGGTTACGGCATTTTCCGGGACGAAATGTATTATATCGCGTGCAGCGACCATCTGGCGTTGGGCTATGTAGACCATCCGCCGTTGTCTATCGCAATTCTCGCGGCGTGGCGCGCCATTTTCGGAGAGTCGCTTTTCGCGCTGCGCATACCCCCCGGCATCGCCCATGCCACTACCGCCATTTTCTTTGGCCTTATCGCGCGGGAACTGGGTGCGGCGCGATTCGGACAGTGTTTCGCGGCGCTGGCCGCCGCGCTGATGCCTGCTTACCTCGGCACCTCGTCGTTCTATTCGATGAACGGGTTTGACGTTACTTTTTGGGCTGTCCTTGTCTACCTGCTCTGCCGGATACTGCGCACCGGGGACGCGCGCTTGTGGCTGGTCTTCGGCGTCATTGCCGGATTCGGTCTGCAGAACAAATTCAGCGTCGCCTTTCTTGGAATGGCGCTTGCCGTTGCTTTGGTGCTCTGCCTGCAATGGAAACAGCTTCGAGCGCCTCAACTCTATCTCGGCGGCGCAATCGCACTGGCGATTTTCTTGCCGCACGTCTATTGGATGTATTCGACGGATTGGATCACGCTCGAGTTCATGCGGAACGCCAGCAGCTCGAAAAACGCCGACACCAATCCACTCAAGTATTTCCTGGATCAGATTCTAATGGCCCATCCCCTCTTGCTGCCAGTCTGGATTGCGGGAGTCGTCTAC
>JAWXCN010000118.1:0-12125 GCA_034408725.1 Candidatus Hydrogenedentota bacterium
AGATGGTCCAGGCGGCGCGGAGCGGGGTGCAGAATATTGCGGAGGGTAGCCAGGCGAGCGGCACGTCAAGGAAGATGGAAATAAAACTGACGAATGTTGCGCGGGCGAGTCTTGAGGAGCTGCGGTTGGATTATGAGGATTTTCTGCGGCAGCGCGGGTTGAAGACGTGGCCGCGGGAAGACCCACGACGGCAGTTGTTAGTAGATCGACGGCCCACAACGGCGGAGGAAGTAGCCGCGTGGGCAAAGGAAGTCCATAGGAGCGGGAGTGGCCAGAGTGGACAGAAAAAGAGTGGACGTGGTGGACAGGGTGGACGTGGTGGACAGGGTGGACAGGAAAAGAGTGGACGTGGTGGACCGAGTGGACCGAGTGGACAGGAAAAGAGTGGACGTGGTGGACCGAGTGGACCGAGTGGACCGAGTGGACCGAGTGGACCGAGTGAAAGGGATGAATTGTCCACAAAGTCCACAGGGTCCACCATGTCCACATTCCCTGAAATCGCTGCGAACGGCGCTTTAACGCTGTTGGCCGTCGCTCGGGCTTTATTGGATCGCCAGATTCAATTCCAGGCCAAAACCTTCGAAACCGAAGGCGGCTTCACCGAACGCTTGCACCGGGTCCGTACTTCGGCGCGACGAAACCAATAATGACCGCATTCACCGAGTCCATCGTTGAACACGCCGCTTTGGATTGGCTCGGCGCGCAGGGCTATGCCATCGTCAATGGCGGAGACATTGCCGTAGGCGCGCCCGCCGCGGAACGCAGCGATCCCAATTTTCGCGACACTATTCTTGAACACCGGCTGCGCAACGCGCTCGCTGTGTTGAACCCCGAACTGCCTCCGGAAGCCGTCGAAGACGCCTACCGGAAACTCGTCCGCATTGATGCACCGTCGTTGATCGAACGCAACCGCGCGTTTCATCGCATGCTGGTCGATGGGGTCACCGTCGAATACCGGCGGACAGACGGGTCCATCGCGGGAGCGCCGGCGCGCGTTATCGACTTCGATAACCCGCACAACAACGACTGGGTCGCGGTGAACCAGTTCACAATCTGCGAAGGACAACACACGCGCCGGCCCGACGTTATTTTGTTTGTGAACGGCTTGCCGCTGGCAGTCATCGAACTGAAAAATTCCGCCGACAAAAACACGACCATCTGGTCGGCTTACAACCAATTGCAGACCTATCAGGCGCAGATACCGTCGTTGTTTGCGTACAACGCGGTGTTGATCGTCTCCGACGGCGTGGAAGCGCGGATCGGTTCATTGGGCGCGGGCAAGGAATGGTTCAAACCGTGGCGCACGATCGATGGTCAGGAAGATGCGCCCGCGAGCATGCCGGAGCTGCAGGTGATACTTGAAGGCGTGTTCGACAAGCAGCGGTTTCTCGATTTGATCCGGCACTTTATCGTGTTTGAAGAATCCGACGATGGCACGCTTATCAAGAAGATCGCGGGATACCACCAGTTCCACGCGGTGAACGCGGCGGTGGAAGAAACGCTTCGCGCGTCGCGCGCCGCGTATCGCGCCACGGAAGTGGCTGGCCGATATGAATCCGGTACATGGTCCGGCGCCGAGCCCGGCGACAAGCGCGTGGGCGTGGTGTGGCATACGCAGGGGTCGGGCAAGAGCTTGACGATGGCGTTTTACGCGGGCCGCGTGATTCTGCATCCCGAAATGGCCAATCCGACGATTGTGGTGATTACTGACCGCAACGACCTTGATGATCAACTTTTCGGAACGTTCGCGCGGTGCCGCGATCTATTGCGCCAACCGCCAGCACAGGCGGCGGACCGCGCCGATCTGCGAGAAAAACTTACAGTCTCTTCCGGCGGCGTCGTGTTCACCACGATCCAGAAATTCTTCCCCGAGGAAAAGGGCGACAAACATCCAATGTTATCCGAGCGGCGCAACATCGTTGTTATCGCCGACGAAGCGCACCGCAGCCAATACGATTTCATCGACGGATTTGCCCGGCACATGCGCGACGCCTTGCCGAACGCGTCGTTTATCGGGTTCACCGGCACGCCCATCGAATTGACGGATGCCAATACGCGCGCGGTGTTTGGGGATTACATCAGCGTGTACGACATCCAGCGCGCGGTGATCGACGGCGCGACGGTGCCGATCTATTACGAGGGGCGTCTGGCGAAACTCGAACTGAAAGCCGAGGAACGCCCGAAGATCGATCCCAACTTTGAAGAGGCTACCGAAGGCGAAGAAATCGAGCACAAGGAAAAGCTGAAATCCAAATGGGCGGCGCTGGAAGCCATTGTGGGGTCCGAGCACCGGTTGAAACTGATTGCGCAGGACCTTGTCGATCATTTCGAGAATCGCCTCGCGGCGATGGACGGCAAGGCGATGATCGTCTGCATGAGCCGCCGCATTTGCACGGAGTTGTACAAGGAACTTGTCGCGGTGCGACCGGAGTGGCACGGCGAGACAGACGAAGAGGGCGCCTTGAAAGTCGTGATGACCGGGTCGGCAAGCGATCCCCTCGATTTTCAAAAGCATATCCGTTCGAAGAAGAAGCGGGAGGATTTGGCGAAGCGTTTTCGCGATGCGAACGATCCATTCAAGATTGTCATTGTGCGGGACATGTGGTTGACCGGCTTCGATGCGCCGAGTCTGCACACGATGTATGTGGACAAGCCGATGCGCGGGCACGGGCTCATGCAGGCAATCGCGCGCGTGAACCGGGTGTTCAAAGACAAGCCCGGCGGGCTGGTGGTCGATTATCTCGGGCTTGCGGATGAATTGAAGAAGGCGTTGGCGACGTATACCGCGAGCGGCGGCACCGGCGAGACCGCCATCGATCAGGAACAGGCTGTTCGCGCGATGCTCGAAAACTACGAAGTGTGCCGGGGACTGTTCCACGGGTTTAACTGGTCGCGTTGGACCACCGGCAAACCGCATGAGCGGGTATCGCTTTTGCCCGCGGCGCAGGAGCACATCCTCGCGCAGAAGGAAGGCAAGTCGCGCCTCATGGATGTGGTGACGCGGTTGTCGCAGGCGTTCGCATTGGCCGTGCCGCACGACGAGGCGTTGCGCATCCGCGATGACGTCGGATTTTTCCAGGCGGTCCGCGCGGTGTTGGCGAAAGGCGATACCAACGGGCGCAAGACGGGCGACGACCTCGATCACGCGATCCGGCAGATCATTTCCAGGGCGATTGCGTCGGACGGCGTGATGGACATTTTTGCGGCGGCTGGGTTGAAGAAACCGGACATTTCGATCCTCTCCGATGAATTTCTGGCGGAAGTGCGGGGCATGAAGCATCGGAACCTTGCCGTGGAATTGTTGCGCAAATTGCTCGCGGGTGAAATTAAGTCGCGTTCAAAACGAAACCTGATCCAGGGGCGATCCTTTTCCGAAATGCTCGAACGGTCCATTCGTAAATACCAGAACCGCGCGATTGAAACCGCGCAGATCATTGAAGAATTGATAGGCCTTGCAAAGCAGATCAAGGAAGCGGATCGGCGGGGTGAAGAACTGAAACTCACGCCGGATGAGGTTGCGTTTTACGACGCCCTTGAAACGAACGATAGCGCGGTAAAAGTGCTCGGCGACGATACGCTACGCGACATCGCCCGTGAACTTTGTGAAACGATTCGGAAAAACACCACCATCGACTGGACCGTCCGGGAAAACGTCCGGGCTCAACTTCGGGTGTATGTGAAGCGCATCCTCCGGAAATATGGTTACCCACCCGACATGCAGGAAAAAGCCACGCAAACGGTTATCGAACAAGCCGAACTGCTGACCGAGTTTTGGGTAGCTTAATTTTACGACTTTTGCGTTCTTCGTATAGGCCATATACCTTGAAATTATCCTTGAATTAATGGACGGAATGGACTTGACGGACGGGATGGACGTTTAACCGTTCAATTTGACGCCATGTAGATGCGTAGTTGGTTTATGTATTGGGCGAGCTTGTTGCACTGTCCATCAACGACCCAAGACTACGGTTGAAACGGAAACCCATCCTCCGGGAAACCGGTGGGTGGGGGAGCGGCGGGTTTGGCGGCTTGTTTCGGCATATTGCGCTGCGCCGCGGGTGTTGGCCGGGATGGGACGTAGATTTCGTCGTACCATTCGAGCCAACGTTCGCGTTGGAGTCCGCGGGCAGGCCGGTGATGGTGGCGAGCGCGTCGCTCGCCGTTTCGACGAGGCCGGTGCGCGCGCGCACGAGACCAATCAGGAATTCGATGGTTTCTCCGGTGCCGACGTAAGCGAGCATGCGGATGGCGATTTTGCGGGCCGAGGTGTCGGGTTCGGTGCGACCCGCGGCCGCTTCGGTGATGGCGGCGCGGGCTTCGTCCCCGCCGATCCGGGCGAGGCCGCGGTAGGATGCCGTGCGCATGTAGACCTGGGGGTGGGCCGTCATGCGGATGTATTCCCGCAGAAGGCTTTGGTCGTCGATGCCGGCGAGCGCGTCGGCGCAATAGTAGCCGAGGACCATGTCGTCACCCCAGACCTGGGCCGCGAGCAGCGCGCCGGCGCGCGTGCTTCCGATGCGGCCAAGGCAGTACGCTATCGTCATTTTTTCGATACGAAGGGCGCCGGGAGAATGGAAGCGCGCAATCAGGGGAGGTTCCAATTCATTCTTGAGAGTGGGGAGAGTCGCATCGAGTGGCTGCGCCAAGGCCAGGTCGCCCCACCCCAGCACCGCGACCACTGCGTCGGCCAGGGCTTCCCCGGGAATATTTCCCAGCGCCTGATGGGCCGAGCTCTGGACCAGCGGATCGGCGTCCGCCAGCGCGATGATTAGTGGTGGAATTGCGTCGGGAGTGCCCATTGCCGACAAGCCTTCAACGGCCCGCATCCGGATGACCGGATCGGCCGACGCGAGCATTTGCTCAAGGGGCGCGGTAGCCGAATTTACATCGAGTAATAATGGTTTGAAGCGCGGAGGCATGGGAGTGTCTTGTAAGCCATTTTCTGGAAATAATCGGTCCAATTCTTCCAGCGTGGGAGGCCCGAGGGGTTGGAAATCGCTCGATGGAGCGGGAATGGTGTTTTGGTCCGAGGGTAGGACTGGCGCGCGAGGCACGGGAATCGATGCTGTTTCTTCACTTGAAACGTTCGGCACGGCATTGTTCGCGCTACACACGAGCACGGTAATGAAACATGCGAGAACACGCGAGAAACAGGGGGTTTGATGCGCAAGAATATGGGTATTGCCCGATTGCATGCAATGAGTTTGACGGAGTTCGCGCTCATTGTCAAAGTGAAAAAAATGAGACAATCGATGGATTAGGGTATGGAATAGACTTTTACTGGATTTATGTTATAATAGTGCGACGGAGGGGTGCCTTCCCCCAGGTAGCCCCTTCGGGTACAGTCAGCAATGACTGGTTCCCACCACCGGCGAGTGCGTCGAAGGCAGTTCCCCCGCTGCCCGCACTCGCCTCTTTTTTGCGTCGAAAGGGTTTAGATGTTGGCGGGAGGTTAACTGCTGACATGGTATGGTAATGGTCTATTGACTTTCTAGTTTCGCTTCTGTATACTTTGGCCACGACCGCGCTTATCTGAATCAATTCTAACATTAGCGCGCACAAGACCTTGCACCTTGCGGGCACATCAGGAAATCACCCCTGACGAATGAGCGGGGCGGAGGTGTCCCTATAGGGGATGATGTCGCAACGCTCGTGCAAATGCGGAAACTCTAGGAGATTTCAATGGCTTTACGATTGTCAACGTCCCTGGACGTGTTTAACTCGTCCCCGGATCGTTTTTGTCCGCAGGGGTTTAGGGACCCATTGCGGCCACAGGAAAAAATAGCGCTTGCCGCGAAGATCAAGGGCATCAAAGCGATTGAGGTTAGCCAGAAGGACATAACGCCCGACTTTCCGGTGAAAGAGTTGAAGCGTATCCTCAAGGACTACAACCTTTTATCGTCCGGCGTAGTGGCGGATTTATCCGCCGACCGCAGGTTTGCCTGGGGCGCGTTTGGCCACCAGCATCCCAAAACGCGAAACGCGGCGATTGACGAAGGGCGCAAGGCAGTAGACATGGCGCGCCACCTCGCCGCTACCGAAGTGACACTGAAATTATACAGTGACGGGTTTGACTACCCGTTTCATATTGATTACACCACGCACTGGAACACGGTCATTTCGTCGATTAAGACCATTGCGAAATACGCTTCGCCGGATATCAATGTGGCGATTGCGTATAAACCTCGCGAGCCGCGCAAGTTCGCGACCGTTTCGAGCGTTGGGAAGGCGTTGTCGTTGTGCCAGGAAATCGCGATGAAAAACGTGGGCGTGGCACTCAACTTTTCGCACGCGCTGATGGCGGGCGAAACCCCCGCGGAGTCCATAGCGTTTCTCACACGCGCGAATAAGCTGTTCACCGTATATTTCGCCGACAACTACCGTATGTGGGACGACATGATGCTGCCGGGAAGCATTCACATGTGGGAACTGTTGGAAGCATTGTTCTATCTGAAGACGACGAAGTTCAAAGGGTGGAGCACGATAGACATGTTGCCGCAGCGTTTGGATCCTGCCCAGGCTTGCCAGATAGCGATAGGCAATATGTCGATCTTCTGGAAGAAGCTCGAGAAGCTGGACCCGAACGAGTTGCGTAAAGCGCAGAAGACATTGGATGCCGTCGAAAGCCAGCGGATTATCCGTAGAATTATGTTGCAGGGATAAGCGGTGGTGGCTTTGATGCCGCCAGATCGGCCGCTTTGACCGTCGAGTATGCATTCGGGGGTGTTCCACGTGGAGTGGAACACCCCGATTTTTATTTAAGGAGTTGCATACCATTCGTGTAGAAGGAAATACCCAGGGACTCAGCGCGCTTCCCCTGCGCCGCCTGGACCGGTTGGCGACCCGCAAGACCCCGGCCTCGGGGATTATCAGCCCGGAATTCGCCCGCGCACTCACCGAAACCTCGTTGGAAATCAAGCGGCAAGTCGCCGTCCTCATTGATCGGCGGGGCCAAACGCGGGAAGTCATCGTCGGTGATGCGCGCTCTGTGCTGCTTCCGGACCTGCGCGAATACCGCCGCGGCCGGGACCGGTTAAGTGGGTTGCGTCTTATACACACCCACCTCAATGGCGAACCGCTGACGGACGATGACCTCACCGATCTTGCGGTGCTTCGACTCGACCTGATTGCTGCGATTGAAGTGCTTGAAGACGGGTTGCCGGGCCGGGTATTTACGGCGCACCTCCTGCCCAACAATGAAGCCGGCCGCGCGTGGGAACTGGAAACCCACCGTTCGGTGCATGAACTACCCGAAGACTTCCCCCCGATGATTGAAGCGCTCGAGGCGGAATTCGCGCGCGTGCGCCAGGCGCGCACGGTGGGTGACAACCGGGACCGCGCGATTCTCGTTCACGTGTCGCAGCAGCGTCTGACGGATGCCGAAGATTCGATGCAGGAGCTCAAAGATTTATCGCGCGCGGCTGGAATTGATTGTGTACATGCAATCGTTCAGCGGCGCCCGGTCGACCCGCGGTTTGTGATGGGGCGCGGAAAATTGCAGGACGCGGTCATCAAAGCCATGCAATTGGGCGCGGAAGCGATTGTGTTTGATCAGAATCTCACGCCGGCCCAAGTGAACGCGCTCTCGGAATTTACGGACCTCAAGGTATTGGATCGCACCCAGGTCATTCTCGACATCTTCGCGCAACGCGCGCAAACCCGGGAAGGCAAGATACAGGTGGAGCTTGCGCAACTGCGCTATTTATTGCCGCGCCTGGGCAGCAAGCAGACGGCGCTGGCGTTTTCCCGCTTGACCGGTGGCATTGGCGGCAGGGGGCCGGGTGAGACCAAGTTGGAGATCGATCGCCGCCGCGCACAGGAACGGGCCGCGATGTTGGAGCGGGAAGTGAAGAAACTTGGTGAGCGCCGCAAGCTGCGCCGTTCCGTGCGGTCCAAGAAGCAGATTCCAACGGTATCTATCGTGGGATACACGAACGCCGGTAAATCTACGCTCTTAAATCATCTGACCCGCAGCACGGTCGTTGCCGAAGACATTTTGTTCGCAACCTTGAATCCAGTATCGCGGCGGTTGCGGTTCCCCCAGGATCGCGAAATCATCATTACGGACACCGTCGGGTTCATCCGGAATTTACCAAAGGAATTGATGGCGGCGTTTCGCACGACCTTGGAAGAGCTGGGCGAAGCCGACCTGCTGCTGCACGTTATCGATGCGTGCAGCGAAGGTTTTGGGGAACGAAAGAATGCCGTCGAGCAGGTCATTCAGGAATTGGGGCTGGGCGAGACTCCCGTACTCCTGGTGTTGAACAAGGCGGACCGTTGCGACCCCGTCGAATTGGAAGGGCTTGCCAGACAGACCGGGGGAATTCCAGTTTCGGCCTTGGATACAAAAACGTTTGGACCGTTAATGGTTAGAATTCAGCGGGCGTTGTGGGACGGGATTATAAACGAGCAAGCGCCGGCGTCTTCGTAGCCGCGTCGAGCACGAAACGAACTTTGCGGGCAAGTGCCTCCGGAGCAAAGGGTTTTGGAAGAAATGAAATCCCCTGCTCGAGCACCCCGTGGTGCACAATCGCGTCCTCGGTGTAGCCGGACATGTAAAGCACTTTCAGGTCGCGGTGCTTCATTCGTAGTTGCTCGGCGAGTTCGCGGCCGCTGATCTTTGGCATCACGACGTCGGTAAGCAGGAGATCAATTGCGCCGTGATAGTTCGCGGCCAAGCCCAACGCGCTTTGGCCGTCGGATGCCTCGAGCACCGTGTAGCCTCGTTCAATCAAGGTCTGACAGGTGATGGCGCGAACCATTGGTTCATCTTCGACCAGTAGAATCGTTTCATTGCCGCCTGCCGCGGGCCGTGCTGGCGCGCGGGTTATGTTGGCGGCTTCACCAGAAACGCGCGGCAGATAGATTTTGAATGTCGTGCCGTTACCAGGTTCGCTATAGACCCAAATGTGGCCGCCAACCTGTTTCACGATGCCGTAGCAAGTGGCCAGGCCGAGCCCAGTGCCTTTGCCGTCTTCCTTTGTCGTGAAGAACGGTTCAAAGATATGGCGTCGAATTTCTTCCGGCATACCCATGCCCGTATCGCTCATCGCAAGCATGACATAGTCGCCGGGCGTCACGTCGGGATGGTACTTTGCGTAATCATCATCCAACACGACGTGCTCAATTTCGAGCGTTAGTTTTCCGCCGTCGAGCATGGCGTCACGCGCATTGACTGCAAGATTGACCACCACCTGCTCGAACTGGCCCGGATCAATACAGACAATCGCCGGGTCCGCCGATGGAAAGGTTACGAGATCGATGTCTTCGCCGATCAACCGGCGCAGCAGTTTTTCCAGATTCAGCGTCAACGTGTTGAGGTTAGTATTGCGCGGCTCGACGATTTGTTTGCGCGCAAACGCCAGGAGCTGCCGCGTGAGTTCCGCGGCGCGTTGCGCGGCATGCGTGACCTGCTCAATCTGCCCACGCACCTTGCTTCCTTCCGGAATGCTTTCGAGGGCGAAGTCGCAGTAGCCCATGATCGCCGTCAACAGGTTATTGAAATCGTGGGCGACACCGCCGGCGAGCCGGCCGATGCCTTCCATCTTCTGCGAGTGCAGGAGCTGTTGTTCGAGAGTTTCGCGTTCCGTGATGTCACGCGAATTAATCACCGCGCCTTCAATGTCGGGGTCACTCATCATGCTGCGGCCCACGGATTCAAGGGTCTTCCAGGTGCCGTTCTTGTGCATGCACCGAAAGCGCATGGACCGGGAAAGTTCGGGACTTCGCAACGCCTCGGTGAACGTCTTCAAGATACGGACCCGATCATCGGGATGTACCAGTTCAAAGACGTTTCGTCCCGTCAGTTCGTTCGGCTGGTATCCGAGAATCCCCGTAATTGAAGGGCTTTCGTAGCGAATCGTGCCGTCGAAATTCAAAACAGTGATCAAGTCCTGGGCGTTTTCCGTCAGCGCGCGGAAATACCGCTCGTTTCGCGACAGCACCTCTTCCTCGCGTTTGCGATCCGTGATGTCTTGCATGAGACCAATCGTCTCGGTGATGAGACCATCCGAGCCGACAACTTCGACGGAATTGTCGTTTATCCACTTCTCATCGCCTAAGCGGGTGCGAATGCGGTATTCGCGCTGCCAATTGCGCACTGCTCCACCCGCTATAAGCCGGCCAATTTCGTCTACGGGGGTGCCCGCCAGCGGTCCGACATAGCGGGTTTCGTCCGGCAGGCTTTGCAGTCGATCAAAGGTGAGTTCGTCCGGGGTGAATCCGGTCAGCCGATAAATGTGATCATCGTAGAACGTGTACGACTTGGTTGCCCAATTGATGCGATAGGGGATCGCACCTGCCTGCGTGATCGCGGCACGATAGACGTTATCCTGTTCGATCAATGCGTCGGCGAGATGGCGCCGGTGAACGGCCTCGGCAACCAACCCCTGTTGCTCGTGCAGCAACCGGGATTCAGCAGTAATCGTCTCAAGCAGGGCGAAATACAGGCTGGACAGCAACAACAGCATGCCGAGCACAACACCCACCCAGCGCGCCGTGTCGTGGAACGCCCCAGCGTCACCAAGGATTGGCCACGAATTGATGGCGGAGATATCATCCGTTACTCCAAGCCCCTGGGAACCGATCAGAAAAAACGTGGAAGCCAGCATCATGCGCTTCAAAGAGCGAGCGCCGCGGATGCGCGCCACGAGGTAGACCCCTGGGGCGAGGACGACACAGATTCCGAGGGTGGTGATTAGGCCGACGATTATGTTGTGGCCCGGCCAAACACCCTTAAGTATGTGGGCGAAGACTTCAATCACAAAAGCGATAAATAGAACCCCGAACACACCCATGCCCGAACGCGACTTTCCGATTGCGACCGCACTGTCCGAATGCGTGCCGCTGATCCTGGCAAAGCTGTTATGTGCTGCGAGCGTGCTCATGAATGCTCTATTTGCCTTTCGGTTTTGCTGACCGACGAAAGGAAGGTCCTTTTCGGACTTACTTGGGGAATGGTGGCTCAGACGTGTGGCTCACCGCAAAGGCGCATGGTCTTGGATTTACTCATTCGGGTATCTCCTGCTAATACCGCTTACACCGTAATTGTATACAATTACTCAAGACAAACGCTATTTTGGCATAAAATACTTATTTAGTCAATTAAAAATATTAATGGAAATATTGTATATACGGTCATTACGGTGTATACGATATAGATTTTAATCTAAATCATTGAAGCAGCATGTTTTAGAGCAAAAAGCACCCCTGCGCCATCTTCCCTATTCAATTGGAATTCTTCGGAGGCGCATGTGTAGTATCCCGGCAAGCATGTTCCGTTCTTTCAACATAATGAGGCCCATGATCAACTTACGTCTCCTGTTTCTGTTTGCGTTTTCGGTTGTTGCGCTGGTCTACGGACAAGATTTCGGCGTGTCGGGTATCAAGGCGAACGTTGAAGAGGCATTTCGGGCGCGCCAGGCCAGCGCCGATGCATTCGCGCAAGGAAACGCGGAGGAGGGACAGAGCCAGGCCCAGCGGTCAGCGTCCCTGTTCCGCGAGGCGCGTGCGAGCTACGAGTCTATGCGGGCCGATGAATCCGTGGATGTTGGAGTGTTGGTTGACTATGCCGGCCTGCTCAACGAGATGGAAGACTACGATCTTGCCGAGAACGCATTGCTGCGCGCCGCCGCGATTGCCCCTGGCGATGCCGCGGTCTGGCTCAAACTGGGCCAGACGCAAGCCGCGCTAGGACCTGCAAGCGAGTCGCGAGCGATCCGATCGCTGCGTAGGGCGGCGGACATCGAACCCAGCTCCCAATCGACGGTCGAAGCGCATGCGTCGCTCGGCGCGTTGTACCAGCAGGCCGGTTTGTATGAGTTCGCGCGCGAAGCGTTCAACGAAGCATTAGAGTTGGACCCAGACCATATTGGTTCGCGGTTAACCATTGCATCATTGGACGCGCGCGAGGGCAAAATGGTGGAAGCTGAGGCAGCCTTCGATTCGATTGAAGCGTTATCGCCCGAGCATGGGGGATACATCAAGCGGACCCTGGGCCCTTCACTGGATGAATTTGCGGCGTCGCGCCGTTGGTTGCCGGATACGGCCGACGCGCATTTTGCGTATGCCAAGCTGCTTGTGCGCGTGGATCGCATTGAAGACAGCGTTTGGCCGCTGCTTCGATC
>JAWXCN010000119.1:0-4676 GCA_034408725.1 Candidatus Hydrogenedentota bacterium
GAAAAATTCTATCCGCATGATTAGCCCGGTGTTCAATACGCACCGCATGGTATCGGAATACGCGGACCGTTTTTATTTGCCGTGTACCATTAGGCGCAATACGCTCCGCGATAAAAAACGATCCAGATCAGCTACATTGGCGGGATGGAAACAAGGCGTTCGCGCGAGCTGGGAGAAGGTGCAGGTGCTTTCGGTCGAATCTGGTCCAACCGATGCGCTTCCGTTTAATTCGCACTTGCCGGTCCGCGCGGACTTGTCCCTCGACAAACTGACCGACAGCGATGTATCAGTCGAGGTGTATCATGGCGAAGTCGATGCGTTTGGACGAATCCTTGACGGCAAGATGACCCCGATGCGATGCGTCGAGAAGTTGGATGGAAACATCTTTCGATTCGAGGGCGCCATCCTATGCGATAAGACCGGGCAACAAGGCTTCACCGTTCGCGCAGTCCCAAGTCATTTGGATATGGCGGACAAACATGAGATGGCATTGATTTGCTGGGCATAATCATCCTTCCATATTCAGTTTTTGCACGACAGCTCAAACAGGCCAGGGAGTCGAGATGATTATCGTCATGTCTTCGCGCGCGCAGGACGATATTCAGCGCGTCGTAAAGAAAATTCAGGACATGGGTTATCAGGCGCATCTCATCGAGGGCGTAGAGCGGACCGTGATCGGCGCCGTTGGCGACGAGCGCGGCAAAGCCTCGCTGCTCGAAGCCCTGGCATCCATGCCTGGCGTCGAGTCGGTAATGCCGATCCTGAAACCGTACAAACTCGCCGGACGCGAATTGCGCCGGACCGACTCGAACTTCGACGTCGGCGGTGTATCCGTTGGCAAAGGTGCTTTTTGCGTCATTGCGGGCCCCTGTTCGGTGGAATCGCGCGAACAAATTCATGAGACAGCGGTTGCAGTCAAAGCAGGAGGCGGCCACATGCTGCGCGGCGGCGCGTATAAACCGCGCACGTCGCCTTACTCATTTCAGGGACTCGAAGAGGAGGGCTTGAAACTGCTCGCGGAAGCGCGGGAACGCACGGGTCTGCCAATCGTCACGGAGGTAATGACGCCGGAACAAGTTCCGCTGGTCGAGCACTATGCGGATATGTTGCAGGTCGGGGCGCGCAACATGCAGAATTTCGCGTTACTCAAGGCCGTCGGCAAGGCGCGCAAACCGGTGTTCCTCAAACGCGGCATGATGTCGACCATTACCGAGCTTCTCATGTCCGCCGAGTACATCATGTCCGAGGGCAATAACCAGATTGTGCTGTGCGAGCGGGGTATTCGCACATTTGAAACCGAAACCCGCAACACCTGCGACATTGCGGCCGTGCCCGTGTTAAAAAAATTGACGCACCTCCCGGTGTTTCTCGATCCAAGCCATGCAACCGGATATTGGGACTTGGTGCCGCCGATTGCCCGCGCCGCGGCTGCTGCAGGCGCGGACGGTATCATGGTCGAGGTGCATCCGAGGCCCGCTGAGGCGTACTCGGATGGCGGGCAATCGTTGAAGCCTGAAAAGTTCAAGGAAATGATGGTTGGGCTGAAGCCTTTTGTCGAGCTGGCCGGGAAGACCATGTAGCTTAATTTCGATTCATATTTGAGAGTTCAGATTTTGTGAATTCGAAGATCAAGGAAATGTCTAATGGCAGAAAACGAAAACGAACGCGACGACGAAACTGGTTTGGAGCCTGTTGAATCGTTGGGCCGCGACGAATCGCGCGTGGCGTTGCACGCGCTTTTATTCGTCAGTGATCGACCGATGAGCGCGGAGCGTTTGGCCGAAGCGCTTGGCGATGTCGACAAGGATGTCGTGAACAATCTTCTGGACGAATTGCGCGAGGAACTGGATACGCCGGGCGCGCCATACGTCCTGCGGGAAATCGCGGGCGGCTATCAGCTAATCACAAGGCCAGCGTTCGCGCCTTATATCCGCCGTCTGCTCCAAATCAAAAAAAGCAACAAGCTTTCCCGGTCCGCGCTCGAGACGCTCGCGATTATCGCGTACAAACAACCCGTCACCCGCGCGGAAGTCGAATCCGTACGTGGCGTCAGCGTGTCGCACGCGTTTGAAACCTTGCAGGAAAAACGCCTGATCAAGGTCGTGGGAATCGCGGAAGTGCCTGGCCGGCCCAAAATCTATCGCACGACCGACGAGTTTCTCGTGCATTTTGGAATCAAGAGTTTGAAAGAACTTCCGTCCATGGAAGAAGTCCGCGAGATGACGTAACCCCGTGATGCGGCTCCAACAGTTCATGGCGGCGAGTGGCGTGGCGTCGCGCCGGGCATCCGAGGCGATCATCACCGCGGGCCGGGTCACAGTGAATGGTATCGTGGCGACACTTGGCCAATCGGTCAACCCGGAAACCGATCAGGTGTGCGTCGATGGGAAACCCCTGGCCACGGACACCAAAGTGTACGTGCTGTTGAACAAGCCGCGTGGCGTCGTTACTACCGCGAAAGATACGCACAATCGACGGACAGTCCTCGATTGCGTCAGTACACTACGGAGCCGCGTCTTTCCAGTTGGCCGGCTGGATTTCGACGTTGAAGGCGCGTTGCTGCTGACGAACGACGGCGAACTTGCCTACAGACTTACCCATCCCAAGTATCAGATTGAAAAAGTCTACCTCGCATGGGTCCAGGGCCGGATGACGACTGACACGGCGATCCGCCTGGAAAAAGGGGTCGAGCTCGAGGACGGCATGACTGCGCCAGCCAAGGTGCAGATTCTTTCGCTGGGCGAAAATTCTACGCTGGTGCAGCTCGTGCTGATCGAGGGCCGCAACCGCGAAGTGAAGCGCATGTGCATGCACGTTGGACATCCCGTGAACGAACTGCAACGGATCGCGATCGGCGGCGTGAAGGTCAAAGGTCTACAACCCGGCGCCTGGCGGCTTCTCGCGCCAAGCGAAGTTGGCCGCCTGTATCAATTGACCGGAATCACGGAGTAGTACGTGTTGGCCACGTAATCCGCGCAACGAATACACTTCCCTCCGCGCCGCGTTGGCGGGCTTCACCAAACATACCTTCCGCGTCCGTAACCCAGGATTCAGTCTCGTTGATCGGCACGGCTCCAAAATTTCCAAAAGTCGCTCCGCGATTGGGCATGAGAATTTTTTCGGTTGCGCGAATGACGTTCAACTTAACGGGATCGACTTGCGCCATGAACAACGGCGCGCGATGGCGAAACACGAAATCATTGTCGGCCCCACGCCGCGTATAAGTGAGAAACAGGCCGTCGCCGTGCGTGAGCCAATGCTGTTGCGTATTGTAACTTCCAAGGTCCGAGCCGTCGTCAAAGGTCCATTCTTTCATGGGGCCATACGTTAATCCGTCCGTGCTCGTCGCCACGTAGCCTTTCTGATCGTTCCGGATGGTCATGTAATACAGACCTTTGAACTTCACCAGGGATGGCTCGCAAAGGCCGCGTTCGACGGCTAGCGTCATTTCGTTGCCTTGACCGGTAACGGATATTTTCGTCCCATCAAATGCGCATCGCAATGTCGTGACTGAGTATTGCTCCGTATCGGGGCTTTTGAAGTAGATCGGTACGAGTAACGACCCGCCATCTTCAACAAGCCACTGCACGCAACCCGGACCAACGGACCAGAATTTTTTCTCCGGGCCAGGCACCTCGAGCGTTTGCCACGGTGTCCATGCATCGGTCGCCGGATCGTAAATGCTATATGCGCCGCAAGTGGACCCGGGTTTGTCTTCGAGTTGCTGGCCTTGTTTTCCGTACCGGACCTGCACGCCAATGGCGATAACCTTGCCGGTAGGCGCGTGCCAGCCGGGCGTGACATCACAAACTGAAATATCCTCGCCCTCTGCGCCTGTACGCCACGCGAGTTCTGGAATTGTTTTGGGTCCACTCCAGGTCTTGCCGAGATCATCCGTGCGCATCGTGTATAAACCGGAGTAGTAGTCACTGATGTTCAGGTGGCGTTGCAGCGTCATTATGATGGCAGGATTCCCATCCTTGCCCGCGCCGGGGATGGCTGCGACTCGCGGGTGAAACCACATCCAGTCTTCGCCGTTATACTTCACGGGGGTTTCGAGCTTTACCTCGAACGGAAGAGGTTGTGTTGGTTCCTCTGCCAGAGCGCAGCAACCCAGACAAATGAGGAGGGCGGAGTAAAATCGTGAAGTCATTTTTTGTCATCTTCTTTCGTTTATCCGGGGCGATTGATGCGATAGTTCGCGCCCAGGCAATGTTGCTAACTCAAAAAATAGCAGAAAGCCACACAATATCAAACCCACGGCAATAACGCGTCAAAATCCCTGCGCGGAGCGCCTTGGAGTGCGGCAGCGGGTAGCTGCCGCTTTCCATTTCCTGGGCAAGTTCGCATCAACAATTAGGTGCGATTGCCTTGTACTCGTTTCTCGTGTTCCTGAAGTCTTTAAATATATTGGGGCATTTGGAGTACTCCGAAGCGAAAGCGGCGCTGACACGCCGCACTCCAAGGCTCGGCCAAATGACGTCCGTAAGTCTGCGCGGAGCGCCTTGGAGTGCGGCAGCGGGTAGCTGCCGCACTCCATTTCCTGGCAAGTTCGCATCAACAATTAGGTGCGATTGCCTTGTACTCGTTTCGCGTGTTCCTGAAGTCTTCAATTTTATTGGGGCATTTGGAGTACTCCGAAGCGAAAGCGGCGCCGACACGCCGCACTCCAAGGC
>JAWXCN010000120.1:0-18505 GCA_034408725.1 Candidatus Hydrogenedentota bacterium
AAAGCCGACAACGTCGCCAACTGCATCCCCCGCGCACCAGCCCCCTTCGCCGGCATGTTCACCTCCTGGTCCCACTGCAACACGGACACCGCCGCATGAATATCAGCAACCGCGCCAAGGCGCTCGCGGAGTTTCGTAGCGGAGGTAGATGATGATGACTCTGTGCTCATTACGTCAGTCCTCATTGAAGTGTCAAAGAACGGGCAGGGTACCGCATCCCCAAGCCGAGGGACAATTCACCAACGCAACACCCCGCATCCGCGCGCAACGGAACCGCCGACCAGGTAGCGCCCGGCTCATGCCGGGCGGCTTCTTCCACCTCTATCCGTTGTCCCGCGACACGAAATCGGAGACCACCGCCACAACTAACGCCACGACGTTGCACCCCGGAGGCGACTACGCAAGGTAGTCACGCGAAACGAAGGTAAAAATATACTTGACTCATCACAATGTTGTAATCCATTTACCTCCATCACCAATGTTCATAATCACTCCGGATAATTGATTTGCCAGGGGGAGCCCTGGGTATTTGAGCATATTTGGGAGTCCTAGAGAATTTTGACATATTACTGATAGGGTATTTAGTTGATTGACGATGACGGACGTAAGTTGCGACGGAACATTACATTCGTAAGCGGCTTGCTGGTCTGAGCATATCAATGTTTTATATTGACTTTTTCCTTCATCTCCCCTAAAATTCCCTCAGCTTGCTCAGTCATGATGTTCCTAACTAACGGAGTGGTTGATCCGAATCTACCTGAGAGTGTATAGTTCAATTGTAACCCCAATCTAAGGGAGGTAAAATGAACGCGCAGAGCATACGAGACGAGATTGAGAAGATTGAGCGAAAGCTTTCTTTACTTCGGGATTTATTGGCTATTGAGACAGACGAGCCCATTGCTCAGCAAATGCTTTTCACTCAGAAAGAGGATGATTCTACCCAGGGGGAATCTATAGAAGTTGCTACCGCCCGGTATATGGCAGAACGCGGAAATCAGGCCGTGCTGGCCGATGCTCTCGTAGAATATTTGCAAGGTTTTGGCTTCCTCGCTAACACCAAGGCGGCAACCACTTCAGTTAATACTGCTCTTACAAGACGCTCAACGCTCTGGGTCAAGAGTTTGGTTCAAGCAAGGGGACGCATGATGAATGCTTATAAAATGCATCCGGACGCTTTCGCTTCGTTCAGAAATGGGCGAAGCCTTCAATCACTACGTGAGGAATACAAAGACCATTAATAAATAGGTTGAGCCGCAGCGATTGCAGTCGCTGCGGCTCACGAAATCGTAACCTCCCACGACAGGAGATTGACCGATGCACCTAATTGTGGTGCGGTTCGGCCACGTTGTTATTCTAGACCGTGGACCACCGCAAGTCAACAAAATTGAAGCGGCATGTAGCTGTTCGAGCAGCTACATGCCTAAACCGCAACGACTTAAGCAGGAGGCTGTCATGCCCACTTATAAGCAATGCGTTGACCGAGATGGCAACATTGGCCACTGGGTCACGTTGAAGGACGGTCGTAAAATCTTCATAAAAGACTAACGGCCCGTAGCGGCGGGCCTTGTGGCCCGTCGCTACTTTCCAATTTTGGGGCGCGTCTTGGTGTCCACGACGTTTTTTGGAGACGGCTCGTGCGGGGTCCGATCCCCCGGCGCTCCACTCTTATTCAATCTTTTTTAAGCTTATATGCTTTCAGTAACTGTGAAGGGTCCACTTTCAGTCGAGCACAGTAGGACCGCACTACGTGCCAACTCATATGCTGGCTTCCCAAGTCCTGCATCCTTACGCGACCAAGTTCCTTGCCCGCCGCGGAATCGTGTTTGATTGCGTATGTCCGATCTTGATTGGAGCCTTCTACTATTTCGCAACCGTTACTAATTAAAAACGACCTAAATTCGTTCACCGTTATAGGTTCTAGGCCAGTCCAATCTTCAAATTCCATTAAGCAGGACAGCCAACATACATCTTAGATTTCAAATCCCGGAACAAGCGAGCGACAAGTTCATCCGGGGAACCTATCGGTGCCTCCTGTACGGTTTGAGCATCAATGGGCACTGCATGTTCATCGTTAAATTTTTCAGTGTACATATGTGGCGCTGCCGGGGTGTCCGACAACGGCTGCTTTCCCACTTCGATGTCTAGCTGTACCTGCTCAATTATCGCGAGCTTAAATGCGCTAATTGCATCGAGCCACGTTCGTGCCTGGACGGCAATGTCATATTCGAGACATTGAGCAACCGTTAGATCGCCATCACTAAATATAAGCACGTTCAGTGAGGGAATTGCGCTCATAAGACTCTCCTTTATATACATAAGCCCCGAAAGTAAACATAAAAGACCATAAGAATAACAATTTGTCAAGCAAAAAACAATCCCAATATACTTAATCTTATGCATATCAATGATTTACGCATAATACAAGATATTGGGGTCAACTTTTGCCTACTACACGATATAGTATGGCCTACTTTTCCACGGTGGATTTAGTTTTTTTCTCCAGCTTGGCTTGTTTGCCTGTATCTGACTTTTTGACAGCAAATAGTCGCTTTGCAACATCCTCGAAGCGGTCAAATGGCGTGGGCTTAGACTTCTTTTTTGCCTTTTCCACGTTTCTGCCTTTCAAACTCAATGGATCGCTTTTGGGGTCTCTCCAGTGAGTTTAGCATAGGTCAGGCGCTTTCCGGCAACTGTGCTCACAACGGATTGAAAACGCTCCGCGTCATTCAGCTTGCGATTGTTGAAGCGGTGGGCCTGCTCATCCAAGTAGCGAAACAAGTGAAAAGGCTCAACTGATACGTAAGTCCCTTTAATAGAACGCTTTAGGCACGACCAGAAGTTTTCCATGCAATTTGTGTGAATGTTGCCGTCCACGTATCGGATTGCATGATCGATAACCTTGTGATCGTACTCATCGGCGAGGCTCTCGTATGACGCAAGGGCGTCTGTGTGGATTTCTGAGCCTTTTTCCACATGCTTGCGTACTTCGGGGTCAAGTTTGCTGCGCTTCACGCTCTCGATAACCCGAGTGCGCACCTTGCCCTCGGTGCGGGATAGTGCGCCCATGACAATCACTTTACCGGATGAGCCGCGCCCACCCTTTTTGAGCTTGGCTTTTTTCTTCTTATGCATGAAGCGGGCTTTACCGCCGATGAGGGTTTCGTCCACTTCCACGATACCGGTTAATTTTTGGAATGACTCGTCCTGCATTGCAAGGCGAATGCGGTGGAGCATGAACCATGCACTTTTTTGAGTGACGCCCAAGTCCCGCGCAACCTCATAGGACGATACGCCATTCTTGCAGTTCGCAACCAGCCACATAGCCGCAAGCCACTTTTCGAGGGCAATGGGTGAATCTTCAAATATCGTCCCGCGCTTGACCGAGAATTGCTTACGGCAAGTCTTACACTGGTACATGCGACGGGATGCTATACGGCCAATCGCTTTTGACTGGCAGTGAGGGCACTCGACACCATCAGGCCAACGCAGACTTGCAACAAACGAATCGCATACTTCTGCATTTGAGAAGTAGCGCATTGCCTGTATAAGTGTCTGTGGCGTAAAGTTTTCCGTGCTCATCGCGAGTACCCCTTGATTTAACTGAGTCCATTATATCAAGAATACTGTGATGAGTCAAGTATATTTTTACCGAAACGAAGGGTATTTGATTGGCAAATAACGAGATTAACTTCCTGAGCGTCACGTATTAAGTTCTGTAGCCAAGCGAGCCCACATATACGCGTGCTCTAGCTCGCGAGGTTATGACCGTTCTCTCGACTGCGGATACACACTAAGACGGATTGGCTGCGGGCGTGAACCAAATCAAATACAGAACGCGAAGTCAATTGGAGCTTATAAAGGCAAACTGCATTCCATTTGACGCTGCGTTGTGCAATAGTGCAGCCTCACTTTTGCATAATCCGGACCTAAGCCCACGATTGAGGACTCTCCTTATGTTAGATTCCACCCGACTGCGAGACGTTCAAAGGGCTACAGACACACTTAAGGGAATTCTCGCTGGAATTTCGTGTGACTATGAGTTGTCGGACGTTGAAATCGGACGGCTGTACGACTGGCTCCATATTCATGCTCACCTATTGAATATCGAACCCTTTCAATCTGCAAAGAAATTGATCGAATCGGCCTTGGCCGATTCAGTTATCACTGACGATGAACGCGAAGACCTCTTGGTTTTTTGCCAAAAATGGAGCGATTTCCAATCTGAAGAATTCAATGTTCAAACCGTAGCCATGCGGCATCTACATGGATTTTTAGAGGGATTATCGGCAGATGGAGATGTTTCTGACTCCGAAATTTTAGATTTCCATGATTGGCTGCATTCATTCGAAGACCTTCACGAAACCTGGCCTTTTTCCAATGCTGTAAAACTGATCAAGAAAATCCTAAAGGACAACAAAGTTTCGACGGCCGAAAGAGCTAGAATGTTGGATTTCTGTCTAGATTTTCGCCCAGAGCTTGCCCTCGACAAATCACCGGAAACGTACGATCCCGTTTCCGAAGGCTACATGATTACGAATGCCCCTGTGCTGAAGACCGTGAAATCAATTTTCGATGCGGACCAACCCATTGAATTCAGAGAACGTATTTTCTGCTTCACCGGGCAAGCAAGGTACGGTAAGCGAAAAGATCTCGAAGCGGTGGTGCAGGAAGTCGGTGGGCGGACACACCCTAGGATTGTTGCGGATCTTGACTATCTCGTAGTTGGCGCCCTCAGCCAGCCATGTTGGGCTTACGAAGTGTACGGTCGAAAAATCGAGAATGTGATGGAACTTCGCAAGCGTGGTTGCCAGATTTGGATCATTCACGAGGATAGATTCTTGAATGCATTGCAGGACCTCGCAAGGACTCTTCGGTAAATCTATGTACCAGACCGACCCCAATAAAGGATAGATATATAGTCATATGAACGATGCTTTGTTTGAACAACTATTATATGAGGAGGAGAGCACCACACTCGATTTTAAGCAAGATCAATATCCTTTCGCCAAAGAAAACGAAGATGAAAAATCTGAACTTCTCAAAGACATTCTTGGATTCGCGAACGCTTGGAGACGAACTGAAGCGTACATTCTAATTGGAGTCGAAGACGTTCGAGGCGGGCGGGCCGATGTTCTTGGCATTCCGAACAATGCACATCTCGCCGACCATTCGCTGCAACAGTTTGTATATAATTTAACGAATCGGCCAATTCATTTTCACTATGAAGCTTTTTGCTTCGAGGGGAAGCAGGTAGGCGTCATTAGTATTGAAGTGCAAGAGCGACCAATCTATCTCTTAAGGAATTACGGCAGGCTTAAAAAGGGTGAGGTATACATTCGTCGCGGCAGTTCGATCGATCCATCAAAACCAGCCACGCCCGATGAGATTATGCGAATGGGAATGTCGGCCGCTCCAACAACCAAACCAACGCTGACAGTAGAGTTTGGCGCATTAGATCGCTATAGAATCCTTGGCAGACATTATC
Source organism: Candidatus Hydrogenedentota bacterium (assembly GCA_034408725.1). Classification (GTDB taxonomy): domain Bacteria; phylum Hydrogenedentota; class Hydrogenedentia; order Hydrogenedentales; family SLHB01; genus JABWCD01. The sequence goes on from JAWXCN010000120.1 coordinate 5,486, forward strand.
AATTCTCGGCCACTTTGTGCCAGATGCCCGATAGCAAGACTTTGCCCAAACTCAGAGCAGACAACATCTTTACAGGTTTGAGTAATCCAGTCAATACCAATTATTACGAGGAGTTTGCACAATTTATTTTTTGCACTCTGTTCTTCAAAAAATTGTACTTAGTTGTCAGTAATACCGGAGAGTGCGCCGCCACGGACGTTTATCTTGAAATTTCAATTCCAAAAAATAAAGATTTTGGTGTAATTGTTCCCTCGGAACTGCCAAGACCGCCCAGAAAAAGCCTGGATATCTTTAATACACCAATTACGGCGTCGATATCTCATTTTCAAAACCCGGGGGATGTGCAGATTATTGCAAATGCAGATGAATCTAAAATCGAGATAGATTGCGGAAATATGCAGCCTGGACGAAAAGTTTGGACAGAAGGCATTTTTTTGTGGATTCGTCAGGACGGCGAAATCGAGGTAAAAGGCCACATTTTTGCGGCGAACCTTTCCTCTCCAGTGGAATTCTCCCTTTTCATCAATGCAACGATTACCGAAACGATGATGACCGTAAACGAGCTGCTCTCCCGTGATGAGCCGACTGGGGCGGAGTGGGACTAGCGAAGACATACGGTATCGAATTGGTAGAAACTAAGCTAATTTCATGGAAGGCAATGGCGCATGGATACACTCTTTGCCATACAAATACGCTCAAAGCATGATGACTACAGCGACGACGATTACAGAGCCAATGACTGGGCAGTCTCCTTCAAATGACTATAACGTAAAGTTTCAGCGTATTCTTAGCTAGCGAAGCCGACTATCTAATACTATCGGTCCTTAATGAATCCAACCATCCTCGATCTACGTTCACCCAGCATATTCCGTCGACCGTTTTTTGAAAGGTAATACCAATTTTAGCGAGAAAGCTGCGGAGAATTGTTACGATTTCATCCAGAGCCGGCTCGGTTTCGCGAAGACCAGTATCAATCGTCCTTTCCAACTGCACCCTAATGCCATTCCAGTATTCGGAGAAAATTTGGCTAAAGAACGGGCTTTGCAGAGCTATCGTTTCAGTACGGGGAACTTCTTCATTTCCGTAACGACAGGCGCTGTCTCGACCAAGCGGCTCAAGAATATCTCGATACATAATATTTGTCAATTGATTCCAGGTATCGGATTTCGATATAGCGCCCAAACTCGCATTGGATATAGTTCTGTACAACCCGCCGAAGGCATTCTCCAGCCTTATATCCACTTTATCCCCATACATTATGCGGACAGTCGTCGCGTCATCTGCGTTGTCAACAAGAGGTACTGTCGCAAGAATTTCTGACTTTATTCTTCCAACAACGTATTCGTCGTGCATTTTAGAACTTAACACAAACAGGTCGGCCGTGCATAAGTCTGTTCCATCCCGAGATGGCTGGATGTAGCCGCGCCGATCCCATATTTCAGAGTAGTGCCAAACGTGCAAAAACTCCTCCAGTACCGCAGATACAGCATCGCTCGTATGGTAGCGAGCGACGCTTAAGCCCTGCACTATACTCTCTGCGATTACTATGAAGCAGAATAGTTCGCCGTATAGCTCCAATGGAATCGTTATCGCCTGTGCGGCGTAGCTGCCAGGAGCGTAGGGATTGGCACGAGTAGTGGCGAGCTCTAATAGCGCGTTCACCGTTTCGGCGACCTGATGGTCCGGTACGACTATTATTTTCGTAAGTCTCTGCAGCTTAACCAATCCACAAAGCTCACCGAGCAGAGTCTTGAAAGCTTGTATTTTCATTGGGTCAATTCGACAACAAACTTCCACTGTGAGCTCACTATTCCCCATCCTTTGATTCCACCTTGTCGGTAAATTTTAGTTGATACAGGGTAGCGCACGCTTTAATTCACAGGCACCCATTCCCCCACAAACGGAAACGTAGTCTCGAACTCCACGCGACGATTCAGTCTTCGGTTGGCCTCGCTATCGTGTGGGAGGGCAGGGTCGGATTCGCCCCAGGGATTTGTCGTGAGCCGCTCGCCGTCGATCCCGTGTTCGACCATGTACCGCTTGACGGTATCTGCGCGGCGTTCCGCCAATGCCAGATTGGCTTGCGCCGGTCCCGCGTCGCACGTGTGGCCGTGAATCACCACGGTAACGTCCGGCTGCTCTTTCAGCGCCGCGACCAACGCATCGATGGCCGCCGTGCCCTTCGGATGTACAGTTTCCCTCGGTCATTTCTGTGGCTGCGTTCCCTGCTCGACGGTTTCACTCGTGCCACCTTCTTTCACCGTGAAAGCCACGGGCCTTTGCAACCTATAGTCAACGATGTGAGTGCCTGTTGGATAATTGCCGGCAAAATTCTCTTTTGCTTCCAGGATCAGAGGCTCATCCGAACTGCTCGCATAGCTTGTGTACACGATGCGGGTCGTGCCATCGCCCACATACACTAGAGTCCTCATCTCTTCTCCAAGGCCTCGGTAACACCCTTTTAATGCGATCACGCCATCTGCCAGAATACCTGACGTTTCAAACTCACCAATACCCTGTGCGACGGCTCTTCTGACCAGATGTGTCTCGTTATCAAGGGCTATGTTCCACTGGCATCGCACTACGGACTCGGCCGGAAAACGCCCGGCGGCGAGTATGCGGGTTTGCCCATCTTCCAAGGGGGTTTCTGATACCACACGGTCAATGTAGGCAGCAAAGCCTCTTCCAGTGGCCAATACGATTTGGTACAACTGGTAGTGTTGGAGTGGGTCCGAAGGCTTATAGCGTAACACTACGTCCTCTATTTCCCCCTCACCAACGATCCCGTCTTGCGGTGAAATTTCGTACGACTTTAACGAATAACGCGTTCCAGCGGTATTACTGTCCCAAAATTGAATGGTTCGCGGGCGTCGCGAAATAATTGCGTGGCCTGCCGCCTCCGCGAATGCGGACATATTAGCGTTTCTTCTATCATAAACCGCTGGATACTTCGGCAAGTTGGTTCCCGGATCCATTTCGGCCTTGTACGCTAACGTGTCCGCTTTCCGGGTGACGATAACGTTTTCCTTCACTATCTCGGAATCCGGGCTGGTCTTCGTCATTCGCCATACGACGACTGCCTCAAACGTACAATGTTCAAGTACGGCTTTGTCCTTTGCTCGCAAATCCTCCAATATATCGCTGTGCGCCCGTCCGCAAATTGCCAGATTAAAAGCAAAGAGTATTATCAGCCAGCAGTTTGCGCGTCGTATGACCATCAATCTCTCCCAATTTTTCCCGCACTCGCTACCATTCCCCAGCGCTGCCTCCAGCGGCCTTGGTGTGCCTCCCGTCTATTTAATGCACCGGCGCCCCATTCCCCTACAAACGGAAACGTCGTCTCGAACTCCACGCGACGATTCAGTCTTCGGTTGGCCTCGCTGTCGTTTGGCAGGGCAGGGTCTGATTCGCCGCAGGAGTTTATTGTGAGCCGCTTGCCGTTGATCCGGTTTTCGACCATGTACCGCTTGACGGCATCCGCGCGGCGTTGCGCCAATTCCAGATTGGCTTGCGCCGGGCCCAGGTCGCATGTGTGGCTGTGAATTACCACGGTGACATCCCGCTGTTCTTTCAGCGCCGCGACCAACTCATTGATGACCGCCATTCCCTTCGGCGTTAGATCGGTTTTGTTGAATTCGAACACAACGATGTCGAATATCGGCTTGGAACAGGCAAGCGCCATGGGTTGCGCCGGTTCCGCCGCGTTCGACGCCGCCACTGCCGGCGAATCCACCCCCTGCGACGAACGTGCCGGTTCGAGCTGAGTTCGCGTTGCGCAACCCACCGCCGCCAATGCTACGCACGCGATCAAACAAATCGGCACTCGTACACAGGTCGTCACGAAGGTCTCCTGGACACACACACTTATCATACGCGCCCGCACCCGCAAGTTGCTGCGTTGTCGCCCCAATTTCCGTTGCGGCCGGTCTCCCAACTCCCGTTGCGGCCGGTCTTCCAACTTCCGTTGTGGCCGGTCTTCCAACTTCCGTTGTGGCCGGTCTCACGACCGCGCCACGCCGCCGACCGAAGGTCTCCTTCCCCGCTCACCGCACTACTTTCTGGCGATTCTGTCACCGCTTGTCAACCAAATACCGGTTAAATCGCGAAGGGAAGTTACACGCACGCTGAGGGACTGGTGCGCCTACTGCAACGCGTTGGGCCAGTTAATAACGGGATCGATGCTGGAAATGCATAGCGCATTGGACTGGATGCGAAGCCGGAGCTTCGAGCACTGCATTACCAAGCCGGAGCTTGGTAACGAGGTAAAACAGATTCCTCACTCCGTTCGGAATGACAGTGAGGTGCAAACCACGGAGAACACGTGAAAGTGAAGAAGTGAGGAAGGCAGGAAGTGAGAAACGATATGTCTGCGAAACCCGAGACCCTAGACCCGAGCCCCGTCAATCAGGGCGCAATCACTCCACCACTTGCACGTAATCCCCCACCGCGAAGGCGCCACCCTGAATGACCTGTCCGTGTACGCCGCCGCGCATATCGGGTTTGAGCGCGGCCTGGAGTCCGTCGAAGAGTTGGTCCATGAGGCCGCACGGTTCGGTTTCGCCGTGGATGTGTACTTCGACGCCGCCCATGCGCACCACGAGCCCGATGAGGTTCGAGAGATCAATGCCTTCAACGAGCACATTCGCGCGGCGTGTGTGCCACGGCAGGTCCGCATCGAGTTCCTGCATGGCGTCGTCCCATTGTTCGCGGGAAATGAAGGTGATTCCGCGTTGCGCCTTCACGGCGACATCGCCATCGATGCCCGCGCCAAATGCCGCGGTCGCGTGCGGAATCTCGCGCATCGGGCCAAGTTTTTCCGTGCGCACGGCAATCGCCGCAACACGGCCGGTGGTGGAACTCATGAGATGCCCTCCGGGAAGTTTTTATGAACTGCGGAAACCGGCTACGAACTTACGCCTACGCACCAGTATGCGCACGTCCATGGAAATCCGGATTCAATCCAAAATCCAAAATCTAAAATCCAAAATTCCCTACTGCACGGCGCGCAACGCGGTGATCAATTCGCGGACCGTTTGGAACCGGTCTTCAGGTTTCTTGTCGATGCATTTCATCACGATGTCATTCAATGCCGGCGGCACGCCTTCGACTTTCTGGCTCGGCGGCGGCGGGGTTTCTTTCAGTTGACGTTCAATCACGTCTTGCCCCATAAACACGGTTTCACCCGAAAGGCATTCGTACATGACCAGACCCATCGAATAGATGTCGCTGCGCGCGTCCGCCTCTTTGCCCAGCACCTGCTCGGGCGCCATGTAGCTCGGCGTGCCCATGACGACGCCCGTGCGCGTCATGCGCGAATCCTCCGCCTTGGCGAGTCCAAAGTCGGTCAGCTTGATGAGTCCGCCTTTGGCAATGAGAATGTTATCGGGTTTGATGTCGCGGTGTACGATGCCAGCTTCGTGGATCGCCGCAAGCGCGTTGCACGCCTGGACAATGACGTTGATCGTTTCGCGCGCCTTGAGACCGCCTTTGCTCGTCAGGTATTTGTGCAGGCTCGGCCCATCGACGTATTCCATCGCGATGTACGCCTTGCCGACGCTCGCGCTGATGTCGTAGATCGCGATGATGTTCGGGTGCGATATTTTCGCAGCCGTTCGCGCCTCGCGCACAAACCGTTGGCGGAACTCTTCGGAGCTGTCGACAAGGTTGCCGAGAAACTTCAACGCCACGGGCCGGTCCAACTGCGAGTCGCGCGCGAGATACACCACGCCCATCCCGCCGCGGCCAAGCTCTTGCTCGAGCACGTAGCGGCCGCCAAGATTCGACTCGACCGATTCCATCACCTGCGTGGCGACCGTTGCCGCCGCGCCTTGTCCCATGCCGGGTTGCGGCGTGTACACCGTGGCTGCGCCAGCAGGCGCGGCGTGCGCCATGGAAATGCGGGATGAAATGTTGGAGAGACGCGTGGACACGTCCTTGAAGCCGACGTTGACGGTCCTTATTTTCAACAGGATGTCGCGCGATTCGTCGAGCTTGCCCAACTGTTCAAGCGCAAGCGCCCACATGTAGAAGTATTCCGTGTTGCCGGTATCGACGCGTTTGCCCAAGAGATGGTTCTCGAGCGCGGCGGCGCAATGCGCGTAGTCGTGCAGCTCGTAGAAACAACGGCCAAGCAGGGCGCGGGACTGCTCGAAGTTCGCGTGGTTCTCCGGAATCTTTTGCAGCGCTTTTATCGCCGGCTCGAATCGCGCCGCATGCGCGTACGCCAGCCCGGCGCGATAAAACTCGCCCGCGCGCTCGAAACATTCACCCGCGCGCACCGCGTCCGACGCGCGCGCAAACATCTCGCCCGCGCTCATGAAATCGCCCGCCTGCGCGAATGCTGTCGCCGCTTCGCGCCAGTTGCCTTTGGCCTGATGGAATCGCCCCGCGATCTGCGCGGCTTCCTTTTCTTTTCCCGCCTGCCGTTTGCACGCCGCGGCTTCTTCAAGCTTGCCTGCCAGCAGACAAACTTCCCCCGCGCGATCGAAATTACCAAGTTCCTTGTACAACGCGGCAGCGTGATCGTAGCGCTTCGCGCTTTCAAATTGGCCCGCGAGATATGGCAACAACGCTTTGCGTTGCTCCGCGCTTATCTTGGATTTGCCGGGTTCAGTATCCAGCATCCGCGCGCACTCATCGGCGGAAACGAGCTGTGCCTCCGCCGTGTCCTTCGGGCTCTCGAAATAACTCTTGTATGCCTCCGTCGCCGGGCCGTAGCTGCCCGCCTGCGCGTAACAACTCGCCGCCTTCGCGAGGAAGCCGGACCGTTCGTAGGCTTTCGCCGCGTCAACGAACTTGCCCTTGTCCGCGAAGAAGCTGGCCGCGTTGCCGTAGTCTCCTTCTTTCATCAGGATTTTTGCGGCTTTGAGCGTATTGCCCATCTTCGCCATTTCCATCGCGCTGCGTTTGCGGTCGCCGGCTTTGCCGAACCATTTGGCGGCTTCCTTGTGCCGGTTTATCGAAGCGTACACCTCGCCCATGCGCTGGTAGTTGCGGGCTTTCTTCAACGGCGCAATGGTCGCGTCAATGTCGCGCGCAGCCATCAAAGTTTGCTGGAAATCGGTGGGGCCGCCCTGGTTCTGCAATGCGCGCACGTCCGCGGAATCAGCAAGGGTGTCGCGGCGAAACACGTTGCGCAGCATCTTGCGCGCAGTTTTAGCGATGTAGAACAGGAAATAAATCAGAAAGAGGGTGATGACAATCTTGATGAGCGGAAAAACAATGGCAGGCGCGGGAACGGCGGTGATGTTGTCTCCGAGAATGCGAATTAAAATCATTTCGCCAAGGAAAACATTCCAATACCAGTAGACGATGCCCATCAATTCATCCCCATCGCGCACCCCGCCAAGGTTCGTGGGGGCAATGATACTACGCGAAGGGATCGATCTCACAATCCCCGGGGACTGTCACCCGTAGCGCAGGGGGCTGTCACCCGCGCCAAGAAGACGACTGCTATTCAAATGACGTCTCGCGCGGGTGGCTGTCCCCGAACCTTCAAACCTTCAGATATCGTAATCGAATTTTCTACTTGTCTGCGATGGATCGGGGACAGCCACCCCGCGCAGGAAAGTCTTTAAGAATAGGAAAGGGGTTGTGTGCGCGGGTGACAGTCCCCTATGTTTCGTGCGTGCGTCTTCATTGGTGCTCGTGCTCGTCACCCGTCCTCGTGATTACTTGGGCCTGTATCAATAGGACTTACAGGCAACGAGTGTACGATGACGCGCGCGAAAGGGATTCGCGTTGTCCATTGTCAACTGTCCATTTTCAATTGTTCGATTACGATTACGAGCACGAGCACGACTGAAGGCTCGCGCCAGAGGGTAGGAGTGCTTATTGCGCGATACCCAACAACGTCTCGAGCATTCTGTCCGCAACTGTCATCAGCCTCGCGGAGGCTTCGTACGCGCGTTGGAAGAGCATGAGGCTGGTGACTTCTTCGTCGAGATTCACGCCGGAGACTTCCTGGCGGCGTTCGTCGAGGTTTTGCACGAACTGTTGCTCGACTTGAACGATATCGTTAATCGCGCGCGCGTCGACGCCAAGACCCGCGACGGTCGATTGGTAGTAATCACTGATCGTCGCCGCGCCGCTGTCCAGCACGAGCGCGGAGCGCAGCGCGGCCATTTGCAATGCCGCGCCGTTGTCGCCGGTGTTGAGGATGTCGTCGCTGAAGGACGACGTGATCCAGCCGGGGTTGTCTTGCAGGTCTTCGTTGACCGCGATGGACCGCGCGTCGCGGCCAGTGAAGAAACCGTTTACACCGAGTGCAGTCAATGCGCCACTTGAATCATTTGCAAACGAGAAGGTGAAACCGGCGTTCGCGCCAAAGTTGATGGTGTCGCCGGAGACGGATGCGGAGAAGTTGCCCACGCCGTTGAGTGCGGTGGCGAGATCATTGAGTGTGGTCGCCGCGGTGATATTGATAGTAGTGGTCGTCGGCACGCCGGCGCTGTCATACACCACAAGGTCGAACGTGCCGGGCGTGATCGGAAATGGAAGGCCCGCGGAAACCAGTGCCGTGCCCGCGCCGTTCACAGCGTTCGAGCTCGAGAGCGTGCCGGACAGGTTTATCGTGCCGTTGCCCTGGTTGTGGATCGCGTTCAACTGCTGGATTAATGCGGCGGCGATGGTGTCGATTTCCGCGTCAAGTTCAGGAATGACGGTGTCGCGAATTTGCAACGCACCGTAGACTTCGCCGCCGGTCACGTCTACCAGCGAGTTATCGTCCGCGAACCGCAACTCGACTAGGTCATTGCGTTCGGTATCGAGCGCGGGGTTGCGGAACGCAATGATATCGCGCGCGCCGGATGCGTCAACCAAAGTGGCGGAACCGATCTGGATGATCGTCTGCCCCGCGCCGTCCGTGCGGACGTTGATCTCGACTAGCCGCGACAATTCGTCCACCAGCACACCGCGCTGATCGCGCAACTGGCTGGCGTTCGATCCGCCTCCTTCGGACAACCGGATCTCGCGGTTCAGCACCGCGATGCGGTCGGCAATGGAATTGATCTCCGGCACGAGGTTGCGCACTTCCTCGTTCGCGTTCGTGCGCAACTGATCGAACCGTTGAATGAGGCCATTCAGGCTGCCGGCCATGGCCTGGCCCTCGGACAGCAACGCCTCGCGGACCGGAAGCGATTCGACGTTGTTCGAGAAATCGTTCAGCGCGTCGAAGAACCGGTCCAGCCGCGTCCCAAACCCGTTTTCGCTGGGTTCGAGGAACACGTCTTCGATCAGATTGTAATACTGCGCCTGCACCTCGGAACTGCCCAAACCCTGCACCTGCCGGCTGAACGCTTCGTCCAAAAACTCGTCGCGGATGCGTTCGATGCCCGCAATTCCCACGCCGCGGCCCAACGGGCCAAAAGGCGTCAGCGAGGGGAACCGTTCCTCCAGCAATGCCCGTTGCCGCGAATACCCGGGGGTGTTCACGTTGGCAATGTTGTTGCCGGTGACGTTGAGTTGGTATTGCGCCGCGGACAACCCCGACCGCGCAATGTCCAACGCGCTAAACAAACTTCCCACTCGATTCCTCCAAGTTCCGGCCAGTGCGCCGCGGGTCCGGATGCGCGGGGGGCTAACCACCCGCGCAGACCGCGTCGTGGCCAACAGGGATGCAACCTGCATACCCATTATCGGCGGAAGGGAGGGTGGGCTTTAGACTGGGCGCAAGAGACGCCCGCAACCAGTGACGGAATAAGAGCTTGCGCCATCGGCAACACTTTTCCCGAAGAAGCGTCTTGACCCTTGCGACAAAGTGACAATGGGAAATCCATGCCGCAGCGAGGAAAAGAAGTCCCGTTACTCAATCGTTATGTTGATGGTGCCCGTCTCGAAGATGCTGCGGCTAATTGCAAGTTCAATGGCTTCCACTTCGCCGCTCCTGACGCCGGCCACGAGCTGATCCAGTTTTTCCTGTACCTGCGCAACACTCGTGACGGGTTCGCCGTTGAGACTTCGAATGCGGTCCCCAGATTGAAGCCCTAAGCCAAGATTCATGGCATTCAATGCCTGATCCCCTTTCGATTCAACCACGGTAATACTGGAGATAGATTCGGTAGGTCCTGATTTTTCCTCGTATACACGTTCGAAAGCGAGTTGCTGTTCCAGTGTATTTCCACTGAGGTATTTGAGTTGTTCGATATGTTTGACGAGATACTGTTCGATCTGGGCTCGTTTGGCAACCCGAGTGATGGTAGATGTGGCGGGTTCCACGAGCGCGAATCGAATGGTCTTGGTATTCTCGCCTTCGAGGACACTCAATTCGGGTAATTCTTCCCCAGCTTCCACGGCTGCAGCAGCTTGCGACAAAGTATCGGATAATTTCGACGTCGATGGGTCTGTTCCGTTTACACTTGCTAACCGCGTGCCCTCGCGGACACCCAATGCCGCCAGCGATTCATACAGCGGTCCCGATAATAACGCCGGTTGCTTTGCGTCTTCGGGTGTAAGGTTCTTCAGCAGTCCCGCCGCATTAGTAAGTCGATGAGCCAAAGCTGCGCGAGTAACAGCAACGGTATACGTTTTGGACACGGGAGCCGAAGAAGGGCGAAGCGACGCCAATGCCTGTTGCCGATAGATGGAATACCGGTTCTCGACAGAAAGAGACGGATTTCCTGGAAGGGCGTCTTTTCCCCAAGGTACTGCATTCAAGATGAGAAATTCAGTGGAATGAGCTCGGGTTATGACATTCGTGTTCGGCGAGAACATGGCAAATGAGCTCCCCGGGATCTTTGCAAGTTCATTTCCAGACCTTACGTCCCATATTAGAGCCTGCTCCTTTTCGGATGCTGTCGCCAATCGTTCAGCGTTGCCGTCGAAGGAGATCGTCAATACTTTTTCGGAATGGCCTTCAAGCACTCGGAGCAGATTATGGGAAGTCGCGTCCCACAGTCGGATGTCCGCGTCGACGCCGCCGGATGCCAATAGGTTTCCATCCTTACTGTAGGCCAGACAGCTAACCGCGCCTTGATGACCGTCGAGCACTGCAAGGGGCATATCTGAATCAATATTCCAAAGGCGTGTTGTCCCGTCCAACGATGCAGACGCAAAATCATTTGTATTTGGTCTGGCCGCGACGGCCACTACCGTGCCCGTGTGACCTTCAAGTGTTTTTTCCAATTCACCGCTAGTGACGGAATACAATCGCAGACGCGAGTCGGCGCATCCGGCAATGAGGTACTCGCCCGCTGGACTAAATGCCAACGATGTGATTGCCACATCCGGGCTGCGCATCACGGAGAAAATTTTTGCCGGTTCGATTTCCCATACCGCAACAGTTGACGCGCTAAGTTCAATCGCCACACGTTTGTTGTCAGCACTAAACGCCGCCACTTTGGCGCCGGGACAGAAAGTGCCGAATTGCACCGGGTCGCGTTCGAAATCGGACGCGAAGACCGTCCAAGTGTTATTCTGAAGACTCGCAAGATGGCTGGCATCCGGTGAGGCAACAGCCAAAACAGCAGCATCTGGACTTTTTACCGATCGCATTCCTGGCTTGCTTAACGTTGCCCGCATTGTCACTCTTCCACGAAGAGCAGTACTCAAATACTTTGAACTATCCGGGCTGAATTCCAAAACCTGATCAGCTCCGCCGCGTAGCTCATCAACAGACGAACGCTCTTCAGTTAAGTTCCACAATCCAGCGCTTCCCGAAGTAGGTCCGCGACGTTCCAGATACAGATATCGTTGGGTTGCCATGGGGCCTTAGATTCTGTCGTGGGGGCAGACCTGCTTAAGGCGTACTGCCCATTCTTGCTGACGACGATCATACCAACAGGTCCAGTGTGTACCTGAAACGCGGCTGTTTCGTTTCCTGTAGCGACATCCAACTTACGGACCGCGCCATCACCGCAACCTACGAAAAGGTATTTGCCGGTTGCATCAAATAGCAGGGCAAGTCCGCTGCCACCGTTTGGGATGGAAAATTCCAAGATTCTTTTGCCCGTCGCCGTATCCCAAACACCAGCACGAACGTTAAAGATATGTATTGCCGCGAACTTCGTCCCGTCGTGCGAAAAACTACCCATATAAAGATTCCGGGCGGTGTCGTCAAAGGTAACTAGGGGTTGACCGTCGATTGCAGAATAGATTACCGCAGGTTCTTCTCTGGAAACGGCGACGAATCGGCTTCCATCAGGCGTGAACTTTGCCCAGGTTCGACCCGTGATTGTAAATAAATCCGGATTGGCTTCGTTAAGCAAGTAACCCCATTCGAAATTACGCAGGTCTTCCTTAGTCTCCAATAGCGTGTCTTTCGCTAACTTCATATTGTTGTTTTCAATAGCAGACTGGGCCAATCGAATTTGCGCGACGTATTTCTGTTTTTCGGCTTCGTCCCAGGCTACGACGGCATCGTCGCGCGCGTCGACGACGCTGATGTAGGAATAGATCGCGAATCCGAGCAGGACCAGCGCGGCAGCGGCGCCGAGGTTGATCATGGGTTTGTAGCGGCGATAGTAGTGCCGCGAGATTTCGCTGATCTTGTATGTGTGCGCCTTGACGAGTGCGCCGGACATGAACCGTTGCACGTCTTCCGCGAGTTCGCGGGCGGACTGGTAGCGGTCGCGGGGTTTGGGTTTGATGCAGCGCTGGACGATTGCGGCGAGCGCGGCGGGCACTTCGGGTTCACGGATTGCCACGGGTTCCGGCGTTTTGGATATGACCTGGTCGAGCACGTCTCTCGCGGACCGGCCCGTGAACGGGGGGTCGCCAGTAATCATCTGATAGAGGATGATGCCAAGCGAATAGACGTCCGAGCGTTCGTCGATATCCTCGAGTTCGCCGCGGGCCTGTTCGGGGGCCATGTACGCGGGCGTGCCGAGGACTGCGCCGTCGTTGGTGAGCGCGAGGTCTTCGTTCAGTTGCAATTGGCTCAGGGTGCGGGCCATCTCTTCGCTGTGGACATCTGGGCGGCCTTTTACTTTCGCAAGGCCCCAATCGAGGATAACGGTTTCGCCGAACTGACCCACCATGACGTTGTTCGGCTTGAGGTCGCGGTGGATGATGCCGCGGCTGTGG
>JAWXCN010000121.1:0-35855 GCA_034408725.1 Candidatus Hydrogenedentota bacterium
CGGCACCATCGGGTACGACATCGCGGGTACTGTGTACGAGGCAAAGCACACAACCCCGTTCGGCGAAGAGTTGGCTGAAATGTTCGCGCGCGCGCGCGATGCCGGCGAAACACATGTCGTGATGGAAGTCAGCTCGCACGCCCTCGAACAGGATCGCGTCGCCGGAATCCACTTCGCCTGCGCCGCCTTCACCAATCTCACGCAGGACCATCTCGACTATCACAAGGACATGGATTCGTATCGCAATGCAAAACTGCTCCTGTTCCAACGCATTGAAGGCGAAGGCAGTTTTACCGCGGTGAACCTCGATGATCCCGCCGCACGCGCGTTCCAGGAAGCCTCCCGTGTTCCCTGCCATACGTTTGGCAAAAATGGCGACTACCGCGCTGTAAACCCGTCGATTGGCGCGCACCGCACGCAGTTCACGTTGCAAACGCCCTCGGGCGCCGCGCCAGTCACCATGCGCATGCTCGGCAAGCACAATGTATCCAACGCGCTCTGCGCCGCGGCAATTTGCGGAGGACTCGGCCTCCCGGTAAACACTATCGCAACCGCCCTCGCTTCCATCGAAAGTGTGCCGGGCCGCTTCGAGCACGTCGACGCCGGGCAGGACTTCCAGGTGATTGTGGATTACGCGCACACGGATGACGGGTTGCGCAACGTACTCGTTGCAGCGCGCGAAATTTGTAATGGCCGTGTCATCGCCGTGTTCGGATGCGGCGGCGATCGCGATAAGGGTAAACGTCCAAAGATGGGGCGCGTAGCCGCGGAGCTCGCGGATTTCGCAATCGTCACGTCGGACAACCCGCGCAGTGAAGACCCCGAGCGCATACTCCTGGACATAGAAGTCGGTCTACAGCATGCCGGAAAAAGAAAGTACGATGATTACCTGATGATCCTGGACCGGAAGGAAGCCATGCAGACCGCCATCGGCATGGCTAAGCCTGGAGACCTTGTGCTGATCGCCGGCAAAGGTCATGAGGATTATCAACTGCTCGGACACACGCGCATCCATTTCGATGATCGGGAAATCGCCCGCGAGATACTGGTGGACCGCGCCTAGATGAGCTGGAACTACTCGTTGCACGAACTCGCTCGTGCGGTTGGCGCTTCGGTTCAGGAATCCAACACAACATTTTCGGCAATCTCGACCGACACCCGCACCATCGCGCCCGGCGATGTTTTCTTCGCGCTCACCGGTGAAAACTTCGATGGCAACGAATACGTTGCGGAAGCTTTCGCGAAGGGCGCTTCTGCCGCCGTGACAGCGAGGCACAACAACGCAGGCACGTGCATCGTTGTCCACGACACGCAGGCCGCGCTCCAGGCGTTCGCGGGATTCCATCGCGATCATTACACGCTTTCCGTGCTCGCAATCACGGGTTCATGCGGAAAAACTACCTCCAAAGACATGATCGCCGCCGTGTTGTCTACCCGCTTGCGCGTTGTTAAAACCCGTGGAAACCTGAACAACGAAATCGGGTGTCCGTTATCCGTACTGAAAATCGATTCCGAAACCGATGCAGCCGTAATCGAAATGGGTGCGGCGCATCCAGGCAACATCGCGGACTTGTGCGCATTCGTCAAACCGACCGAAGCAGCCGTTACGCTCGTTGCTCCCGCCCACCTCGAAGGCTTCGGGACGATAGAAAACATCGCGCTCACCAAAGGCGAGATCGCCGAATCTCTCCCGGCCAGTGGCATCTTTTACGTGAACAACGATAATCCATGGTGCGTGAAAATTGCCGGGCGCGCCGCGTGCCAACTTGTCACCTATGGGCAGCGGGGCGATGTCGCGCTCCGGAGCTGCACCTTGGAATCGTCAGGCGAAATGCTGCTGGACATAGACCCCGTAGGCCGCATTCATATTACATTGCCCTCGCGTGCGCACGTTTCCAACGTGCTCCTAGCCATCGCCGTCGGATTGCAGCATGGCATCATCGAGTTCGAAGCGCCGTTGCGCGCCGCCGCCGCGGACCCCGTCCGTTTCAAACGCCTGCGTATCGGCGCGCTCGATGTCATCGACGACTCCTACAACGCCAGTCCCGCGAGCATGTCCGCCGCGTTGGAAGGTTTGGCCGGAAACCCTCGAGGCGCGCACATTGCCGCGCTCGGAGACATGCTCGAGCTAGGCCCCGATTCCGCCACGTTGCATAGAAGTATCGGCGAGCTCGCCGGACAACTTGGCATCGACCACGTGTTTGCCCTCGGCAACTTCGCATCTGTTATCATTGAAGGCGCTCGAGTTGCAGGGGTTCCTCACGCCGAAGTTTTTCCCGATCACGCCGCAATCGCGCGCGCGGTGCTTGACATTGCGCGGCCCGGTGATGTCCTGCTCGTAAAGGGCTCTCGGGGCATGCGGATGGAACGCGTGATCGATCAGCTTCGTCTGGCTTCCGGATAACATCATGCTCTACTACCTTGGCCTATTGTTGCGGCCGGAATTTTCGGCATTCAACGTGCTCACGTACAACACCGTCCGCGCGGGCGGCGCCGCACTTACCGCATTCGCAATCTCGCTCATCATCGGGCCCACTGTTATTCGTCTGCTGCGCTCATTAAAGATCGGCCAATACATCAAGAAGGATCATGTTGCCGACCTCCACGCCTTGCACAAAAATAAGGCGGGCACGCCGACAATGGGCGGCGCGCTGATTGTCCTGTCCATGCTCATGTCCCTTGCCCTCTGGGGGCGTTTCACAAACCGGCTGCTGCTCATTGCACTCGCCGTTGTGTTTCTGTTGGGCACGGTCGGGTTCATAGACGACTTCATCAAGCTCCGCCGCAAACATAATCACGGACTTAGCGCAAAGGGGAAATTCCTGGGCCAGATACTCGTCGGCCTTATGCTCGGCGCGTACCTCGTGTGGAGTCCCATAGCGTTTAGCGCTACCTACGTGGCCATACACGACGTAACAAATTGGGACGCATTTACACAAGAACTTCAGCATCCGTTTTCCACGCCACAAACCGCCGCGGAACGCTCCATCGCCGCGCTCCCCGAAAGTACGCGCGCCCTGATCGCCGCCGCGCCGGACAAAACGCGATGGGACAGTGAGACCCAGCGAAATGTACTCGATGGTTTTCGCAATGTCGTCGAACGGCGCGATCTCTATGACTCCGCGCTCTGGAAGGATCTTCCGTTGACCCCGGAAGCGCGTCGCTACCTCGAGTATGGCGTTGCGTCGTTGACGGACCGTGAAGTCCAACGTCTGAACCGCCTGCTCCTCGAAGCTGCGTTTCCAGAGGCCATAGAAATCAGCCCGCCCAACGTCCATTCCAAAGTGGAAGTGCCCGGCCTCAAAATGACACTCATTTCGATGGGCGCTGTCTATGCCGCGTTCGTGTTGCTCATCATCGTTTGTTCATCCAACGCAGTAAATCTTACTGATGGCCTCGACGGTCTCGCCATCGGAGCTTCCATCATCTCGCTCTTGACATACACCGGTATTGCCTACGTCGTCAGCCGAGCGGATTGGTCGGAATACCTGTTCCTAATTCACGTTCCCGAAGCCGCCGAACTTACCGTGTTCGGCGCCGCGATGCTGGGCGCGGGCCTCGGCTTTCTCTGGTTCAACTGCCATCCTGCCGAAGTCTTCATGGGCGACACCGGCTCGCTCGCGCTCGGCGGCGCGCTCGGGGCAATGGCCATTCTCACGAAACAGGAATTACTGCTAATCGTCGTGGGCGGACTGTTCGTTGTCGAGGCGATGAGCGTCGTGATTCAGGTCGCCTCTTTCAAGTTGCGCGGCAAACGCGTCTTCCGCATGGCCCCCTTGCATCACCATTTTGAACTTCGCGGGTGGAACGAAACCAAGGTGGTAATCCGGTTCTGGGTGATTGCCCTCATCTTCGCGTTGATGAGTCTCGCGACCCTGAAGCTACGCTAACCGTGGACGTGCAAGGAAAAAAAGTTACCGTCGTTGGCATTGGCCGCACCGCGGTGTCGCTTGCGCGGCTCCTGATACGCGAAGGCGCGGAGCCGTTTCTCACAGACGCGAAATCCGCGTTGGAACTCGCCGATTACACAATCGAACTCGACGCGATGGGCGTACCGTATGAAACCGGTGGCCATACAGACCGCGCGTTTGACCGCGCCGCCGTCGTCGTGCCGAGTCCCGGCGTGCCGCCTGCATTGGAGTGCATACGTCGCGCTCAGGAATCCGGCGCGGAAGTCATCAGCGAACTCGAGTTCTCGTTTCCTCATTGCAAATCGCGCATCCTCGCCGTCACCGGCACCAACGGCAAGACCACGACGACTGAACTGCTTCGCCACCTGGTCGGCGCGTGCGGACACGACGTTGTCCTCGCCGGAAACAACAACACACCGTTTTCGACGGCTGTCCTCAATGATTCGCAGCCTCCGTTCATCGTGCTCGAGATTAGCAGCTATCAATTGGAACTCATCCAAACGTTCCGTCCCTGGATTGCGACGGTGTTGAACATCTCGCCGGACCACCTCGCGCGACACGGCAGCGTGGAAGCGTATGCCGCCGCGAAGGCCCGGATTTTCGCGTGCCAGGACGAAACTGACTCGGCCGCGATTAACGTCGATGATCCCGTGGTCCGCGCAATGGAAAAATCGGCCCGCGCCACTCTCTGGCACTACAGCCTCTTGGAGAAAGTGGAGCGCGGCCTGTGGTTGCGCGGTGATGCAATCTACCTCGGAGATTTGCACGTCGCCGATACTTCCGACACTCTTCTCCCCGGACGCCACAACTTGCAGAATGTTCTAGCCGCGTTGACGATGCTGTACGCCGGTGGATTCGATTGGGATGACACTATCGCCGGACTCCGCACGTTTCGCGGCGTCGAACATCGCATCGAATACGTCATGACTATCGAAGACGTCGATTACTTCAACGACTCGAAATCCACAAACATCGATAGCCTGCGCGTGGCCCTGGAAAGTTTTACCAAGCCGGTGGTGCTTATCGCGGGTGGCCGCGGCAAAGGCGCCGATTACGCGCCGTTGCGCGCGCTGGTGCAAAAGCATGTAAAACATCTCGTCTGTATCGGAGAAGACACCACCCTGCTGGAAACCGCGTTCGGCGATATCGTCACGCATGCGCGCGCATCGAGCATGGCCGATGCAGTCGCCGCCGCCGCCGAATCGGCTAAACCCGGCGACGCAGTCCTGCTCTCTCCGGCCTGCGCCAGCTTCGACATGTTTAACAACTTTGAACACCGCGGCACGGTGTTCAAAGAATCCGTTCGCCGCCACGCCGAAGGAGTGTTGTCATGAAACGGGAAACCTTGTTTGCAATGAACATCACGATCGCACTCGTGCTGATCGGCTTGGTCATGGCTTACAGCGCGGGTATCGGCCGGCCCCAACCCGGGGGCCATATCTCAGACCCCCTCGACTTCCTGAAATCTCACGGCGCATACGCCGCCCTGGGTCTGTGCCTAATGCTGGTCGCCGCGCGCATGGACTATCACGTTTGGCAGGCAAGACCCGTCGCATGGCTCATCGGCGGCTCGACCCTAGTGTTTCTCGTCCTCGTCTTAATCATGGGCGACGAAGTCCGCGGCGCGCGGCGTTGGCTCAGTTTCGGCGGGTTCGGATTCCAGCCCAGTGAACTTGCCAAGCTCGCGCTAATCATCGCGCTCGCCGTAAAACTGGCGGAAAACCAGACCAGTATTCGGAAGTTCTGGACCGGTTTTCTTCCTCCCATCATTATTACCGCAGCGTTTGCCGGTCTCGTTTTGCTCGAACAAGACCTCGGAACGCCCGTCGTGTTGGGCACGGTTGCCATAGCGATGATCTTCATGGCGGGCGGAAAACTCTGGCACATCGCGCTCGTTAGCGCCCCTGCCGTCGCGGGCGTCGTCGCGGCGATTCGCACCAGCCCTGAGCGCATGGAACGCATCACCACCTTTATCCGCCCTTGGGAGCACCGCTCCGATGGCGCGCTCCAGCTCATCGAATCGATGGCGGGATTCGCGCGCGGCGGGGTGTGGGGAAGGGGGCTCGGCGCTGGTGAACAAAAATTGTTTTGGCTGCCCGATGCGCATTCCGACTTCATCTTTTCCGTCTGGGGCGAAGAGATGGGCCTCGCGGGTACGCTGGTGTTGGTGGCGCTGTTTTCGCTATTGCTTATCGTGTCGTTGCGCATTGCCGTGTGCGCGCGAGACCTGTTCGGCACCCTGCTCGCCAGCGGCGTCGTTACGTTGATCACCGTGCAGGCCGCCTTCAACATGGGTGTGACCACCGGACTCTTGCCCACTAAAGGACTCGGACTTCCGTTCATCAGCGCCGGGGGCAGTTCGCTCGTCATGAACATGCTGCTCATCGGCATTCTGCTTAGCGTAGGCTCGCGCGCCGTCGAGCGCGATCGGCCCGTGCCGATGGCCGCGGTGCCGCATCGGGCATAACCGTGAAGCTGGTTATTACAGGCGGCGGCACAGGCGGCCACACGTCCCCAGCGGTCGCCGTGTACGAAGAACTGCTGCGTCGTGATCCGCGGCTCAGCGTGCTCTGGATCGGTCGCGCTGGCGCCATTGAGAATCGCATCTGCGCCGCCAAGGGAATCCCGTTTCGCTCCCTGCCGGTTGAAGGCTGGCCCCGCAAGAAAATCCTCCGCCGCGGCTTTGTGGCCGCGAAGCTCGCATGGTCGATGGCCCGCGCATGGGTCTACCTGCGCAACTTCGAGCCGGACGTCGTGTTCGGCGTCGGTGGTTACGTGTCGCTTCCGGCGATGCTGCTTGCCCCCCGCATGGGGATTCCGACAGTTCTTCATGAGCAGAACCGGCTGCTTGGCGTAACCAACCGGGTCGCGGCAAAAAACGCGTCGCGAATTTTTCTCAGCTTCGAAGACACGGTAGGCGCTTTCCCGCGAGAGCGCGCACGGGTTGTGGGCAACCCCGTACGTTCCGCGTTCGCATCGCCACTCGATAAAAAAGCGGCAATCGAACAGTTTTCACTGGACCCAAACATACCTATTTTGCTAGTATGCGGAGGTAGTCAGGGTGCCCGGTCCATTAACGACGCCGTAACCGGAATGCTCAGCGCATTGGCGCCAAACGAGGTTCAACTGATCTGGATGACTGGCAACGCCGATGCAGCTCCCGCGCGTGAAACCGCCCGTTCAGCGCGAACGCCCGTCCATGTCTACGCGTTTATCGAAGACATGGCCGCGGCCTGCGCCGCCGCCGATCTCATCATCACCCGGTCCGGGGCTTCAACCACTGCTGAAATCGCGTTAATGCGCAAACCTTCCATCCTCATTCCCTATCCTCACGCGACCGACAACCATCAGGCGCACAACGCGCTGTCGTTCGTCGATGCCGGCGCTTCCATTGTGCTGGAGGACGCCGCGCTTTCTCCCGAAATTCTGTTGCAGCAGGTTCGCGGTTTATTGAACGATCCCGATCGCGTGAGGGCGATGGGAGATGCCGCCGGAACGCTGGCTACACCGGGGGCCGCAGACAGCATTGCCGCCGAAATTCTCGCGCTGGCCTTCCTCGAGAGGGTTCCTGTGTGAATCCCCGAGCAAAAAACGGCGCGGACCCCGTCGACAAACTTTTCCGGTCGATACCGATAGTGAGCCTGCTCGCCGATTCCGTGCTGGATTTCGACATATACGTTCGCACGCGTAAAGACCTTAATCCAGTCCTGTTTCGCGGGAAGGATTTACCGCTCACGTCGGATACGCTTCAACGGCTCAGCGAAAATCGGCACGAATCGATTCTCATACCGGTGACTCAGGAACGGGCCTATGCGCGCTATCTGGAACAGCACCTGGAATTAGTTCTTCACGATGAAAGGACGCCCGTGCGCGACCGGTCCAGCGTCTTGTACACGACCGCGCACACGATGGTCGAGGACATCTTTGCCAGCCCCGAATCCACCGAAATGATGAAACGCGGCAAAGACCTTGTCGGGTTCATGACCGAGTTCCTCGTTCGCGAACCATCGTCGTTTCATCATCTCGCGGATCTGGTCTCCTGTGACTACTACACCTACACACACAGCGTGAACGTATTCGTCTACGGCTTTTCGCTTGCCTATCGGGCGGGCATCGCCGATCCCGATACCTTGCTCGAATTCGGTTACGGCACCTTGCTGCACGATGTCGGCAAGACCCGTATTCCTCAAGGTATTCTGCGGAACAAAGGCAAACTTTCCGAAGACGAATGGAAACAGATGCGCTTGCATCCCGTGTATGGTTATGAACTTCTGAAAGATCACGGCGTATTCACCGACCTTGCCTTGGACGTCACCCGGCATCACCACGAAAAAATAGGTGGCGGGGGATATCCGGATAATCTCAACGCGAAAGGCATCGACCCGCTCGTCCGCGTGTCAACAATTGCCGATATATTCGACGCGCTCACGACGCGCCGCACGTACAAATCCGCAATGGACAGCTATTCCGCGCTGGAACTGATGCGGGACCAGATGGCGCAGGACCTTGATCCCGAGCTGTTCCGGATCTTCGTCGAACTCATGGGAAGCACGCCCGAAGGCGTGCTTCCTCAAGAGCGCTAGCGCGGATCCGCGGCAAGAAATTCTTTTGCCCTTGCAGATTGTAAGCGCCGGCACATTGGAGTATTCTGCGGCCTTCCAATTGGGGAGGGGGCGATGTCCGAGTCCACGCTTGCACCTATAGCGGAAACAACCCGATTCAAACGCGTGGTATCTGTAGACGCCCTCCGCGGCTTCGACATGTTCTGGATCGCCGGCGCGGACGGCCTCATCACATCGCTCGGCCGGGTGAGCGAATCTCCTCTGGCGCAAAACCTCTCGGCGCAACTTCGTCACGTTCGCTGGCAAGGGTTCGTCTTTTACGATCTCATCTTTCCCCTCTTTGTCTTTCTCGTCGGCATGTCGATTGTCTTCTCGTTGGACAAGATCATCGCGAAAGAAGGCCTTCGCGCCGCGCACATCCGCATTCTCAAACGCTTCGCACTGCTCTACCTTCTCGCCATTCTGAAAGACAGCGGCATCAGCGATATGGGCCACGAAAGCCCCTTTAGCGGTGTCTTGCAACGCATCGCCTGGTGTTACCTATTCACTGCCGTGCTCTATTGCAACCTACGGCGGCGCGGACTTGCGATTGTCTGCGGCGCGATCCTCATCGGATATTGGACGCTGCTAACCTTCGTCGCCCCGCCCGGCCAGGAAACCATCTCCTACGAATCCGAGAAGAACATCGTTACCTGGTTCGATTCGCAGTACCTGCCATTCCGCGAAGCGGGCCAACGCTACGACCCCGAAGGTCTTCTCAGCACATTCCCGGCGGTCGCATCCTGTCTCTTCGGTGTATTCGCCGGTTATGCCATGCGCGACGGCAAACTAAACCCGCGCAACCGCGCCTTCGCGTTCCTCGCAATCGGCGTCGCGCTCGCTATTACCGGCTACGCATGGGCCGGTTCCTTCGATTCGCACGCCCAGATTTCACGGGACATGGCAGTCCCAAGTCCTGATATCGACCGTCTCTGGTGGCAAATGCCCATCATCAAGAAAATTTGGACGTCGTCCTACGTGCTTGTCGCCGCTGGCTGGAGCTGCGTGCTCGTCGGTATCTTCTCGCTCGTCATCGACGTGCTCAAATTCGAGCGCTGGGCTATCCCCTTCATCTGGATTGGGACCAATCCCCTCGCCGTATATCTCGCGCAAGACTTCATCGCATTCGACGACCTCGGCAACCGTACCGCCGGCGGTCCGTTCGCAACGCTCTTCGGAAAATACGCCCCGCTCATACCTTCCCTCGCGTCCATTGTGTTTGTTTTTCTCTTTGCCCGGTTCCTGTACAAACGAAAAATATTCCTTCGCGTTTAACTCGCTCCCAGACTTCAACGGGCCATGCGTGCGGCCAAAAATGAAGGAGTTGCGGTGTGAGCGAAGTCGCGCCGGATGAAGTGCCTGCTGAACCAAAACGCAAATATCCAAAGCTTCGCGCGTTCACGGTAAATGGCGCGCTGGTGCTCGGCGCGCTCGTGGCGGTGTTCGGAACAGCCGAGGCGTACTTGCGGTTCACCGGCTTCCACGCCGCCGATTTTTCCCCCAACGCCGTGCTGTTTGCCCAATGGACCGAGCCTGATCAGTTGCTCGGCTTTGTGCGCATACCCGGCACCAAGTGGAGGCGCAAGGCATATCCCGACAGGTTCGCGCCCGTCGTAAGTTACGAAACGGACGCGAACGGATTCAGGAATCCGCCGGGCATCAACGCGG
Source organism: Candidatus Hydrogenedentota bacterium (assembly GCA_034408725.1). GTDB lineage: Bacteria > Hydrogenedentota > Hydrogenedentia > Hydrogenedentales > SLHB01 > JABWCD01. The sequence goes on from JAWXCN010000121.1 coordinate 10,181, forward strand.
CGGACATCGCGTTTATAGGCGATTCGTTTACCGAAGGCGCAACAGCACCATTCGAGAATACGTTTCCGCGTCTGGTCGAGGCCAAGCTCGGAACGCGCGTTATTAATCTTGGCCGGTACTCCTACGGCCCTCCACAGGAGCTCGCGGTGTTGTGGAAGTACGGCCTCTCGTATCAGCCAAAGACCGTTGTTTGGGTCTTGTTTGAAGGCAACGACCTCGCGGATTCGCAACTGGCATACAACGGCCTTTCCCGCCAATTGTATCTCCCCCTCACGACAAACTGGTCGAAGATGGGTTCGATGTGGTTCAACGACGTACAACTGCATGAGCTGGCCCAGCCACCCAACGGCGACGATTGGTACTATCGCGCCGCGCCGTTGATGAATCTCACCGGGCGCTTCGCGGAAAGCCACGTCGTTGGCGAAAACCTGATTCAAAACGGAAGATTCAAATATAGACCTCACGGCAACCCCTGGGAGATTCCACCCTCGTTGCGCGACGCGGTCGAGCAGGTGCCAGCACCTCGTGCGCCGGTCGTCAAACGCGCGTTGCGCGCGCAGGTTCCCGCGGGCACGGACGTCGAAATTACGCAAACGGTGCAAGACCTGAAGCCAGCGACCCCGTACTTGCTCACGGGGTACTTCCGCACCGAAAACCTGCTGGGACCTGCGCGGTTGGAAGTGCAGCAATGGCACAATGGCGAATGCACGCTATTGCGTTTCGCGCCCGGCGTCTCAAGAACGCACGATTGGACGAAAGTCAGCGTTGTGTTCACGACGTCCGCCACACCGGGCGACGTGCGCATCCTGTTGCGCAGACCAGCGAACCCGCCCAAGGCGAAGCAGGGAACCCCGCGGCCAAAACTGCTTCAACTTGTGGACGTGGCGTTGCATCAGCGTGCGCGGCTACGTGACTCGTGGGGATTGGTTGGTACGTTTGATTCCGCGGAGTACGGCGTTACAGAAGTCGGATTCCGCTACAAATGCCCGGAGAAAATCGACGAAACGTTTCCCCAGGGATGGATGGTCACCTCGGAGATGTTGGCAAGAGGCCACGACCTATGTCGCGAAAACGGGATTCGGCTGTTGATTGTTTACCTGCCAACCGCGTTGCGCGTGCATGGTCCATATTGCGATTTCGCTGCGGACGCGCCGCTGAACGAGTATTTGCCCGGTGGCGATTGGAACATTCCAGACGAATTTGCCCTGCGCGCCGCGGCGTTTTGCGCCGAACGCCAGATACCGTTTATCGACGCGACGGCTGCCTTGCGCGACGCCGCCGGGCGCGGCGAAATGGTCTACGCCCCGCGATATGACACCCATCTGTTTTATCGCGGACACGAAATCGTGGCGGAGTTGCTCGCCACCGCAATAGAAACGCACAAATAAAAAATGTGCGCCCGGAAGACCGGACGCACACTTTCAATCGACTACCAGGTAAAGGCAAACCGCCTTCGTCAAAGTTCCACGCCGAGGAAATCAAAAATGAGTTCCTGCAGTGATGTCAGGCCATCGAAAATAGTTGGGGGAACTTCTTCTACCTCTTCCGGAGTCGGGCTTACCTGATCCGGCGCGCTCAGCCAGCTTCCAGTCCGGAACGTCACTTTCGATCCCGGATGTACCGTCACGATAAATGGATTCGTTGTCGGACGAAGATAGGGGAGGTCCTCCGTCGCAAGAGTGATCCGCAGTTTGTGCCCCGCCTCGAACGTATAAAACGGCCGAAGATACCAAAATCCTGCGTCTTCTCCCGCCCCGGCACAGTGCGCAGATTGTTTCGCCCGTCCCATTTCGGGTCGGCGGAGAAGTCTTCGGAAACCTGCGCCGTCTCCGCGACTGCGGCCGCAACAACCAACATGCAGACCAACAAACGTGCCACCGGTACCATGTTTAGCTCCCCACGAGATGCGCAGCGCAAAATTGCACAGCCCCACGCACCAGTCTACACAACCGTTCCACGTCTAATATCACCTAATTATTTGTCCACGGTGATGCAGTCAGCAATGAGACAGGGCGGTCGCGCAAGTCCACCGACGTTCGACTGTACCTGGGATATTTCCTCAAGGTCGCGCAACGAATGTTTTTCTAAATTTCCCGTAGAGTTTGACTAGTTCAAGAGTGGCTGCCAACCAACACCTCTCTGGAAATCACACACCAAATCGACAACAAATGCATCAAGGTCGATAGATATGGGACCTATGATATTTTAACGCGGACTTGTCAGGCTGAAACCGTTCGGGAAGGCGCAAGGGACGGCCAGATTGTTCCGCAAGCTGGCTGCGATGCAGATCGCATTCATCAGTTGTAATTATCTTCGAGGAGACAATCAAACGCAGGCTTTCGTCGAATGAGATCAGGCCGCGGTCAAAAGCTCGGTCGTGTAGTGCGTTGAGACAAATCCCATTGCTTGGGTCGGCGCGGCGCTTCTCGTCAATACTCCAAGGGATAATATGGCAGGCATTGAGCAACTCAGAAATTGCCAAGCCGGTGAGGGCGCACCGATTATCATAAGAAGCCAGAACAGCGGAGCGAAAGAAGGATTGAACCCGGCGCGTCTTGGTTAATACCACGTTCTCCGTGGCTCCACTAGGTATTTTCAGTTCGCCCAAGTCTTGCTCTATTGCTGTGCGTTTTTTGCTACTCTCACTTATTGGTGAGTCCAGCTCTGGCAGGTAGTCCTCGACATCCTTACCGGTCATCGACGAGTAAACCGCTTCAGCGTTCTGCGCAACGCTAGCGGAGTCAGCTAAGAAGGCTTCCCAAAGGTCCCGATCCGCTCGGCTGACGTTGCCCAACGCCCTGATCTTGCGCGCCTGTTGGTGTGGATCCAGACTGGCGAAATTGCACGCTTTCATGGCCACAGCGCCCGGCGTTCTTCCAATAAGTTTCGCCAACTCGATTATTTCAGGATTTCGCTGATGCAAGCGCCCGAACGGTGTCCGGCAATACAGACGAAACACAACTAGCAATTCACTTTCATTCCATATCTTTCGCTCAGCGGACATGGATCATCCTTTCAGCACGAATGCCAATCAGACAAAGCGCGGCGTCGCAAGGTGATCTTGAATCATTCAGCATCCACTCGAAGATTCTCTGGGTTTCCAGCGTGGCCGACAGCAAGCCGTTGACGTTCTCCAACCATGTACTCCTGTCTCTTCGCTTTGCCATGCAAGATGCCTTGATTCCATTTCCCTGGTCGCCGGGTTCGTTGAAGACAGTGGCGACTTCCTCAAATCGCGGCGAGTCATGGGCTCAAAAAAATTGATTCTCACGTCTGCGAGACTTTCCGCTAATGCTGGCAAAGTATATCTTTCTTCGCCAAGCCAATACATTCGCCATGTGCATTCGCGCGGGACTTATCCCGCGAACGGGTTCTTGATCGTCAACCCTTCAATACGTTGTCCATGCTGCAAATCTTCACTGTAGAGGACAGAGCATCCGGCTTCCAACGCGGCGATGGTGTCCGTACCTCTCGCGTGGGTGAAGAGTGTTATTCCAGAACATACTTGGAATTGGGTATTGCACGGCGGTGGCGCGATCGGGAGACCGGCCACAACGGGGTGAGACGGGCGGCAACGGCGGGTTGGGGTGGCGCGGTCGTGAGACCGGCCACAACGGCGTGACCGGCGGCAACGAGGGGTCGTGAGACCGGCCACAACGGCTATCCCGCGAACGGATTCTTGATCGTCAACCCCTCGATGCGTTGTCCATGCTGCAAATCTTCGCTGTAGAGGATTGAGCAGCCGGCTTCCAATGCGGCGGCGATGATGAGCGCGTCGTAGAAGCCGTACTGATAGCGCGTTCGCAAATCCAGAGCGCGATGGTATAACGCTTGGGTTGGCATCACACGCCAAAGTGGAATAAGCACGCTGTCCAAAAATCTCCGGGCATCGGCGGGCGGCATTGGCGCGCGGAGCTTGCGCGTGACGACGTTCAGCGTTTCCTGCACTACCTGGAAACTGATGCAAGCGGAGCCGGATTCCAACGACGGGAGAATCAGTTCTTCCGCCGCGCGTTGTTTTTCTGGTGCGGTTTCATCGAACAAATAAATGAAAACATTCGAATCAATGAACTCAACGCTCATTCATTTCGTCCCGCGAAAATTTCCTGCCACCCGTGCGTACGCGCGACTGCAAGTCCTTGATCACGTTCATAGCATCGGACGCCCGCGATTTCTGCCGCGCGTAGCCCTCGAGCCAACGTCGGAACTCGTCGTTCAGCGTGCTCCGCTCCTCCCGCGCCCGCGCGCGCGCAGCTTCTATGAGCGTTTCATCGGCACTCAGCGTGATGTTTTTCATGTGACTGCAAGCTCCGTTAATTCGTATCAACAAAATACTCAACGCTCATTCAATTCGTCTCTCGTGAGTTTTCGGCCAACCCGCACTTTGCCACGAAGCTCCCTGACCGTTGCGTCAAACCGTTGGACGCGGATATGCCGCTGCGAATAATTCTCTAGCCAACGCCGACATTCGGCATCGAGCGTAGTCTTCTCCGCCCGCGCACGGGCACGCGTGCCTTCGACAAGGCTTTCGTCCGCACTTAGGGTGATGCCTCTCATTTAAAAGAATTATCCGTATGTTCAAATCGCTCCAGGAACGAGATATTTACACGAATTCAGTGTACACGAAAATAGTGTGGAAATAAAGCGCCCCGGCTTCCATGCGGGCGTGATTATGGGCAGCATTTTACCGCTACGAGTCTCGCCCGGCATGGAAGCCAGGGCTACAAATTACGGACGCGCGCACCAAATTTTCTACCAGCACACGCCGTCTGCCTATTTGGCAAGCGCGTTGAAAGTCTGGACGTGGGGGAGGACACCGCGCCTACATGCCCGCGAACATCGTGGCGCCCAGGATCAAGGCGCCCACCGCGAACCCGGCAATCAGCGTAGTGGATACCCTCCGGCGGACTGCGACCACCGCGACGCCCGCCGTCAACAAATACATGACGCCGGTTGCAACGTGGAGCGGGCCCTGGTCTTGAACGTAAACAGGTCCCCCAAGCTCGTTCCAGCCGGCGATCGGACCTCGAAAAAATGACGAAATCAGTCCGAAAATGAACCAGAGCGCCAATGCTGCAAGCAATCCCAATACAACGCGAAGGATTGCGCGGAGGCGGGGACTCGCGATGTGAGTAGCGGCCATTGGATGACTGTAGCAGATTCCCGCTGTACACTTGCGATGGAAAGGGGAAAACGCAAATGGCCAAAGCCGCACGGTACTGCGCAATTGTCACCGGCGTGCTGCAACTTCTGCTGGCCCTGTTTGCCCTGTGGATCCTCGTCGACCTGAACGCCAACGGCGCGCAGCTCACGTCGTTGACCTTGGCGCTCTCCGCGGGTTTCGCGCTGATGCAAATGTGCGTGCTCGTGCTGGCGTGGACGCTGTCCCCCGATTCCCCGCGCTTATCCTGGTTACTTGTGATCCTCTATTCGCCTGGGCTGATCCTGCTCGCGGTGTTGATTGCGATTATCGACGTGTTCAATGTTTCGATCGATCCGGCGTCGATGATGCTCAGGCCGGGAGCCGTGCTACCATCAAACGAAATCATGGGAAGTGACTGGCCTCTGTGGCTCGCGCTGTTGTCCATCGCTGCCGTGATACTTCTCGGCATTGTGCCGCTCTTGCTCCTGTGCGCGTCTATGTTCTGGGGATGGCGCGGATCTCGCCTGCGGATATCTACCCGCGCCGCTGAAACGGAGGGCGTCTAAAACCTGACCCGCGTGCGTCCGCTTTCAGTTCCAATGTGCAAACGGTTATTTCCAGCTCACGTTAGCTTCCAGGAACACAACAGGCCCAGAATCTTCCTTGCCGCGTATTCCGAAGCCGGCGAGGTAATCGACTCTTCTTTCAATCCGCGGGTCTTTTAGCGCGGAGCCAGTATAGATTCCCGCGCGCCATTTGATTTCTTCATAGTCGTCCGCTTCAATCTTCGCGTCGAAGACAAACGGCATACCGGACATGATAATTCGCTCTTCGGTTTTCCCATCGGCATTGGTGATGCTGGCAACTCTGAAATCGGTTAACGCTATTCTGAGGCCGAAGGACGCGCCGTAGACGTCAGCTTCCGCTCGGATTTCATACCCCTTTTTCCTGTTCCTGATTCTGAATTCGATTTCACCAATGTTCAGGTCGTAGTCCTGTAGCCTGCCGCCTTCAAATTCGAGGTTTCGGATATCGCCAATCTCATACTTGATTTCGAGCGTGGTTTCGCGTCCCAGTTCAACTTCTTCCGAGCCTTTTCTTGGCGACTCATCATCGCCAGAGCCGCCGAACCATTTGTCCAACAGAAAATCGGCGAAGTCCTCGCCAACTTCGCCCGCGGCATCGGCAGCGATGTCTTCCACGTAATCCTTGAATTCGTCGTAGTCCGAATGAAGTTCCGGATCATAGTTCGGGTTGAACGCGTGCCGGGGGTCATTGACATCCTGGATATAGAGCACCGCCCGCATATAATCGGCGTCGGGGAACTCCGCATCTTTGAGGATTTCCTCTTCCATGCGCTCCAGAACATCGGCGAAGAGTCTTTCCAATGCGTTCGGACTTGCATAGCTCGTTTCAGTAACTTCGCTTATTGGGCGTATATTCTGATAAAGATGCTCATGTTTCTTGGCGTAGCTCGACAAGCTGGCAAAGTACGCCTGCGATTTCACTGGATCCTGCATAAGGGCGGCGTAAGTTATCCCTACAGGCGCAGGGGAAGCACCAGATTCAGGCCTGGCATCGGTTGCCAGCGGTACGGCAAACATTGAAGCCGACAGCAGAACGTTCATTACATCCAACATTCAGCCACTACTTCCTGGGACAACGTCCAGTGCGAATACTTACCGAGCACTAGAATGAGCAACTATCGTACTCTGCACAAATTATAACAGACGTTTTCTCAGCCGTGGGGGGCTGCGTAAAAAAAATGGCATGCGAACGGGCCGGGTGAGCACTCTTCAACCCTTCGAACCTTTCGCGACTTTCGGCACGATTGCAACGCAATATGAAAAACTATGTGTAGGAGACCTACGGTCGCGCGGTGTGGCGCGGTCGGGAGACCGGCCACAACGGACTTCTGGAGACCGACCGCAGCGGGCTATCGTATATGCGTGGTTCGCTCGTGCTCGTGCTCGTGCTCGTGCTCGTGCTCGTGCTCGTCCTCGTAATCGTAATCGTTAGTCGATGGTCGGCCCATTTCGTAGCGCCTCGTTAGCTAAACGCGGCGCGCATCGGAGTCAAGTGCAACATTGCGGCGTGCAAGTGAACGTGTTCATTGGCTCCGGGACTCCCCGCCTTCGGCGATGGCGGCGCTACTTGTGTGACGCTACTTATGCGGCGTTACCGAATGCGGCGCTACTTTCGCGCGTCGTAGTGCGTGGTGCGCGTCAGGCCGATGTCGCGGGTGACGCCTTTGTGTTGAAGGTAGTCCCAGGGGGCGAGGCCTTGTTCCGCAAATTCCTGGAGCATGGCGCGTTTTGCGATGTCGTTTTCGGGGTGTTTGGGATTCAGCTCCGCGAGCACGAGTCGCATGGCATAGATCGCGAGTGTGTCCCGTTCTGCTTCGGGTTTGCGGGATTCAGATTTGAGGTATGCGTCGAGTTGTGTGATGAGTTGCACTTTTGGCGAAGGCGGTCCTTCGACCATGACGTAGTAAAAGTCGCGTTTGTCGAAGTTGGGAAGGCTGGCGCCACGCACGTGTTCGAGTTTGCCAGGCGCGAGCCAGACGTGGTCTGCGTCGTCTGCGACGTGATAATACCAGCCTGAATCGATCTGTATCCCGCCCTGGTCGTACGCGCCCATCGCGAAGATGACATCCAGTTCATAGGAATAGGGGAGACGGTACCCCTGGCTCTCGCATGCGCGAATGGCCACGTCGCGCGGGACCCCCATTCGGCTTTGGTGGCCAGGGAGCGCGGGACGCAGCTCGAGTTGGGGATGCGGATTCTCCGGTTGCGCGAACCGGTGTTTTTCATAAAAGTCGAACAGTTGAAACGCGATGTTTCTCGCGACGCTGGGGACGTTGCCCTGCGCGGTGAAACTGATCATGCGGCCCGTGCCGATCATCGCGAAATCCGCGGTAACGCGCACGGTGTCGCCGTCGATGTTCGACCAAGTGCCCGAAGCGACGACGTCGACATTCTCGGGGCGATCGGTTGCGGGCGCATCCGGTGCGGCGAAGTATGCGCCGTTGCACACAAGCACGCGTTGGGGTTTACCCGTCGCTTCATATTGCGCGAGGAGTGCGGACCGGAATTCCGCGGCGAAGCTGGCCTCGAGTCCTCGCGCGGCGCGGTTCAGCGTCGCGATATAGTGTCCGTCCAACGCGAGCAGAACCGCTGCCGCGTCGATAGGCTCGGCGCCGAGTTCCATCAGCGCGGCGATTTCATCGACGAACAAGCGCCGGAATTCGGTTCGCGTCGAGCCGAGTTCGGCGAACTGGTTGTAGTCAAGGCCTTTGTCGAAATAGAACTGGTGCCAGACGCGTATTTCTTCCGAATCGCCATCCGCGAATGCAGCGGCGGAAAGCATGACGAAGGCGATCAACGATAAGCTTAAAAATCGTCGCACCGTTGTGGCTCCTTCAGACATAGCACGGACGCACCCGTTTGCCCGCGTTTAGAGACATTGCACCAATGGTTCGAGAGCAAGAACCGTTCCGGTAGCGGGAGACTGCGCGGAAGCTACGGTGCGGCAGTGGTTTAGTATCACGGAACACAACGCAAGCTAGGGCTAAACGGGAGGATCAATGCGCAATAGCTTGTCGCCAATGCCTACATTTTATGGAGACCCCGCCTCCTGTCCTATATGGACTGCGGTGGCAGAGTCCGCTTCGGACGGCGCTACCGCTTTGCTCTCGAACCCACCTGCGGATAACAGTGCGAAGTCGTCCTTCGCCTACGTCCCAAGCCGCGTTCCGGCGTTACTCATTCAGCTGAGCGCTTCGCGAGCCGCTTCTGCAGCGCTTTTCCAAGTTCCCGGATTGCGCTCGCCCGCGGGTACGTTTTTCGCCAGGCGATAACAATCTCGCGGGTTGGCGCGGGCTCCACGAAAGGCCTGATGGCCACGAGCGAACTGTTTGCGTGCGCGGACGTCGTGCTGAGCTCCGGCAGAAACGAGCAGCCCATGCCCGCGGCAACCATTTGGCGTAGGCTTTCTATGGTCGATGCGCGGTACTCATCGACGATATTGTTCCGCGGGCCTTTGCATAGTTCCAGCGTTTGATCGCGCATGCAGTTGCCTTCTTCGAGCAACAGCAGATTCTCCCCGGCCAAGTCCGCGAGGCGCAACCGCTCGCGCGCGGCAAGCCGATGAGCGCCCGGTAGCGCGGCAACGAATTTTTCGACGTAGAATACTTCATAGTCTACCGTGTGATCATCGAGCGGCAGCGAGAGAATCGCGGCGTCCAGTTTTCCGCGCCGCATGCGTTCGAGCAGGCGGGCCGTGGTTTCTTCGCGCAGGTACAACTCAAGCTTTGGGTGTAGCCGCCGCAACTTGGGCAGAATATACGGCAGCAAGTACGGGCCAACCGTTGGAATGACCCCTAGGTAAAACGGACCCGTAAGACCCGTCGCCGGCTGTCGCGCGGATTCCTGCAATCGCCGGACTTCCGCGAGGATCGTTTCCGCATGCACTGCAACACGCTGGCCCGTATCAGTAAGGATCACGCGGCGATTGGTGCGCTCGAACAGCGGCGCGCCGAGTTCCTGCTCAAGCTTGGCGATCTGCATGCTCAGCGTGGGTTGCGAGACGTGGCACAGGCCGGCGGCTTGGCCGAAATGCCGTGTTTCGGAGAGTGCAACGACGTACTGGAGATCACGCAATGTCATGGCGTTGTCCAATCATTAGTACAAGCTATCAATATAATATAAATAATCGATTAGACTTATCGCAACCGTTGCGGCAAACTCTTGTTGAAGCCAGTCGCGGGGGAAATCCTGCAACCGGTTTCTGGGGTGCAACAACGATAACGAGGAGTTTGGACGCATGGCGGAGAAAGATCGCGCGCAATTGACCACGGCGGCGGGTATTCCGGTTGGGGATAATCAGAATTCAATCACGGCGGGTCCTCGCGGCCCGGTGTTGATGCAGGACTTCCACCTCATCGAGAAGATGGCCCACTTCAACCGCGAGCGCATTCCCGAGCGCGTGGTGCATGCGAAAGGCGCGGGCGCGTACGGCAAGTTCACGGTCACGAAAGACATCACGAAGTATTCTAAGGCGAAGGTGTTCGAGAAGATTGGCAAAGAGACCGAACTGCTAATCCGGTTTTCAACCGTCGGCGGCGAAAAAGGTTCAGCGGATTCCGCGCGCGACCCCCGTGGGTTCGCGGTGAAGTTCTATACCGAAGAAGGCAACTGGGACCTCGTGGGCAATAACACGCCGGTGTTTTTCATCCGCGATCCATCCAAGTTCAGCGATTTCATTCACACGCAGAAGCGGTGCCCGATCAGCAACCTCAAGCCGCCCGTGATGATGTGGGACTTCTGGTCGCTCAGCCCCGAAGCGCTTCACCAGGTGACGACGTTGTTCAGCGATCGCGGCACGCCGCGGAGCTACCGTCACATGCACGGGTTCGGCAGCCACACATTCAGTCTGATCAACGCGAAGAACGAACGCATCTGGTGCAAGTTCCACATGAAGACGAAACAGGGCATCCAGAATTTTAACAACGAAGAGTCCATTGAAATGGCGGGCAAAGACCCCGAACAGGCGACGCGCGATTTGTTCGAAGCGATCGAGCGCGGCGAGTTTCCGCAGTGGACAATGTACATCCAAGTGATGACCGACGCGCAGGTGGACACGTGCCCGTTCAATCCCTTCGATCTGACGAAGGTATGGCCGCATGGCGATTTCCCGTTGATTGAAGTAGGCGTACTCGAACTGAATCGCAATCCGCAAAACTACCACGTCGAGATCGAACAGTCCGCATTCGCCCCGGCGAACGTGCCGCCCGGCATCAGCTTCTCGCCCGACAAGATGCTTCAGGGCCGGCTGCTCTCGTATCCCGATGCGCACCGATACCGGTTGGGCGTGAACTATGAATCATTGCCGTCGAACCGCCCGCGTTGCCCTGTCCGAAATTACCATCGCGACGGCGCGATGCGCTTCGAGATTCCGGAGCACGGCGGCGCGCCGAACTACGAGCCAAACAGTTTCGGCGGGCCCGTCGAAGATGCGCGCTACATCGAGCCCCCGTTCCCCGTCGGCGGCGATGGCGCGCGCTACGATCATCGCGTAGGCAACGACGATTACACCCAGGCAGGAAACCTGTTCCGCTTGCTGAAGCCAGACGAGAAAGATCGGCTCATAAGCAATATCGCCGGCGCAATGCAGCCCGTCGCGCGCGATATCCAACTTCGCATGCTGTGCCATTTCTACCGCGCAGACCCCGCTTACGGCGAAGGCATTGCGAAGGGTCTTGGCATCGACGTAACTCAATTAGAGACCGCGGAATTGGCCGCGAAATAGAGTTCCCTCCCCGCTCCCTTCGTCTTCCCCAAAAGACGAAACGGGCCGCCGCGCACCCCACGCGGCGGCCCGAGTTCCGTTTATTGAGCCTGCCCTGGCTGATAAGCGACGGCAGAATTACAATTACATTGCCAGCGATAACCGGTTCTCGTATACTTTGTTACATGACTTATTCCGGCAAAATAAAAGATGGTGTCGTCGTGCTGCCGCCTGATGCGCAAATTCCAGAAGGCGCTGAGGTAAAAGTCCAGTTTGAGCCTGCGCCCGAATTCGATCCGTTCGTTGATGCGGCGCGCAAGGTCGCGAAACCGCGCCCACACTGGCCAGACGATTACGTTGTTAATCACGGCCATTACGTGAGTGGAGAACCCAAGAAAAAGTGACGAACGCAATCTTTGCGGATACGTCATTTTACCTTGCGCTGATGCGCGCAGACGACCCTGCACATCTAGTAGCGGAGTCCGAAGCGAGAATAATACGGCCAATAATTACCACTGAGTTTATTATTCTGGAATTGGGAAACGCCTTGTTGTCGTGCCGCCGATCACGAAGATTTCCTGACGCTTGTCAAAGGAATGCGCGCAAGCACTCGCATTAGGGTCATTCCATTGGATTCGGAACTGCTGAAGCGTGGCTTGCAACGACAGGGTTTCGAGCGCTTTTGCGAACGGACTAATTCAAAACCCAACAGCAGCCGTCTATAGCAACAAACTGCCAAACACCTTTCGGCTGCCCAGCGGCGATTGATTCCAATCGCCCACTGAATTTCTTCAAGGGACTGTCACCGATTTCGCCTCAAAGCGAAAGCGGTAGCTGTCCCTGGCCGACGTAGTGGTCGGCGTGACACACGTCGAACCCGCTGGGGCCGCCGCGCACCCCACGCGGCGGCCCATATTTTTCAATTGATCAATGCACGCGCGAAACGCGCTCGGCGAGAAAGTTGATGATCTCCGCATCACTTTTATTTACTTCCGCGGTTGCGCGCTCCGTTAGAGTTTGCGGCGAAGCGGCGGTAAAGGTCACGCCATCCGTGAGCATGCTCTCCAGCAGACGCTTGCGCTCCCATAGATCGCGAAACCCTTCCGCGCTCGCGCTGGCATCGAAGTCTTCGGGCTTGTTTGGCTCGGTATTTGCAGTCGCATTGCCGCCTAAAAGAAACGCCGATAATTCAGCCTGCTCTTTCGGGCTTTGCTTAATTCCTATGTGGAGAAATTTTGTGTTGGTATCCCCTGTATGACAACCGTTGCACGTATTGAACGAAAGCACGCGCACTGCGTCAGCGTTCTCCCCGGTGGCCTTCCACTTGTCACCCGGATTTGCATGCACCGATCCCGCGAGAAAACGATTGCCGCGGAAATACTCTGGGGCGTAATGCGCGTGGTTTAACAACCGCTTTTCGTTCACCTGCACGTAGTCAATGAGCAGACCCTTATTATTCAGTTTATTCTGCGGCGTCTGTTTCGAGGTGACGAGTTTGAGCTCGTTCATCGTGAAGTTGAACTCGCGCAATTCCCACGGGTCGCCAAGCGCGATCTCATTGGTCCGCAGTTGGTTCAGCACCACATTCCCCGCCGCAAACCTGTCGGTGACCGCGTTAACTTTTTTAAGGTAATCAGGAGTCGAAAGTCCCGGATCGCCCAAGTCGTGCCAATAGTTCGCCCACTGCGTCACTTCCGATTCGGTGGCGGCTTGCAAACTGTATTCAAAAATTACCGTAAACGGCAGCGGCGCGCCTTTCGGAAAACCATCGGCGTCCAAATCCACCGTATCCGATTTGAATACACCGAACACGAAGCGTCCTTCACCCGCGTCATGAATTCGCCCGCCGACAATGTGACGCAGATCCATTCGGTTCACGATGGCGAGGAGACGAAAGGGAGCATTCGCGAGGTTCGGGTCCCACGTGTCGAAATCCAATGTGGTGTGGCCGTCCCGCTTCATCCAAGGAACGATAACTTCGGGGTCTATCCCCGGACGCGCGGCAACCTTGACCCCCAGGACGTCCTGTTCGCTTCTCCACGTCGCAAGCCATTGCTTGGTAATCAGTTTCGGGTTGCTGCCCGCCGTAACCGCGAGATCTTTTACCAGTTTCTCGAACGTCCACGGCCCGCCTGGCTTCGCGAGGTGTGAGCCGACAAAATCGCCGTGTACAATCATGAGTTCCTTGAAGACGTTTACTTCGCGCGCGTGTACCGCGCAAGTCAGCGTAACTAACGCACCGAGCATGATCGAAATTGGACGGTTCATGGTTTCGCCTCCCTGTTGCGACATAAGTTCACCCGCCACAGTGAGTGCAATTTATGTTCCATCCGCCGGGTTGTTGTGGGATAAGATGTTAAGCAAACGCGGAAGAGAGTTGGTTCAGGTTCTTTACATTCGAAGTGTAAATAAAGTGAACTAAAGCGTCATGGCCAAAGCAATAAAGAAGTCGAGCCGGCAGTACCTAGTGCATGCGCTGGCGGTGTGCTGGGCCTCGCCTAATTCCGTCATTGGGCATGCCATGGGATGGTATGGCGCGTCCAGTCGCGCACAGTTCCCCGACGGCATCACCGAATACTACGACAATCCGATTCTGAATAGGCTCCGTATCAGCGCGATCACGTTCGGAAACACCATCAACCACGCCACCGGCGTGGACCCTGAAACGCCGTGGCCGCGCTACGATTGCGCCTGCGACGTCACCAGCCTGCGCGCGCACGAATGCGCGCATGTGCGGCAATACCGATGGTGGGGGCCGTTCTTCATCCCCGCGTATCTGATTGCGGAAGCGTGGGCGCGAACTTTCGGAAATGGAATCAATGCGTTTGAAAATGCCGCTGATGATGCGTGTACGGAGGCGAGGAAGGAGGACGTTTGAACCACGCGGAGCATGAGAAATCAAATATTGATTTGAAAATAAGTATCGATGAAATGTACGCCGTTACGCTTCAGGAAGAACACAACAAGTATGACCGAAACTACGAGTAGCACAAAGAGTATTGCCGCAATGCTGCCTATCAACTTGTAAGCAGATGATCTTCCGTTTTTATATTGTTTCATGGTGGTTGTCTTCCGAGTGAAAATCAGTATTATTCTGATGCACACTCGGGAAATCGTTCGTAATGTATCACATCCGTGGAAACACGCTGAAAGAATATTTTTGCGAACAGACAACCCCAAAAATCGCTCCAAGTATGGGTATAACACAGGCCTTCCACATTGATGGTGATTCTGGAACGAATAGTGCGGCCTTTTGCGGAATAGACGGTGTCGGATACACTGCCTGCGAGAACGGATGCAACGAATGCTTTTATCAGTTCAGTGGTCCAATTCAAGTCTTGAGACTCAAATCTGCCATTTTGTCCGAGGTGAATACTCACGCGCGCATGCGGTTCTATCATGATCCAAAGCTGGCAAAACGAGTCGGACTTCGGAATTATCGAGATTTCCAGACACCCGTCTTTGGATGTCCACTTTGTCGTAGCTGCGCTAGGGCAAACCTTTTTCGTCTTGGCGACAAATGCGTCCAATGTTTTTGCCTGAAAGTTGTCTAATTCCAACATTTCAAATCCAGTATTGAGCGGTCAACGGGGAGAAGGACGTGGCGGCCGTTTGCATTTAATTTTGCTGCGAAACGAATGGCTTGCGGGCTGGCGAGTATCCACGGCAGAGCAGCTACACCCCCCGTAATGCGACGCGGCCTATTGCACGATGTGCGATGCAAGCAATTTTCGGCTGCGCAGTTCCTCGCGCAGGGATTCGAAGACGCGTGTATCAATGTTTTTATGTTCTATGGCGTCGTCGTGCATGGCGAGTAGAGCGTTGCCGATATCCTCACCGGGAACTTCGGAGATAATCTTCATCAACTCCGGGGTGAGCTGCATTGGGCGGCGTTGAGAGGGCGATCCTCCGTGGGTGATGGTTCGCACACAGAAGAGTTCGATGAGTCTTTCGTCGCGGTCGTCAGGGGAAATCAGGACCGCGTTTACGAGCGGCTCGCGCAGATCGTAGTCGTCTATCCAGTACGAATCGCCCATGCCCGTGGCGGAAATCGAATCGGAGACGACTTGCCAAAGCATGTCCGCGTCGGACGGTTTGGCCAAAGGCTGAAACCGCTTCAATGCCTCCATCCGAAAGGCCCTGTTGCCGGGATTCGATGCGTCGCCGAAACGGGCGATGGCCTCAACGAGGACGGCGGGCAAGTTTTCGGAAGCGTGTTCCGTAGAGATCATGCGCAATGCGAACGATGACTGCTCGATAGTGCCCTTACGGAGCATTTCCTCGATATTGGAAAACGGATTTTCGAACCGAATCTTCAGCACGTTGCTTGTAACCGTGAACCGGGGCACCTTGCCCAGAAGCGCTCCGAATTTGAGCTGCGCCACCTTCTGTTGCGTTGGGGTGAGCGGACCGCCGTGCCACGCATTGACGTCGGGGTCGTCGGTCGAATAGATGAGTTGAATTGTATACTCGCCGGGGCCGCGGTCGAGCGCGGTAGGGGACGGACCGCCCCATTCTCCGTAGACGTCGAAGCGTTCATTGGCTTGCACGATTGTGAAATCCGTTACCAGTAGGGGATTGGTGTTACCACACCGGCCATATTGGACTTCCGGGAGCGCATCCGGAGGCGCCGCAACGGTGAACTTCACCAGCGGATACCGCCCGCTGTCCGAGCCGTCGAGGGCGGGAACGAGCGCAATGGTTTGGCCGGATCGGTTTGTCAGGGTGGCGGTGATTTTGGGTTGTTCGCCGATGGCATAGACGGGCTTGTCCGAGGCAAGCACAAGTTCGAGCTGTTCCGGCGGAAGATGCGTGCGCACGTTCGGCGCCGCGAAGGTCCATCCGGCGTAGAGGGCGAGTGCGAGCGCGATGCCGAATCCAAGCGGGAATGCGCGGCGACGTGGCATGAGCTGTCCTCCCCAGAGTGATTCTACCAATACAATATATTATAGGACACTGCCGATGTCCGGAAGTTCGAAGCATTCCAAATTCGCGCGCGACAGGCTTCTAATGATTTATTTGCATCCACGCGCTCCTTTTTTCCCGCATGAATATTACGCTTCTTCGTAGGTCTTTTTCAGGTTCGCGAAATCACGCTTTCATTTGAGGCATACCTCGGGAGCAAGTGCTGTCGTTATGCGGTAGGATATCGTCTATCGTGCGCGCGTCGCGTGTGTTCATTGCCCAAATTGGCGCAGGTGGTGATCGAAGTGCTTATGACAGAAAACTCCCCATTCGCGTCCCGCCATCGCGCCGAAGATTGCGTGTTGTGCCCAAGACCCATTCGAATCCCGCGCCGCAAACCGCTCGACCAGCCCGACGAGCGTATTGACGTCGTTGTCCCAATCGGAAGGCTTCGTCACGAACGCCTCCGGTGGCCCGATCAACCGGCCTTTCGGCCAAGGCACGACATAAATTGCGAGGTACTTGATTGGAGGCCAACGACGGAAATCGCGAATGGGCGCTGCCGTCGCATCGCCGAGAGTGTGGCGCATCTGGTCCGTCAAATGCGCGACCATCTCGGGTGCGGTCATGCGGCCCCACTTGCGGGACGAGTCGGGCGCGAGCGCGCGAATGCGCCGGACAAGGTCTTCGCGGGTGTGCAGATCGAACATGCTGGGCATATCAAGGCCTCCAAATTGGGAAGAACCATTATATGCCACTATTAGCGGGGTAAGCCGCGTATTCTATGGCCTGCGGGTCGTAGCGTCAAGGAAGGGTACGGGAAAAAGAATCGAAAAAGATCAATAAAATAGGTAGCTGTCCCCTGTTTTGTCCTTTTGCATACATTCTTCCGAGGCTGGCAACCGGCGCTCTGCGGCTACGGTAGATGCGTTTGGTGTCAACTCCAGAATCGCCACCACGGTTTTGTTGCCTTCGACTCGGACGGCTCTTCGCGCCATTCGCCGTTTTCCATTCGAACCCACTTTTTCGAAGAATCGTCAAGCCCGATTTCAGTTCCGGGGGCATAATCGACGAATTCAACCAACCCGGGAGCAAACCAAAAAGACTCATTGCGATCGTCGAAGTGGACATTGATCGCGTAGTCCGACGACAGTTTGCCAATGACCATGACACCAGTCATGTACGGCGTGGTCTGACCAAATACTTGACCAACCTGGCCTGCTACACCCATCTGCTCCGTTTCTGCCGATGAACGGATTCGAACATGGTCTCCAAACGTCGGCGAACCAGTTGGAAAATTAGTTTTCATTTCACCCAACAGTGTCTTAACTAAACTTATGTGGACGCAGTGTCAAAAAGCGGGCGGCTGCTGTACCTTCGATTCCGGTCGCGATGACTTCCCCTCGGTGCTTATGGAAACCAAACGTGGCGGGTGCAGGTGATCAGATACATTTGTGCCCAGTGGAAAAGGCGCACGGCAATGTTGTTCGGCAAGGGCTAGCAAATCGGTGTCAGGTGCATCCATCATGTCCTCAAGCACAACTGAAACTGCGGGATCCCCGTGCGATTCACCAGGCACGAAGTGAAATTTCCCCAACTCAGGCATGGGACCGCGCGCGAACGTTTTTGTTCCTTCGTCAGAAATATCCAGAATGTGGGTCTGAGTCTCTGCGATAAAGCAGTCCGCCTTTCTCACTAGATAAGCATTATTGGGGTCGACTTCCAGGTGCCACACTGCTTCTGTTTTGCGGAACATATCAAAATAGCTCCCATCTGCTTCACAGCGAAGCAACCCATTCTCGAGTTTTGTGACGCTGTTGATTTGATCGATGCAGCGGGAAAAGCCTCGGCCGCATGCCAGGACAGCGTGAGCGATATGAGGATGTTGAGGCCAGCCAAGCCTGGGATATAAGTCGACACAATGAACATTGGACGCGACCACCTTTGCGTCGTTCGAAGGACTTATCAGATAGACAGTACTTCTCGAGAATGCCGAACTCTCTGTGTCATCCACTCTGGCGATGACCTCACTTGCCATGATGGCTTGCATTTCCCCGATTTCATTGTAACTCTGAGGCGGAAAGCTGCCGCCCATGGGGACATATCTCGTCGGCGATTGATCTGGATTTGTTATAAGGTGTGCAGCCCAGCATTCCTCATCACGTGTAACGGTCAGTCTGGAGAAATGACGCTCTGTGTCTGGGGAGAACTGAATGGGTATGGGTCGGCTAATCGACACCACTAACGTAAAGTTATCCAGGAACAACGAATCGAAATGTCGTAACGCGTTCTCGATGCTTTCCGGTGAGTGTTCTTCCGACGAAGCTGGTGCTGTGAGAAATATCGAGGCTAATACAAAGGCAGAGGCACATAATAGATGTATGCGCATTGGGAATTGGACTCCGATTCTTTAGGCGCCGTTTTCCATTACTTCTCTGGACAATCGGAAAATCGTTGATACTGTATCACATCCGTAGAAACACGCTGAAAGAATATTTTTGCGAAAAGACAACCCCAAAAATCGCTCCAAGTATGGGTGAAATACTGGCCTTCCACATCGATCGTGATTTTCGAACGAATAGCGCGGCCTTTCGCGGATTCGATGGTGTCGGATGCATTGCCTGCGAGAACGGATGCAACGAACGACTCTATCAGTTCACCGGTCCAATTCAAGTCTTGAGATTCATATCTGCCGTTTTGTCCGAGGTGAATACTCACGCGCGCATGCGGCTCTATCATAATCCATAGCCGACAATACGAATCGGACTTCGGAGCTATCAACATTTGCAGACACCCATCCTTGGATGTCCATTTCGTCATTGCAGTATTCGGGCAAATCTTTCGAGTCTCGGCGACAAATGCGTCCAACGCTTTCGCTTGAAAGTCGTCTAATTCCAACATTGTTAAAAGTCCGTGTGCCGGCTACGCAGTGTTGATTGAAGTAGGCGCGCTAGCCAGTACAAAGCGGCGCTCACGCCGCATTCCAAAGCGCTTCGCGCGCGTTAACGTCGTTTTGAGTTACGGATAGTAGCCGGTATACGACAAAAGCAGTGGCAGAAACTGGAGCAACACGTACGGCTCGAAGATGACGGCTAAGATCGTTTGCGCCGGATTGAATAGCAGACTGCCAACTCCCGACAGCACCGACAAGAGCAATTGACCGCCTAGCATGGTGTCCTCCTTTTTCTTCACATGAATTCTATGCTTCTTCGTAGGCCTTTTTCAGGGTGGCGATGTCGAGTTTGACCATCTTCATCATGGATTCCATGACACGCTGTGATTTTTTTGGGTCTTTATCGCCCAATAAATCCATCAGCACCGTTGGCACGACCTGCCAGGTAAGGCCGAACCGGTCGGACACCCACCCGCATTGTTGGACTTGTCCGCCTTCGGAGAGCTTTTCCCAGAAGAAGTCGATTTCCTCCTGCGTTTTGCAGTCGATGAAAAACGAGACGGCGGGGGAGAACTGGTAGTGCGGGCCGCCGTTGAGCGCCATGAATTCCTGGCCTTCAATTTCAAATGTGCCTGTCATGAACGAGCCTTTCGGGCCGGGGCCGGCTTCGCCGTAGCGGCGGATGTCGCCGATCTTCGAGTTTTTGAAGATGGAGGTGTAGAAGTTGATGGCTTCCTCCGCGTTGTTGTCGAACCAGAGGAATGGGGTGATTTTTTGTTGCATGGCGAGCGACTCCTTCAAGCGGGGTTGGCTTTTCATTGTTCATCATCGTACCAAAGTCGGAATCCGGTCTAAATGCTTGGGACTCCAAGGAACGAACGAATGGAAGCCGCCGGGAAGGACTCCCAGCGGGAGGGTTGACGTCCCCGTCGACTGCACGTTTTTTGCGTCGCTAAATGGGGGTCATGATAGTCGGCGGGGACGCCGACCCTCCCGCGCAAAAAGATAGCAATTGCGAGTTTTTCGTATTTTTTGGGCAAAGTTTGCCAATTAAATACGGTTTTGTTTCGTGGAGCATGAAAAATTTCACTCGCGTTGTGGCGGGTCTCCCGACCGCGCCACACGCCGCCGACCGACAGGTCTCCAAGACGCATGGAGCAACGAGTAGTGAGGTAGTGAGTAGCGTAGCGGATGGAAAATTTCGCACCAATTCGTCAACCGAACATGGGTTAAATCGCGGGAAAGTAGATGTGGCCCAGTGCAATGCGTGAGCACATGTGATTGAAGGGGACTGTCACCGCCATCGAGAATGATGCGTGAATCGGGGACAGCCACCGCCACCCAAAACGCGGCGGGGGTGAGAGTCCCCAGGCGGTGGCTGTCCCCGGACCCGGAACCCGATACCCAATCAAACCTCTTGACATCTGATTAAATATTCAGTATATTGGCGCAGTGGGCGCTACAGGAGGTTTTGGGCCATGCGGATGACTGAGCTGCTCCGGTACGACATTCCCCCCGAGATTATTGCCATGTGGCGTGAGCAGGTGAGCGAGACGCTGTTGCCGGTGCAGGAAATGGCGATTAAGCGGCACAACCTTTTTTCCGGACGGAACCTGTTGATTCAGGCGCCCACAAGCTCGGGGAAAACCTTTATCGGCGAAATGGCGGCGATACAGACGGCGTTGCGCCGCAAGAAGGTTATCTATGCGGTGCCGCTAAAAGCGCTGGCGGAGGAAAAATTTGAAGACTTCCGCGCGAAATACGCGCCCTACGGCATTGAAGTCATCATTTCCACGCGGGACCGGCGCGAGTTCGATGGCCGGTTGGAAAACGGAACATTTTCCATCGCGGTGGTCGTGTTCGAGAAACTGTCGCAACTGCTGGTGCGGCGTCCGGAGCGGCTCGAGGAAATCGAGCTAATTGTTGCGGATGAACTCGAGATTTTGTCCGACCCTGATCGCGGTTCAGAAATCGAAGTCCTGCTCACGCGAATCCTGCGGAGCAAGCGGCGCATGATCGGCTTGTCCGCGGTGATCGGGTATGCAGACAAATTGGCGCAATGGATGGATGCGGACTTGCTGCTGCACGAGCGGCGTCCCATCGAACTTCGATACGGCGTGCTGCACGAAGGACGCTTCAAATACCGGACCTATAACGAGTACGCGCAGGCCGAAGAACCGCTCATCCATGTGCAGTCGGAATCGTCGTGGGACGTCTTGACTGAGAACGTGCGCGCGATGGCGGAGCGGGGGGAGTCGTGTCTGGTGTTTGTGAAGGCGAAACACGAGGCGCGGCGTGGCGCGGAATTGCTCGCGGGCCGGGTGCAGTTGCCGGGGGCGACGGCGGCGATCGAGGCGCTGTGCAAGGTAGAGCAAACGCATTCGCGCGAGACGTTGCTGGATACATTGTCGGCCGGGGTGGCATTTCACAACGCCGATCTCTCTCGCGAAGAGCGCAAGATTGTCGAGGAAGCCTTTCGCAAGGGCGCGGTCAAGGTATTGGTCTCCACAAGCACGCTTGCCGTGGGCATGAACCTGCCCGCGCAAAACGTGTTCATCGCGTCCGACAAATGGCAGTACGACGCGCGGTTCGGCATGCCATGGAAGACGCCGATTCTGCGTTCCGAATACGAAAACATGGGCGGCCGCGCGGGGCGCATCGGGTCGGGCACGCCGTTTGGCCGCTCGATCCTCGTGGCGATGACCCCATTCGACGAAGCAACGTTGTGGCGGCGGTATGTCGATGGCGAACGGGAGCGCATCGAGCCGCGGCTTGCGCGAGAGCCCTTGGAAAACCATGTGCTGCGCCTGGTGACTTCCCGGACCTGCTTCGCTGAAAGTGAACTGCTCGAATTCTTCAGTTCAACGTTGAGTGGAAGCTGGGTGTGGACGGAGTTATACACGCCGGATGAAGTTGAATCCCGCGTGCGCGCGTCCATTCATCGGGCTTTGGACAGCGGCATGCTCGCAAAAGACGCAGAGGATCGCCTATGGGCGACGCCACTGGGAGTTGCCGCGTCGTGCAAGGGCATCTCGATTGCCACCGCGCTCGAGCTTGAACACTGGATTCGCGAATCGGAAACGCGCGTATGGACAGACATGGATTTGATGCTCGCCGCGGCGTTGACTCTGGATGGACGGATGCTACAGGTCACGCTCACGTCCCGCGAATACGAGCGGAGCGACTATCCGGGTGTGTTGAAACGCATGACCGCGGACGACGAAAGCTACGCGGACGTGCCGATGAACCGGTTGCGCAACAGCGCGCTCATGCCGTTTTTCGAGGAAGTGCGCGCGATAAAGGTCGCGCTGTTGTTGCACGAATGGATAGACGAATGCCAGGTGTACGACATCGAGGAGCGATACCACACTCTCCTCGGACAAATTACCGCCGCGGCGGAACAAATTAGCTGGTTAATCGATGCCACCGCTGCCATCGCCACGGCCGTCGGCGCGCCGCGGGCCTTTGTCGAGCGTATTGCGTTGCTAGCCGAACGGGTGCAGTTCGGCGTGCGACAGGAAGCAACGCCGCTGGCCCGCGCGCGTCTGGTCGATCGCAACGCGATTATTGCGTTGGAAGCCCAGGGGCTGTGCGCCGCCTCCGCCTTGGCAGGAGCTTCGCCGGTAGTGGTGTCGCAATGGGTGTCAAGTGGATCGGCGCACGAGCTCATCGAATGGGGGCTGCAAAACTTCGGCGGGTCCGCTCCCGCCTCCGGCGGGGAGGTACGCCCACCCACCTCCCCGCCGGTCCTCCTCATCGACGATCGGAGGCCCGGTCAAGTCCTGATCGAAGGAAAATCCGTGCGCTTGCAGGAAAAACAATATCAATTGGTCTCGTTGCTTGCCGCTTCGCCGGGCGAATGCGTGGGCTATGACCAGGTGTACGAAGCGCTCTGGGGAAACGTGGTGGTCGAACAAAACCAGATGCACTTCCAAAAGCGGCGTCTCATCGAGCGTATTCGCGAGGCCGTCCCGCACCGCGCCGAAATGGTACGGACCATTCCAAAGCGCGGCTTTATGCTTGCCTTAACCCCGGGAGATGTCTCGCTGCTTCAAGCGGCCGCGAGTGTTGTCTAAGAATTCCTCAACCCGCAGGATTGCGCTCATGCTCTTCTACGGCATTATCTAGCAAGACTTGTAGTCTTTTCCGTGCTCGTGCTCGTGCTCTTGCTCGTCCTCGTATTTCGTAATCGTACTCGTAATCGATTCATATTTATTCCGCTATCCGCCGGCTTTGATCCAGTCCTCATTGAATTGAACATGCTTGATAGTCGATGGCTCTTTTCCATCGGGAAGCGCAAGCTCCTTCGACTTATAGGAATACGTGCAATGGATCGTCCCATCCTTCGCCTGAATAACGGACGGATACGCGCCCGAACCTTCGTCAGGCTTAAACGTCTCAAGGCCGCGTTTCCACTTCCACGTGTTCCCTTCATCCTCCGACAAATACGCCGTAACCAGGTGCCGTCCATTCTTGGTGTCGTTGCACACCATTACCCAATTTCCACTGGCGAGCGAAATACACTCGACGCTGGACCCTGGATTCGGAATGTCGATGGAATCGACCGTAGTCCAGCTGACGCCATTGTCATCGGACACAGACCGCCTGATTTGTTTAGGTCCGCCGTTGTCGCGCATGTACGCGGTAACGCCGCCGTCCTTCTGCTTCACGAACGACGGTTGAATGTTGCCGAGGTCCGGTCCGACAATCGGCTTGCTGAACTCCCACGTTTCGCCCCAATTCTCCGTGAAGGCCGCAAGCGAACAATTGTAAACGTCGGAATACAATCCCAGCATCATGCGCGTATCGGAAAGCATGATGGGGTGGAGGCGCGTCATCCAGCCGAGCCGTTGCGTCAGCTTTTCCTTGCCCCGCGATTTCAATGCTTCAACGTCTTTCCGCAACCCTTCGTTGTTTTTGATGTACTCGGCATATTTCGTTTCAGCTTCCGCGAGCGCGTTGAAGAATATCGGGTCAAGTTCCAACGGACGCGAATGAATGACGTCCTGCCATTCCCACGTAGGCGGTCCGTCTTTGTCATACGAAGTCGCGCGCCGGTATTTCAGCAGCGAGCCACCCCATTCATTGTCCTGCACAGTAATCCAGAACAACCACAGCGTGCCGCGCGGGTCGACAAACAGGACGGGATTGCAGTCCGGCAAGTTAGGCGTGTCAGCCATCTAAAAGGGCGCGCTCCACGCAATTTCACCCTTGCGCTTGCGCGCGCCGAGCACCTGCACATCGTCGGAATTGCGTTCGCCCGTTCCGTGAAACCAGCAGGCCAGCAGATCGCCCTGCGGCGTTTCCACGATACTCGAACCATGATTGTGCAACGGTTCGGGCGTAAAGATAAGCTCGGATTCCAGCAGCGGCTGTTGGGCCAAGACGCTGCAAAGCGCGAAAAGACTGACAAGCATGATGCACCTCGCTCTGTAAGTGGTAAGGACGCAGTGCAACCGTATCCCGGTCCGCACCCTTGGCGCAAACCCTTGACACCCCTGGTGACCTTTGCTATAGTCAGTGGCATCCCCGCCATTGGCGGGGTTTGCTTTGTCGGGCCGCTGGCGTAGCTCAGTTGGTAGAGCAGCTGATTTGTAATCAGCAGGTCGGGGGTTCGAGACCCTCCGCCAGCTCCATATACCGATCATCGCGTGTGCATCGCAGCGGTCGATAGCGCTTGTGGTGGGATGCCCGAGTGGCTAAAGGGGACGGGCTGTAAACCCGTTGGCTAGCGCCTACGTAGGTTCGAATCCTACTCCCACCACCATTTTGATTTTGGATTTTAGATTTTGGATTCCGGAACGGCACAGTCCGATTCATGACCTTAATAGCTATTTTAAGAATCTCGTAGCCCATACCGGTGTCATTCCGAAGCTACTGCTGAGGAATCTGCCACGGCGAGCGATAAGCCATGTGGCAAGTTGCATGGCCATGTTAATTCTTGAATCGCTTTAGTGCATGGAGAGCTGAAAGTTGAACTCGGATTCGACAAACCCGCGGGTTTGCCAATCCAAAATCTAAAATCTAAACTCTAAAATAGTTTTGCGGGAGTAGCTCAGTTGGCTAGAGCGTCAGCCTTCCAAGCTGAGGGTCGCGGGTTCGAATCCCGTCTCCCGCTCCATTAACTTATGCGTGCCCGCGTAGCTCAGTTGGCAGAGCGCCTCCATGGTAAGGAGGAGGTCAGCAGTTCGATTCTGCTCGCGGGCTCCATTGAATGACACGCGCGCGGGAATCTCCCGCGCGCAGGTTTTGATCCGCATGGTAAGACGGAAACGCCCGCGGGGTAGCGGGAGGGCGCGCGTCCCCGCGCGATAAATGTGTACGACCCGGGTGAAGGAGAGGAAAGTCAGTCATGGGTAAGGAAAAGTTTGAGCGGAAGAAGCCGCACGTGAACGTCGGTACGATTGGTCACGTGGACCACGGCAAGACGACGCTCACCAGCGCTA
>JAWXCN010000122.1:0-6068 GCA_034408725.1 Candidatus Hydrogenedentota bacterium
CGCCGCCGCCCGGTTCCGGCAAAACGGCGTCGATCACGCCCAGGTCTTTCAGATCATTCGCGGTGATTTTCAATGCCGCAGCCGCGATTTCCTTTTTCGACGCATCGCGCCACAGGATTTCCGCGCAACGTTCCGGGGGGCAAATAACGTAGATCGAATTCTCGAACATGGCGACCCAATCGCCCACGGCGATGCCCAGCGCGCCGCCGCTTCCGCCCTCGCCAAGGATGACGGAAAAGACGGGAGTCTTGACGCGCATGAGGTACAGGAGGTTCGCGGCAATCGCCGGGCCCTGGCCGTCTTCTTCGGCTTGTGGGTCGGGATGAGCCGCGGGAGTGTCTACGAGCGTAATGATCGGCATGTGAAGCCGTTCCGCGGTCTCGAACAGCCGAAGGGCCTTCCGATACCCCTGCGGATGCGACATCCCGAACTTCCGGAAAATCTTGTCCTCGGTAGTGCCGCCCTTTTGCGTGCCGACTACCATCACCGTCTGGCCGTGGAATCGCCCAATGCCGCCGATCATCGCTGTGTCCTCGCCAGAACACCGATCGCCGTGAAGTTCGATAAAATCTTCAAACAGGCGCGCGGTATAGTCCAGCATTTTAGGACGTTGCGCGTGCCGCGCCAGTTCCACGCGTTGCCACGGCGTCAGGGCGGCGGAAATGCGGGCGCGTTCCTGCTCGAGTTGTTTCTCAATCTCGCGGCGATCATCATCGGTCTTCGCCTTGCCAAGAAGGTCTTCCAACTCGACGAGCCGACGATCAGACGCCAGCGGGGTTGTGACGGTCCCCTCCCGTGTCGGTGCTGTGGCCAAAATCTTTATAACTCCCTGTGCCTTCATCGTCCCTGGCTCTAGGAAGGGATTCAATATAACACAGTTGACATATGAATGGTATGCAGTGCGCCGGGCAAAAAAAAACGCCAACCGGCGTATGATGACGCCTTCGGCGTTTACCCGGAGCAATCGGGGTTGAGTTAGACGACTTTTTCAAGTACCTCGCTGAAGTATTCGGCGAAACAGTCAGCATGCCAGTACTCCCCGTTGATGACCTCGACGCTGCATAGCTCGAAATCGATTTCGCCAATGGGTTCATTGCATAACGCGCAGCATTCCATGGTGCCTATCACCTCCTTTCGTGATTTTTTTCACATTTCGTCCTCACGACGAAACTGCAAATGTATACCAGAAAAAATTTCGTAAATCAACTTAATTTTTTGTCAGGAGTGTATTGAACATAAAAACCCGGTGCTGCTAATATTCAACCAATTGGTTTACAATTATGCGCAGCCAGTTCCACGACATATTCCTTGCGCTCGCCGACCCCACCCGCCGCGCGATTCTCCAGCGCCTCGCCTTTGGCCACGCGACAGTCACCCAGTTGGCCCTTCCCTACCGGATGACAATGCAGGCTGTTTGCAAGCACTTGCGGGTTCTTGAGCGTGCCGGGCTGATACGCAAGGAAAAGTCGGGCCGGGAACGGGTGATCTTTCTCGAAGGTGCGCCATTGCGTGAGCTGCACAGGTGGACGGGTGAATTCCGTGAAATCTGGAAGGAGGGCCCTCCATGACTTTAGAATCGGCGAAACGTGCTGCAATTCTCTTCGCGACGCCTAATCCGGTTATGATGCCATACTTGAGGGTAACGTGCGCATTAACCCTTCCCGGTTGGAGGTTCGACACGATGTCTATTCCGACAGTGTTCCGCCCCAGTCTACGCGTTCGCGCGGCCGGCATGATGCTTTTTGTTCTTGCCATTTTACTTGTGCCCGCGTGTCCCCCGTTTCGAACTCCTTTTACATCTGCAACCGTTGACCTTGCAGTAGGCGACGCCGGGAACGCGCCCTTCCAATTCAAAATGCTGCCGCATCCACAAATCCTGTTGTACTTCGATGTTCTGAACGCGGGATCGCGTCCGAATCCGGATGTCGTGTTGTCCGGTGATGTCCTTCCTATCGGTCATCCAGATAGCATTATTTTCGATGGCGCCGATATGTACGTTGGCGATTCGGTCATGGGCACGGTATCCATCTGGCGCGACTACCGTTCAATCGGAAACAACCAATCGGCAGACGTGGTGCTTGGAATACCATCGGGTATAGCGTCCGCCAGGAAGATCGCCTTGGACAACGGCATACTGGTTGTGTTGGACACGGAAGAGAACAAGGTTCTTCTGTTCCGGCACGCCTCAACGTTGAATGACGGGGATGCGCCTGATGTTGTGCTGGAAAACGTCGGCAACGCGCGCGATATGGCGGTAGCCGATGGCAATTTATTTGTCTCTTCGTTTTCGTTTGTGGGCGAATCCGCACAGGGAAAAGTCCATGTCTTCCGCGACCTCGCGACAATTGAAGCGGACGCCCCTCGCGATGTGGTTTTGACGGGCCCGTCGTTTCTTGATCAACCTTTTGTGTGGCCCGATACCCTCGCCGTGTTCAACAATCATCTATTCGTATTTGGCCAGTTTACGCACCATATATTTGTGTTCAGTTCCGCGGATGATCTCGTGCATCAGCAGCCCCCCGATCTTGTATTCGGCGGGCCGGCGACCGCTGGCTTATCAAGTATCACGAGCTTCGCGGCTTGGAATGAAAGCCTGTTTGTCGCAAACGACGAATTCTCGCAAAACATTGGCATCGCTGCGTACCGCCCGCTTACGGACCTCGAACCTGGTCAAGAACCGTTCGCCCTGCTGGACGGCTATCACTCGCTCGTACCAGGTGTTATCTCCGCGACAGCGGAAGCCGGCGCACTCTTTCTGGCGACATCGTATGCGGGCTTCGGCGACGTCCAGGTCTTCAGGCGCGCGGAATTGCTGCGCGATGGCCAGCGCGCGGACATCGTAATTGCGCATGGCGAGGATGTGCTGGTACCAGTTGCGGTCGCCGCACAGGAATCATAGGTGATTCGCGAAGAGCACGCACTCGCCGGTGGTGACGATGACACGGCATCTGCTTATAGTTACGCGCGGTGTCGGAGGAGGGGATTTGGCCTCCGAGACGCGCCGTCCTCGGCGATGGCGGCGCTACTATGGCGCGGCGTTCGCCAGTGCCTCTGCGGACCACTCATACCATTTTGAATCGCGATTGAACACGTCAAGTAGCACGCGTGAGTCAACGATGACAGCCATTAATCTTCCCCGCGCGTCAGCGCCAAAATCTCGCCGGTAGTCATCTTGACCGTACCTTTGCCTGTCATGCGCTGGACCAGGTCCTTTCCCCGACTGGTCCCTTTGACTTTGCGGATATAAAGCTGGCCTTTCGCCTCTCCAAACTCTACTTCGCAACCGGGGAAAATACCGATCTTTTTCCGTAAATGCAGCGGGATAGTGACTTGGCCCTTTGTCGACACCCTCATTTTGGTTCCTTGCATGGGTAAAACTCCTACCGGTAAGAATTCTAAATCGAAAATGAAGGCAAGGCAAACATTCCCCTTGAAGGGGCGCCAAGCCTGTAATCGCTAATGCGATACGTTACTGATTCACAAGCGGAGGTTTGCAGATTCCCTAGCGGAAGCGATATACTCTCCTGATTTTGCGGACATAGGGATTTTGAGAAAATCGAAGCCCCGAACACCGCGCTGTCCATGGGGTGGTACTTGTTTATGCGGGCATTTTTTATTCACGCGCACCGCTTCGGTCGCGGAATATCCATCGAGATATAGGAGACTCGAAAGTCATGGCGAAAAAGTATGTGTATTTCTTCGGCGGCAGCAAGGCCGAAGGCCGCGGGAACATGAAAGAATTGTTAGGCGGCAAGGGTGCAAACCTGGCCGACATGTGCCTTATTGGCGTACCGGTTCCGGCGGGATTCACGATCACGACGGAGGTGTGTACGGAGTATTACAAGAACCGCGGCAAATTGCCGAAGGAATTGACGAAGGAAGTCGAGAAGGCGCTTGTCCGCACCGAAAAGGTGATGGGGAAAAAGTTCGACGATCCGAAGAACCCGCTGCTGATGTCGGTGCGGTCCGGCGCGCGCATGTCCATGCCGGGCATGATGGACACGGTGCTGAACATTGGACTGAGCGCGAAAACGATTCCTGGACTGATCAACAAGAGTGGCGATGCTCGATTCGTCTACGACGCGTATCGTCGTCTCATCATGATGTACGCGGACGTAGTGATGGAGAAGGCCACGGGTTTCGAGTCGAAGGATGGCCACACCGTGCGCGAAGTGCTTGAGCATACGCTCGAGACCATGAAGCGCGAGCGCGGCGTGACGGAAGATACGGCATTGTCCGCCGACGATCTCAAGCAGTTGGCGGAACAGTTTAAGGTTATCGTGAAGGACAGGCTTGGCAAACCGTTTCCGGATGATGCACGCGAACAGTTGTGGGGCGGCATCAAGGCCGTGTTCCAGTCGTGGAACGGTAAACGCGCGATTTCATACCGCCGCATTGAAAGTATTCCGGATCACTGGGGCACGGCGGTAAACTGCCAGGCGATGGTGTTTGGCAACATGGGTGAATCCTCCGCGACAGGTGTTGCGTTCACGCGCGATCCGTCAACGGGCGACAACAAGTTCTATGGCGAATGGTTGATCAACGCGCAAGGCGAAGACGTTGTTGCCGGCATCCGCACACCTTCTCCGTTGAACAGGGCGACGAAGACCGAAGGGACGATGGACCACAAGTCGCTCGAGGAGATCAATCTTAAGGCGTACAAGAAACTCGACGCGATTCGCTTGAAGCTCGAGAAGCATTACCGCGATATGCAGGACATCGAGTTCACAATCGAGGATGGTGTGCTGTGGATGCTCCAGACCCGCACCGGCAAGCGCACGGGCTTCGCGGCGGTCCGCATGGCGGTTGAAATGTGCGAGAGTAAACTGATCGATCGAAAGACGGCGATCAAGCGCGTCAAGCCGGAACAGCTTGACGAGCTGCTCCACCCCATGCTCGATCCCGCCGCGGAGAAAGCTGCGAACGTGCTGGCGAAGGGTTTGCCGGCGGGCCCTGGGGGCGGCGTTGGCCAAGCGGTCTTTACGGCGGACGACGCGGAAGCGTGGTCGAAACAGGGCAAGCGCGTCATTCTTGTGCGCAATGAAACGTCGCCTGAAGACGTACACGGCATGCACGTCGCCCAGGCGATTCTTACGGCCAAGGGCGGTATGACGAGCCACGCGGCTTTGGTTGCGCGCGGTTGGGGCAAGTGCTGCATTGTCGGTTGCGCTGCGCTGCACATCGATTCGCGCAGCAAGACAATGACAGTCGATGGCACAGTCATTCGCGAAGGCGACTGGATTTCCATGAACGGTTCGAGCGGCAAAGCCTTTCTTGGCCAGGTTGGGGTACTACCCGCGCAACCGGACAAAAATAAGTGGTACAAGAAACTAATGGGATGGGCGGATGACGTCCGCCAGATCAATGTGCGCACCAACGCCGAACGCCCGGAAGACGCGGCGCAAGCCCTTGCGTTCGGTGCGGAAGGTATCGGCCTTGCCCGCACGGAGCACATGTTCTTCGAACCGGAGCGGATTATCCACGTACGGGAAATGATCCTGGCGACGGATGTCGTCGCGCGCCGTGAAGCGGTAATGAAACTGCTGCCGTTCCAAAAGAAGGACTTTCTCGGCATCCTGAAGGTAATGGCCGGAAAGCCCGTCACCATCCGCCTGCTCGATCCGCCGCTGCACGAGTTTGTCACGCTCACGGATTCCCAGGTGGACGAACTGTCTCGACAGATTGGCGTATCGTCCGCGCAGATCAACACGCGCATCAAGCAGTTGCATGAACTTAATCCGATGTTGGGACATCGTGGTTGCCGCCTGGGCATTGCATACCCGGAGATTACGGAGATGCAGGCCCGCGCGATTCTGGAAGCGGCCGCGGAACTGACGAAGCAGAAGATCAAAGTGTTTCCTGAAATCATGATCCCGCTCGTGGGCCATGAAAATGAGTTTCTGAATCAGGAAGCGATTGTGCGCGAAGTCGCCGCGAGCGTCGAGAAAGAGTACAAAGTCAAGATTGACTATCTAGTTGGCACCATGATCGAAATTCCGCGGGCCGCGCTTGTTGCGGACAAGATCGCCAAGCAGGCGGAATTCTTCAGCTTCGGCACGAACGATCTC
>JAWXCN010000123.1:0-9168 GCA_034408725.1 Candidatus Hydrogenedentota bacterium
GGTACGGCGGAGGCGGCTTGCCGTTTGCCAGCGAGGTGCTTCAACTCTGGGGCGGCGAATTGCGGCAGTCGGCTATACAGACCCCCGCCCCACCGGTTGTCGTGAGCGATGATGGCTCCGGCGCGCATGAGTACGCGATAGTCGCGGTCGGCGTCCAAGGTTTGCGTACCGCCTCTTCCGTCGCAGCGAAAGCCGGCGGATTGGCCACACTCCATTGGGACAGCGTCGTAGGCGCCGATGCTTACATCGTAGTCCGCGATGGGAAAGACCTTGGTGGTCCAATGCGGATCGAGGGTTCACAAAAGCAATGGACGGACTCGACGCCAAGCTAGTCCAATTTTGGAACGGGGGACAATGCGTAAATCGCAGGATTAATTCCATGACTTCTGTACAGGGCAATCTCGCTTAATCGCGAAGTAACTTTGCCCAGGAAATGGAAAGCAGCAACTACCCACTGCCGCACTCCAAGGCGCTCCACGCGGAGATTGAGGTCTATTGGCCGCGCGCAGCGCCTTGGAGTGCGGCGTGTCAGCGCCGCTTTTACTTCGGATAACCGAATGCCTCAATAAAATTCGCAGGCTTCAGGATCACGTGAATCGACGCCATTACTCACTCCGGAAATCGGTTGCAAGTACCTTGAATAGCAAGGGGAATTGTTAACAAACAAAATATACCAGTTTACATAAACGAAGCGATTATCCGGTCGCATACCGACAGTATCGGCTGGGTTGCGACCGGCTGCTCGACAGCAGGTGCTTTGTCAGTCGCTATCAATATCCCATGATAATCATGGTTCGCATCATCCGGGCCGGTGTCATTCTCGTCAGTGTAGATCGTTTCGTGGCCGAGGGTGCCAATCGCGCGCCAGTTGAGGTCGTCGGGGTAAACGAGCAGGTCCGGGGGAACGCCGTGCACCTGATTATAGAGGTCCTCTGGTTTCAATACTCGATTTTGCAGGGGCTCACCGGCTGGACCTGGTATGGACGCAATTTTCGTGATGAGTTCGTTACGCAACGATTCGTAGTGATCAAGCTGCACGCACCCCTGCGGTTCGCGGCCGGCAACGTTCAAAAACAAGCGCGCGTAGTATCCGCCTGCGCTCCACACCCGCGTGTTTGGCCAGTCAACGGCGCAGTCTTCGATGCGCATGCCGGGAGTAGGCGGGACCGCAAATTTTAGATAGCCCTCGTTTTCCAACCACTGGTTCAGGCGCAACCCACCGCGCATAGCCTTGGCGCCGTGATCGGAGACGATGAACAGCGTTGTGTCATCACCCGCGATGGCCAGCAGTTCGCCGATCTGATCGTCCACGGCGCGGTAGTATTCGCGAAACACGTTGGAAAACGGGTTCCCTTCAAGGTATTTCGGATGCGACGGATCGCAGTATTTCCAAAAAGCGTGATGCAACCGGTCCATCCCCATCTCGACCATCATGAAAAAGTCCCACGGCTTGTTCTTCATCAGGTACTGCGCGGCGGCGAACCGGTTCTCCATAAGTGCGTAGATGCGCGCCAACAATCCGGCCTTGTCATCGGTGCGGAAATCACGCACGTCGGGAATGTACTCGCCGACGGCGCGCTCGATTTCCTTTTTCAACGATTTTGGATAGGTGTAATCTACGCTCGTATCTGGCGTGTCTATTCCGGACACGAGGCAGCCGTTTAACGGTCTCGGCGGATACGTCTGCGGCACCCCCACCACGATGCACTGCTTTCCCTGCCGCGACAACGGGTCCCATACCCGCGGCGCGTTAATCGTCGCGCCGTTCGCGGCAACCATCGCGCCGTAAGAATAGTCCGCTCGGTTGCGAAACCCGTAGCAACCGAGTTCACCGGGGTCTTTCCCGGTTGTCATGCACGCCCACGCGGGGATCGTAATGGGCGGATGACAGCTTTCTAACAAACCCCATGAACCCCGTTCCATCACGCCGCGAATATTCGGCAAGTCAAACGCATCCAGCCCGAAAATAAACCGGGGCGCCGCGCAATCGAGGCCGATGACGAGAACACGACAAGCGTTGACATAAGTTTTTGCCACGACGTTGACCATGTTTCCTTTACTTTCAATTGCCACTATATCGCTTCCGGCGGTAAGGATTGACGCCGCGCGTACCGGCACGGGATTGTCTTTTCCACAATCCAAGGGTATAGTCATTGTATCTACAGGAGTATTGGGCATGCTAACTAAAGTTCAACGATGGGGCAACAGTCTTGGCGTGCGGATTCCCAAATCATTTGCAGAAGAGGCGCAAATGAGTGAAGGTTCGGAGGTCGACGTTCGTGTCGAACGCGGCGAGCTCGTGGTGCGTGCAACCAAACGAAAGAAATATCGTTTGGACGATTTAGTAAGAAAGATTACGCCAAAGAATCGCCATGCCGAAGTGACTTCCGGCGGGCAGGTCGGCCGTGAGGTATGGTAATGTCCTCGCGCAACGCGCCAAATCGGGGTGACGTAGTCTGGCTAAATTTTGACCCACAATCAGGACACGAGCAAGCGGGACGCCGTCCAGCACTAACCCTGTCACCACGGTCTTACAATATGAGGACTGGTCTGGGTCTATTTTGTCCGATTACATCGCAACGGAAAGGTTATCCCTTTGAAGTAATTTTTCCAACGGATTTTCAGGTGCGAGGCGTTGTACTTGCAGATCAGGTCAAAAGCCTTGATTGGCGAGTCCGAAAGGCTGAATTTTTGTGTGAAGCACCACGCGATGTGATCGATGATGCACTCGGGCGGCTTCAGGCCATTCTGGAAATAGAATGATTGAGCATTACGGTCCATAAAAAAACGGTCCATAAAAAACGCCCGGTAAAAAACCGGGCATTTCCATTCCAGAACCAATAATTCCGGTTACACGTTTTGCGCCCACTTGATCAGCACCTTGGCGACTTCTGGCCGGCTGAACTCAATCGGCGGTATTTCGCCAGCCTTGAGCATCTCGCGCACTTTCGTACCGCTCAGGATCGTGTGGTGTTCCGCATCGTGCGGGCAGGTCTTGATCGATCCCATATTGCCGCAGGCCTTACAGTGGAACGTGTGATCGAAGAACAACGGCATGATGCCCAGCGCTTCCGCATCGATCTCGTTGAAGATATAGTGGGCATCATATGTGCCATAAAACTTGCCCACACCGGCGTGATCCCGGCCCACAATGAAGTGAGTGCATCCGTAGTTCTTGCGGATGATCGCGTGCATCACCGCTTCCTTCGGCCCCGCATAACGCATGTTCACCGGCATAATGGACAGCATCGTATGCTTCTTCGGATAATACAAATCCACGATGGTCTTGTAGCATTCCATTCGGACATCGCCGGGAATGTCGTCGCTTTTGGTCGTGCCCATTAACGGATGAATGAGCAATCCGTCGCACACCTCCAACGCGCATTTCGTAAGATACTCATGGGCGCGGTGAATCGGGTTGCGTGTTTGGAAAGCGACAATGCGCTTCCATCCGTGCTTCTCGAATTCCGCCCGCGTTTCTTTCGGGGTCAGGTTGTATTCCTGGTGTTCGATAACGCGCGGTTTTAGCACGTCCAAGTCGCCCGCAAGAAACACTTCTCCAAGCGTCAACGTATATTTAACGCCGGGATGCGATTCGTCGATGGTGCGGTACGTCTTCTCGGCTATTTCGCCGTGGTCCACATGGAATTTTTCCGATAGATGCAGAATCGCGACCGTGTCCCCGAGGTCATCTTCAATGGCTACCTGCGAGCCGACGGCAAGCTTTTCCGCCTGGTCATTGGAAACCCCCAGCACGATCGGAATCGTCCATGGAATGCCAGGCCGGAGTTCCATCGAATCGATTACGCGGCGGACCTCGGTCTCGTTCATAAAGCCGGTTAACGGGCTGAAAATGCCCTTCGCAATGCAATCGATATCAAACGCCGCATACGTGTCCACTTTGATGCGCGGCATGCTCTTCGACTTTTCCCTCGCAATATCGAGTTCGTCACCCGTTAAGAACCGATCTACCAATTTCCCACCGTGCGGGGCGAGGGACATAATTCTCTCCAATTCTTTTTTTGCGGGAAAGGTCCGACACACCACCTGCGAACGACCACCCAATAACCCGTTAGAGACGCAAACACTTAAAGTATACGCACTTCGGCCACCACACTCAAACCCTGGCGTGACCTCCACCCGGTTAGCGTTTGCATACAATCATTTTACAAATGGGTGACCAGAATCAGACCATGATGATTGTGCGCGCTGTTAGTTTGGCTTTAGCGGGCAATGCCCCGAAAAACCAACACGGTCTGCGCCGATTGCCGGACGCCGTCCAAAGGAGAACAGCATGGTATTCCACAGTCGATGCAAACACCGAATTCTTGTCGCGCTTGCTGCGCTTGCGTGCGCCGCTCATGGGCAGGAACCCCAAATCGAGGCCTCTCTGGGTACGCCGGTCATGTTGGCGGGCGGCGGCACTGCGTACCTCCGCGTGGCTATGACCGGGCAAGAAATAAAGGACGAGAAATCGCGGGCGCCGCTAAACGTCTCGATTGTGATCGACCGCTCGGGCTCCATGCAGGGAGAGAAAATCGAGTCGGCAAAACGCGCTGCGAAAGCCGCTATCGAACGCTTGCGTCCAAATGACATTGTTTCGGTAATTGCGTACGAGACGACCGTGAACATCGTGCAGGGCGCGACGCGCATTGATAGCGAACTTGGCAAGGCATCCGCCATGCGCGAACAAATTTTTTCCGCAATAGACCAAATCACTTCAGGGGGCTCGACGGCATTGTTCGCCGGGGTGAGCATGGGCGCCGGGGAATTGCGCAAAGACCTGCGCTCCGGGTACGTGAACCGGCTGGTGTTGCTCTCGGACGGCATAGCCAACATTGGGCCAAGTTCACCAGGCGAATTGGCGGAGCTTGGCGGGTCGCTTGCCAAGGAAGGTATCAGCGTGACGACGCTCGGCCTCGGTCTCGATTACAATGAAGACCTGATGTCCAAACTGGCATCCTCAAGTGACGGGAATCACATGTTTATCGAAAATGTAAATGATCTGGACCGCGCGTATGCAATGGAATTTGGCGATGCCATGACGGTTGTCGCGCGCGACGCGACGGTGATCGTGCGTTGCGCGAATGGCGTGCGCCCCGTGCGGGCATTGGGACGCGAAGCCATCGTAAACGGCCAGACGGTGCGAATGGACCTCGGCCAAATTGGCAGCGCGCGCACGAAATATTGTTTGCTCGAAGTGGAAGTACCCGCGGGCGTGGACGGTCAGTCGCTGCAAATAGCCGACGTAGATATTTCGTATTTGAACATCGCCTCGGGGACAACCAGCAACGCCACCAAACCGGTATCGGTCCGCTACACGAACTCCGCGAAAGACGTCGACGGCAATATCAATAAACCTGTCATGGTCGCCGCGGTGCAGCAGATAGCGGCGGACCGCAACATTCTCGCCATGCGGCTTCGCGACAGCGGAAATGTCGCCGCGGCGTGTGACGCCCTCTTGAGCAACGAAGCGTTTTTGAATGAGAATTATGACCGGTTCAAGGATGAGCAGTTGCGTAAAGACGCGATGACGAACGGATTCGCCGCCGAGAATCTCGATCCGGAAAACTGGAAATTCAACCGGAAGCTGCAACAGGAATACCAGGTGGGCACCAAGAACCAGAGCGCAATTCTGGAAAAGACCCGTTGAACTATCGACTCCTCATTCTCCTCGCGATAATGGTGGTTGTGCCCCTGGCCATTCTGGGATGGCTGGGGGCGCGGCTTGACGCTGCCGAACGCGCCCTCCGAGATGATCTGTTCGAACAAACCATCCGCGCTGAGCTCGAAGGTTATGAACTCACCGTTGGAACCGTCATCGCGCAGTGGGAACGGGACTTGGCGATTGACCTTGGCGAAGCTCCCATCGAACCAGCCTTGCTGCGCGAGCGGCTGTTGAAGTCTGTGTTTGTCACGCAGTATTTCGTTGTCGATGCGCAGGGCATGTTGCGTTTCCCTTCTTATGATGGAGAAAGTTCCGCCTCCGAAGAGGAATCTTTGAACCGGACACGGGACATCTGGATAAATCGGGAACTCACAACGCAAGCTGCGCCGGAGCAGGCGCCTGCGCAACAGATTTTCAAGGGCGGGAAAGGTGGCGTTATGAACACCGCGCCGTCGCAACGTCTCAGTGGTTGGTACTCGTGGCATTGGGGAAATGACATTCATCTCATTTATTGGCTGCGGCGCGACGACGGCATCATTGTCGCTGCCGAGTTGAACCGGCCACGATTGACCGCGGACATCATTGCCGCGCTGCCAGACTCATACCCAGACGAAGTTGAAAATGCCGAAGTATCGACTGGCGATTGGGCGTTAGGATATTCGGAAAAGTTAGAGGTTCCACAAGGGAGAATGGAACTCCGCAATTCGCAAGGCGAACCACTTTACGTGTGGGACAACTATTTGACGTCGGAAACGGTCAAACCGCGGGTGGCAATCCCCATTCGATACCCGCTCAGCACGTGGACACTCGCATACTGCATTGATCCCGGTCTACCGCTGGCCACCCGCGATTCCGGAATCTGGTACCGGCTATCCACAAGGCTCGGCGCTGTGGCGATTGCGTTGCTCGGAATTGCCGCGTATTTCTATCGCGAAAGTTCGCGGGAAATACGCGAAGCGGCGCAGCGCGTCTCGTTCGTAAACCAGGTGTCGCACGAGTTGAAAACCCCGCTGACGAACATCCGCATGTACGCGGAAATGTTGGAGGAAAACCTCGATCAGGTAGACGAACAATCAAAACGCCATGTCGGCGTGCTCGTCTCCGAAAGCCAACGGCTGAGCAGGCTCATCGGAAATATTTTGACGTTCAGCCGGAAAGAGCGGAAATCACTGACGCTGCGTCCCGCGCGCGGCATCGTTGACCTATGCATTCAATCCGTGCTGGCGCAGTTCAAGCCCGCCCTCGATGCGCGCGGCATTACGGTGAACGCTGAATTGCATGCAGACCAGCCTGCGATAATCGATGCGGACGCCATTGGCCAAATCGTGGGTAATCTTGTCAGCAACGTTGAAAAATACGCCGCCGCCGGAAAATCGTTGAACATTGCCAGCCAACAAGACTGCGATCGCGTATCCATCAGCCTTACGGACGCCGGACCCGGCATACCCGTAAAAGAGCGCAAGCGCGTATTCGATCCGTTCTACCGCGTCAGCGATAAACTCACCGACGGCGTCGCGGGAACCGGCATCGGCCTAACCATTGCCCGCGATCTCGCGCGACTGCATGGCGGCGACCTTACACTCGATGAATCGGAACTCGGCGCGAGGTTCAACGTGTCGCTACGCTGCCCACTTGATGGAGAAAAAACATGAACGTGCTCATCGCGGAGGACGACGAAAACATTCGGAACGGTTTGGCGGAACTGCTCAAGGGCGAAGGCTATCGCACGACGCTTGCCCGCGACGGCGCGGAGGCGTTGAAACTCTTTCGCGAGCGCACGCCGGACTTCGTTTGTCTCGACATCATGATGCCGGGATCAAACGGCTACGACGTGTGCCGCGAAATCCGCAAGACCAACGCCTCAGTCCCTGTCATATTCATCAGCGCGAAGTCCGAGGAAGTCGATAAGGTGCTCGGTCTCGAACTGGGCGCGGATGATTACATCCTGAAACCGTTTGGCGTGCGCGAAGTGCTTGCGCGCATCCGCGCGGTGACGCGGCGTTGTCTCGCGTCGAAATCGCCTAGTGCCGAATCGAACTCATTTATGATGGATGACCTCGAAGTCATGCCCACGCAACTGCGCGCGCGTCGCGGTGACGCTGTGTTCGATCTGAGTTTGCGCGAAGTCAGAATCCTTCGCCTGCTGCATGGTCGAAAAGGCCAGGTCGTTGATCGCGACACCTTCTTCAACGAATGCTGGGACCTCGACTACGCGCCCAACAGCAGAACACTCGATCAGCACATATCCAAACTCCGCAAACGCATCGAACGCGATCCCAGGTGCGCGGCGATCATTCAGACCGTGCATGGGGCCGGGTACCGGTACGAGGGTTAGCGGAAATAATACTTTCCAGCCCCCGTCACAAAAGGACGCACCAATCAATAGTTGAGCACTTCCACAATGGCGTGCTTATCGCGCGCTTCTTCGACGATTCCCAACAATCGGCTTGCGGCATCATTCGCGACCCAGTCCTCCCCACACTGATCACAGATCGTCGCGGGCACATCCCGAACGAGAACAACACCTGTACCGAGATCGGCTGTATAAGTTGTAGTACCTGGAACAAGTGTGCCGCCACATAGCGGGCATTTATCGGCGGTTGTCGTCATTGTATTTACTTCTTGCGAGTTCGCCAATCGATATCAAAATGCAATTCATCTCGACTAAAGTGCCTGTCATCGCAAATGGTTCAGCCTTACTTCGCCAGTTCGATGATCTTCTGCAGAATATCATTGGGCGCAAGGCCCTGGTGGGGCACCTGTTCTTCGATACCGCCGCAGCCTTCTTTATGGACACCCATCCGTGCATAGCGCGGGTTGAGGTCGCGTTCGAGAAGCCACGTGCCGTAGCGCACGCCGAGGCCGGTGTTGATGTTTTGTCCTTCGACAACGAGCAGGAAGTGTTCCGCGCCGGCAATCTGAATCGCTTCTTCGTCCACGACGTTCAAGGTCGACTTGTTGATCAGGCCCACATCGATCCCAAGGCCGCGGGCCTGTTCGACAGCGTCAAGCGCGCGATAGAGCAATTCGCCGTAAGCGACGACGTAGCCGCGCGTGCCCTTGCGAATAAATTCGTCTTTACCCGGAACAAAGACGTAGCCATTGGCGGCATCGAAATACTTCTCGCCGCGCGTACGCAGGATGTAAGGCACCTTCGATCTCGTGGTAAACACGAAGCGCAACCCGTGATCGTCCCAGATGCGCTCGACAATTGCTTTGAGTTGCAATGCGTCCGCCGCGAAGTACAGCCGGTTTGTGTCTCTTTCGCCAAAACCGTTGTTCGCAAAAAACACGTTGACGCCGAAGTGGCAAGTATTGTCAGCGATCTCGTCGCAA
This sequence comes from Candidatus Hydrogenedentota bacterium, assembly GCA_034408725.1. Classification (GTDB taxonomy): domain Bacteria; phylum Hydrogenedentota; class Hydrogenedentia; order Hydrogenedentales; family SLHB01; genus JABWCD01. The sequence goes on from JAWXCN010000123.1 coordinate 9,005, forward strand.
CCCGCGTGCGAGAAATGGCAAATGACGTTTGATTCGTTCAGCCGCGCCATTGTCACTTCGGACACGATCATCTCGAGGAACGCAGAGAACGTGCTGAAAATACCTTGCTTGCCCTTCTCGAAACCGAACCCCGCCGCGGCTGAAAAATTGCCGCGCTCCTGCAC
>JAWXCN010000124.1:0-59424 GCA_034408725.1 Candidatus Hydrogenedentota bacterium
ACATCTACATCTACGGCTTCAATACGCGGTCCTGGCGCATTTTCGAGTTGACCGGCGCGAAACAGGAGCTGGTGCTTCGAGAGCACGTCGCGCGCGACGGCCAGCTTTACGAAATGTACGGGTACGGTCTCATCCGGCCCGAGTTTGACAAGTTCCGCGAATTCTTTCTAAAGCGCTTCAAGGGCATCGATCTTCAGACCATGATTCGCGATCTCAACGAAGATGCCGCGACCGGGTCCTCGACGTAATGGCCGGGTACATCCTTTGGGCATTGCTCGCCGTACACGTCGTGTATTCATTGCTCTCAAACCGATGGATGCCAGGGGAACAGCCGCAGGGTAAGGTCCACATGATCCATGTCCTCCTTCAAGCGCCATTGCTGTGGGTCGCGGTCTATATCGGCTATCACAGCGACGTGTTTTCGCGTGACCTGATTTCTCCGGTCTACATCTGCATCGGCCTCATCGCCGGACACCTGATCTTTGGCTTCTCCATTCTCGCCACACACCTCTCCTGGCGTGATGCCTGGGCGCATTTTTTTGATTTTGGGCCGCTCTGGAATTTCGCGATGGACAGCCCGGTAGTGTTGACGCGCTTTCTGGGTGTTGCGTTTGCCGAGGAACTGATCTGGCGCGTGGCCGGCCAGGCGCTGGCCATCGAATATTTTGCGCAGTACACAAGCGGCCCCGCGGCGGTTGCGCTGGGCATCGCGGTGATTGCCGCTGGGTTTGTCGTCGTACACAAACACTATTTCGAAAACACCTGGTATATCTCCGCCGAGTTTACTGGCTTTGCGCTCTTGATCGGCGCGCTGTACTTCGCGACCGGCAGCTTTATTCTGGTGATGATCATTCACGCGCTACGCGACATCGAAATCGCGTATCTGGAATATCTGGGCAAAGTTGAAGAACTCGGCGACGAAACGCAGGCCGCGCGCGCGATCGAGCAATCATACCGCCCGCGTCGATTGGAGAACATATGAGCGCCGCGGCCGCCGTCGAGTTGTGCGACGTCGACAAGATTTTTCACACGCACCATTTTTTCAAAAAGCACGAGGAAACCGGGAAACGCCGGGTGTACTACCGCAAGACGGTGCACGCGGTGGACCACGTATCGCTTGAGATCCGGCCTGGAGAAATCCTGGGGTTGCTTGGACGAAACGGCGCTGGCAAAACCACGACGGTGAAAATGATTTCCGGTTTGGTGAAACCAAATTCGGGGACTGTGCTTGTCGATGGCATGGATGTCGAAAAGAAGCGGTTGAAGGTGTTGCGCAAGATCGGCGTCGTGCTTGAAGGTACGCGCACGTGCATCTGGCCGCTGACTCCGCTCGAAAATCTTTCGTATTTCGGAAACCTGCGCGACGTGAAAGGTTCGATGCTCAAGGAACGCAGCCAGGAATTGCTCGACTTCATCGGTTTGAAAGATAAAATGAACGTCGAGGTGCGCAAACTTTCGAGGGGTCAAAAGCAGCGTCTGGCAATTTGTATCGCGCTGATAACCGACCCGCCGGTGTTGCTGCTGGATGAGCCGACGACCGGTCTCGACGTGCAAAGCAGCCGCGCGATCAAGGATAAGTTGATCGAGATGACGCGCCAGCGGGGCAAATGCGTGCTCGTGACAACGCACGACATGAACACCGCGCAGGAAGTTTGCGACCGCATCGCCATCGTCCATGACGGAAAACTCGCTACCTGTAAATCGACCCGCGACTTGCTGGGCCTGTTTTCGGATCATACCTATCATCTCCACGTTGACAGGGCGCCGGACCTCGCGCCAATACGGGCGTTGCCGGGAGTTATCGCATCGGACACGCTTGAGGACGAGGGAACTGGCCCGCGCGTGTCCGTGCGGTTTGAAATTGACGACCGCGCGCGTTCCGCCGCGTTATACGCGGTGATGGATCGGCTTCAGCGCGATGGTGTTGTCCTGCGTTCGATTACACATGCGCAACAGAATCTCGAGGACGTGTTCCTGCGCATTACGGAAAAAAGCTTGAACATCGGGGGAAAGTCGTAGCAATGGGTTTTTTTCTCGTGCTCAAGGCGGAAGTTGTCCGATCCATGATCGTGACGCGGCGCTACTGGTTTGCAACGATGACAGCGCTCCTCGTTGCCTGTGTCATGTTCTATGGCTTCATCAACATATTCCTGTCTGGCCTCGGGCTTGGGGCAAGCATGGCGGGCGTCGCGGTCGACCGCGCGCTCGGACTCGTAATCGGGATATTCGCGTTCAGCATCGTGGGCATGTTCAGCAGCGGCCTGGCTGGCATGGCGCGTAGCGGCGAGCTGGAACAGGTCTACATGAGTCCACATGGTCTCATCACCAATTTCATGGCGCGATCCGCCGTCGCCACCGTGCTCAGTATCATTACGTGGACCATCCTGCTCATGTTTATCTCCGCGGCGTTTTCGGAAAAGGGCGATGGCGCGCCCGCGCCAACGCAAACCGCGCATGCCGAAGGCGTGCCGACTGCGACGCCAACGAAGGGGCCCGTCGCCGACGTCGAGGGCAAGCCCGGCGTGAAGTCGGCGCCTGACGGCAAAATTCACGCAAACCCGGCCGCGGTCTCCGTGCTGTTCTTGCTCACGTATTTCAGCATGACGGGATTCGGGTTCATGGTCGGAGGTCTCGTGCTGGTGTTCAAGCAGATTGGCCAGGTCGCCGTAATCTTGCGCATGGCGATGATGGCCGTGGCATGGAAGGCCAGCGATGGGCTATATGACCTTCCGCTGGTGCTTCGATCTATCGCGCACGCCGTACCCGTGACGGACGCGGCGATTTGCCTCAAGCTTGTTCTCCTGCAAAACTACGGCATGCACATTTTCATACACCCGTCGTTCATGTTTCTCCTGTTGAATGTCGCCGTGTGGACGCCCATCGGCCTCGTGTGTTTCAAAGCCATGGAAAACTGGGCGCGCAGCCGCGGCACGCTGGGTGCATTCTGATGGCCCGCGACGCGCTACATCGCTTTGTGGAAAGTGATCGCCGGTTTGCCGTTGATCCGGAAACGTGTTTCTGTTTTGAATGCGACGAGATTTCCTGGGACGTCCTCGAATATTACCCGCACGCTTCCGTGAACCGAATCTACCATTTGCTTGGCGAGCGTTACAGCGTCAAGGAACTCGAAGAAGTCATCGGCGAACTGGAATGGTTGCGTTCGACACGCGCAATCCTGCCCGCGCCCAAAAAAGACGACGTTCAAAAAGAAATCCAGTTCGAGCGCGGACTCAAGCGGGTTTCGATATGCCTGCCGCGCGACGGCACGGAAGCCGCCGTGAAAAAGAAGGGGTGGTTCAGCCAGGGCGCGACGGTTATGTCGAGTTCGGCGCGCGACATCGGTCACGACGCAATCGCGCTTTTGCTCGGGCGTGCGGGCGAACAGAAAGAATTGCTGATCGAGTTTGTCGAAGAAGGCCACGTCCACAACCCTGAGCTGGTGGCCGATCTCTGCGCGCACGCGATGAAATGCGGAAAACTCGCGGGCAAAAAACTTACGGCGTCCGTCCTCGTTCAGAACATAGAAGTCGCAAAACCGCCCGCATCCCTCGAAGGCCATACCATCAGCGCGTCACTCGAATTTACTGAATCCGCGGACATACTCACCCACCTGCGTCCGTTTGCAAAGACGACAGGTGAAGCATTTGCCCGGCTGGTGAAAATCGTTCAGCCGGATGCCCCCGGTGTGCATGGCCGGATTACTGTGCGCCCCAATCATCCGAATTTTTCCGGTGTGGTTGAAGAATTGGAAAAGACGGGATTCACGACTATCGATCTCGATGTTGACGGCGCGTACATCGCCAACCCTACATTGAATCCCGCGGAAATGTTGGATGCGCTGCGCCAGTCGGCCATGTACTACGCGAAGCGACTTCTGCAACACAAGTATTATCGCGTCGATCCCATTGCTCCGCTGTTTTATCGCATCTACGACGGTTCGCCCACGCGCCGCACGGACCCCGCCGGCACCAACGAACTCGCCGTCGATGCGGACGGCGGCGTTTATCCCTCGCGCCGCCTGATGGGTGTCGAAGCCTATAAGCTTGGCACAGTCATGGGCGGCGAAATCGATGAGCACATTCGCGCGCGCTTTGACGAGGTGGGCGCTTCGACAACAGGAGTGTGCCGGCGCTGCTGGGCGCGCAACCTCTGCGGCGGAGGCAACACCGCCGTGCACCACGCGCTAACAGGATCGCATCGCACACCGCATGAAGGGTGGTGTGACGCGCAACGCGCATGGATGTCTTCAGCCGTCAGCGCGTTCAATCTGCTGTCATCCGAGGGCGTGAATTTTACGCGGGTGTACCGCACGCTGACGCGCTCGGCCCGGCCCTCGTTCTTCACGCTGGTGCGCGCGATGTTCCGGATGACCATTGGCATGCGCCCGTGCGAAGAAGCCGACGCGCAGATGCTGTCGGACTGGGAGAACTGGAACCCGGCATCGTACTTCCTGTTCACGGAAGGCGGCATTATGCTCACCACGAAATACGATCGTGAAATGGACGCATTGCACCCTTCGCCCGGGGAGCAGGAAATGATCCTGATCAAAAAAGACGGCTCGGCCATTGGACTCATAAAGCTCCGGCCCGACCGCTTGCCGGGCGCCGCACAGGGCTGGCTGTATTTGCATAATGAGGTGGATTACGCCGCGGATGATGTGCGGAAAGGGTTTCGCGCGTTGCTGAAAGAAGCGGGCGGGCAGCAGGCGATCCGCCGCTTGACGATTCCCGCCGCCGCGTATGAAACGGGCTTGCAAACGTTTTTGGAAGCAATCGGGTTCGCGCGCGAGGGGACGTTGCGCGAGACTTTATTCGTGCATGATAAATATCACGACGTGCATCTATATGGGATAGCAACCGATCGGTTATAGCGCGTCGCGAACGTACGGGGCTGATGCAGACACCCCTTTGGCTGTTTATGGGAGAGGACTTTGTGCGCGCAGGGGTACGGGTAGCGCAGACACCGCTTTGGCTGTTTATGGGCGATGACTTCGTGTATGCACGGGTTAAGGGGTAGTCCATCTGCGTTAAACAGCCAAAGCGGCGCCTTGGGGACCGCCGCAGTCCAAATAGGCTTCTTGTTAGAACGTGGTTTTCGGTGGAGGACTATTTGGACTGCGGTGGCGAAGAGGGTAGGGTTCCGGTTTTGCCGGGAGTGAAAGCGGTAGCGGCTGCTACCTCAGTCCATATTGGGCATGCCTCTGCCTATTCGAGGTATTTGCTGACCCGGGAGGCGACGAGTTCTACGACAGACTGCAACCGGTGCGCGCCTTGCTCGATACTTTTGCGCGCCTGTTCGAGGCGCGCCTGGCGTCCTTCATCAACGGCAGATGCCGCTAGGCGCTTGAGTTCGGCGGCGCCTTGGGCTTCACTGCTAAATACAGCGTGATCGCCGTCTCCGGATATGCCGCGGACCTCGCTACGTTTTGCGGGGCGATCGGGAGTGGGGCTGGCGCCTATTGGGGTGATTAGTCCCGCGATTCCCTGTATGCCTGCCATGGATAGTTCTCCCTAACGTGCTGCGCGGCATCCTTGCCTGTGAAATACTATCGGCAATCATCACCTTCAACTTTACTGCTTGCAAAAGGTTGTTCGCCTTGTGGACTGGATGGGCAATAATGGTACATAATTCATAACTTCTTCGCGGGTAAAGGGGTTAGGTGGATGATCACAAGCACGTTCGCACTAATTTATTGCGTGGTGTATATCGCATCTGTGATTTGGGCGTTTGTGGACGCGCAGAACCGCGGCAAATCGGGTTGCCTGGTGGCGCTTTTGGTGTTGATCCTGGTCTGGCCGGTCGGCCTTGTCATATGGCTGCTCATTCGTCCCGAACGGGCGTGATCGGCTTTTGCCCGTGGTGCAATCTACGCGCGTGAGGAATTGAACGGGGGTTGTGTGAGCAGTGGTGCCGAGCGGCGCAGGCCGGTTCTAATAGTTTTCATCGCCTTGTGTCTTGGCGTCGCCGTGTTCGCCATTACGGAGATCGCGTACAACATTGTCGCGGAGCGCGCGCTTCCCGGCTATGAAGCAGTTGGCGCCGTTTCGCTCGCGATGGACATCAACAGCTATTATTCATTTATCCATCAGGCTGCGGAAGGTCATTTCTTTTTCCGCAACAACATGACCCATGAACCCTGCGACGCGGCATTCATCAACGTGCAATGGTGGGCCGTTGGAAAAGGCATGGCATGGTTCGACTGGACACCCCGGCGCGCGTTTGTCGTGTGGCGATTCATCGGCTCGTTGGCGCTGATGCTCGGGTTCGCATTTCTCGCGCTCGTGACGTTGCCGCGCACGTACCAGCAGCTCGTAGCACTGGTGATGTGCGCATTTGGCGGCGGATTCGGCTGGGTGCTCGCGTTGTTGGGTTCCTTCCACCTCGTGGATACGACCAACACATTCGGCCTACGCAATCCCGCCATGGACCTCATAACGGCCATTCACCCTTTTGGCCAGATTATGAAGAATCCGCATTACAGCCTGCCGCACGGTACGTTTCTGGCTCTCCTGGCTTTTTTTATAGTTGGTGAACGAACCGGGAGGACCCGCTGGTATGTCGCGTCCGCGGGGGTAGCCATTATCCAGGGGTTGTTCCGGCCGTATGACACGATCACTATTTGCGCAATGGTTCCTGCGTTTATCGCCGTGGAATACGCGATCACGCGAAAGTTTCAGCTCCGGCAAATAGTGCTGCGCGCGTTGCCGATGCTTGTCAGCGTGCCGTTGCTAATCTATTACTTCTACATTTTTTCGCTGCATCCCGTCTTTCGGTTTTGGGCCGAGCAGGGGAAACAGCCGCCTGCGTCATTTTTCTGGCACACAAGTGGCCTTGGACTTGCCGGAGTATTTTTCATCTATCGTATCGCGCGCAGGAAACGGTACCCCTTCACGGCATCATGGGAACGAATGTTGGTCGTGCTGACGGCAACCATACTGTTGTTGTACCACGGAAACCATCTGACGCGGGTCCTTTCGTTCTCACCCCAGATCGGAATTCCGCTGATCCCACCCATGATTATTATCGCGCTAGGCATGCTGCCGCCGCTGGCCGAGCGGTGGCGCAACTCGCGTATCCCAACTCACGTGGGCGCGGTTGCGGGCTTTCTCATCGTAAATGCGCTAAGCACTCCCCTGTTCCTGACGTGGAACGCGAATATTGGCTCTGTCGAGGCGCGGAACTATATACGCACGACAGACCTTGATGCTATCGCATGGCTGGCCAAGAATACCGGCCCGGATGATATAGTGCTTTCCAGCGAGTTCATGGGAAGCCGCATCGCGTATTACACGCCGGTTCGCGTGGCTATGGGCCATTGGGCGCTGACACCAAACGTTCGGCAACTTCGAAAAAAGTTTGAGCGGTTCAAGGAAGGCGAATTACCACGAGACAAGGCCGCCGAGTTTATCGAAGAAATCCGGCCGCGGTATATCTATGTGTCGAATCCAGACTACGCCGCAAAGCCCTCGTATTTCCGGCGAACCACCGGCGCGGAGCGTGTGTTCGAGAATAAAGATGTCGCCATTTATGAGGTCGCCCGAGACACGAGCGCGGGGTAATTTCGCAAATTAACGGTGCGAGGGTGCGAATTTGGTGTGCTGGCACACACGTTTGACTGTGCTGGCATTGCTTCGTATACTGTTTGAGCCTTTTCGCATTGCATCCGCGCCGATGGCTACCGGGCCTGTATGCATGGGACCGTGTAGCAATCGGCGCATAGTGTATATGCGACGGAGTGACGCGCATGTTAGAAGGAAACGTATTAGTCCTGAACAAGTCGTGGGCCGCGGTGCACATCGCGTCGGCCCGGCGCGCGTTCACGCTCCTCTACATCGGCGCGGCGCGCGCCGTCCATCCCCAGACGTATTCCCTGCACGACTTTGGCGAATGGGTCGAGTTGTCGCAAAACGGCTTGGGCGGGCGCTACATCCACACGACGAACCTGCGCATCCGTGTGCCGGAAGTCATTCTGCTATCGCTCTTCAATGGATTCATCCACCATGAAGTGCGGTTCTCGCGCCAGAGCATCTTCGAGCGCGACAAAAGCACTTGCCAGTATTGCGGTAAACATTTTTCGCGGGGCCAACTCACCATCGATCACGTCATGCCCCAATCGCGCGGCGGCGGTGATTCGTGGGAGAACCTTGTCCTTGCCTGCTTGCATTGCAACGTCAAGAAAGGCAATCGCACGCCGGACGAAGCGAACATGCCGTTGCTCAAACGGCCCTACAAGCCGGCGTGGATGCCGCATTTCGGCGCGCGCGTCCCGCAGGACCAGCTTGCGGTCTGGAAGAAATTTGTCGACACCGCCCACTGGGGCCTTCCCGCGCGGGAATCCGCCGCTTCGTAGTCTTTCCGCCGCACAACTCGACCGGGTGCATCCGTCCGCCTTATTCGCCACCGAGCATTTAAACGGGCCGCGGATCCGACTACGATTGATCGCGTCTTCCTGAAGCAACAACAAAGGGTAAGCCATGCCGGGAAATATACGGGCGATTGACGTTTGGGCACAGCCCGCGCGGGCGGATGCGTTCAAGCTGCTGCCGGAGGTCGGACGTCTCTTCCAACAGTCCGGAAATGCGTGGGTGCTTGAAAAAGGAATGAGCACGGAAGAAATCGTCGCAATGATGGATCGTGGCGGCGTCGAAAAGATGTTCATCTGCGCATGGTGCCGGCCCGGAAACTGGATCTATACCAACGACGAAGTCGCGGAGATGGTCCGCGCGTTTCCGGACCGCTTCGTGGGAGTGGCGACTGTTGACCTCGAGAAACCGGTGCACGCTGTGCGGGAACTGGATCGCGCGGTCAACGAGCTGGGTTTCAAAGCGCTGCGCGTGGTTCCGTGGCTCTGGAACCGCCCGCCGAATGACAAGCTGTATTATCCCTTGTACGTGAAATGCATTGAACTGAATATCCCCTTCTGTACGCAGGTCGGACATACCGGTCCGTTGATGCCGTCTGAAGTTGGACGGCCAGTGCCCTACCTTGATGAAGTCGCGCTGACGTTTCCCGACCTGCGCATCGTTGCGGGCCACATTGGTTATCCTTGGACTGACGAAATGATCGGGCTCGCCTGGAAACACAAGAATGTCTATATCGACACGTCGGCGTGGCTGCCGCGATATTATCCGTTTCAATTGCAGCAATACATGCAAACGTATGGGAAGCATAAGGTGCTGTTTGGAAGCAATTTTCCACAGCTTTTGGCGGACAAGTGCGCGCAGGACGCGCGGCAACTCGGTTTGCCCGAGGATGTCGAGCGAATGTTTCTGCGAGACAATGCAATAACTGTTTTTGGGTTGGAATGACAAACCGGATTGGAACGGATTCGGAAACGGAAAATCAAGCGTCCTGGTCGCCCAGTGCGACGGAGGGTACGACGCGCGCATTCGCGCAGGTAGTCCTGCCTATAGCCTTGGATCAGGCTTTTACCTATTCCGTACCGGCGTCTCTGCGGCACCGGGTTGCCATGGGCATGCGCGTTGTCGTGCCGTTTCAGAAGCGGGTCGAAACCGGCGCCGTGGTCGGGCTTTCGGATTCTTCCAGCGTGGAAGGCATACGCGCGATCATCGATCTGCCAGATGATGGCCCAATCTTTTCCGCCGAGCTGTTGGACTTGTGCAAATGGATGTCCGAGTATTACTGCTGCGCTTGGGGCGAAGCGCTTGCCTCCGCCGTGCCCGCCGGCATCGCGATCCGGTCCAAGAAACGCTATGCGCTGAACCTGGCCGAACTTGGCCCCGGTCGATATACCGAACGGCAGCGAAAAGTCATCGCGGAATTGCACGGCCGCGGACCGCTTTCGGAAAAACAATTGGCGAAAACGGTCGGCGCGACTGCCCTCAGCAATACGCTGCGCACACTCGAAGCGCGCGGCATCATTCGCGCGGAATCCGTCGCTATCGACGCGGGCGTTTCCATTGCGACCGAAACCTGGGTGCGGTTGAACGAACTTGCGATCCCCTCGCCGGAAGAACTGGAGCGCATGCAGCGCCGTGCCCCGCGCCAGGCCGCTGTGCTGCTCGATTTGGTGAACAACGAACCGGAACGCATGGCGTCATCTTTGTACGAACGGCACGGCGTGGATTCTTCGGTGCTGCGGTTGCTGGAACAGCGCGGCGCCATCGAGCGATATGAACGTGAATTCTATCGTGCGCCGAACCTTTCCTCGGATGGACGTTCGAACCTCAAGCATGATCTCAATGGCGATCAGCGCGCGGCGTTTGACGCGATCACTGCCGCGATGGACGTATCGCAGTTTCAGCCGTTTCTCTTGCAGGGCATCACCGGCAGCGGCAAAACCGAGGTCTATCTACAAGCCATCGAGCATGCGCTGAAACTGGAGCGGACCGCGATCATTCTCGTGCCGGAAATTTCGCTGACGCCGCAGACCGTCGGGCGGTTCAAATCGCGCTTCGATGCGGACATCGCAGTGTTGCACAGTGGCCTCGGCGCGGGCGAACGTTACGACGAGTGGCGTCGCGCGCAACGCGGCGAAGTGCGCATCGTCGTCGGCGCGCGCTCGGCTATCTTCGCGCCGCTGCCGCGCCTCGGTGTCATTGTCGTTGACGAAGAACACGACAACTCGTACAAGCAAAGCGAAACGCCACGTTACCACGCGCGGGACGTCGCGATCATGCGCGCGAAACTGAACAACGCGGTCTGCGTGCTCGGTTCCGCGACGCCCTCCATCGAGTCGTATCACAACAGCGAATCGGGCAAGTCTGTCCGCATCGAACTGCACCGCCGCGCGACCAATGCCCTGCTGCCGGAAGTCGAACTCGTCGACATGCGCACCGAGAACCGCGAAGCCGGCATGGAGATCATGGTGTCGCGCAAGCTGGAAACGGAAATTGGCGAGCGACTTCGCACGGGCGATCAGGTGTTGTTGTTGCTGAACCGCCGCGGTTTCGCGCCGTTCGTGTTGTGCCCGAAATGTGGCTGGTGTGCGCAGTGCCCGGATTGCAATGTGACGTTGACGTATCACGCGAAGGGCGCGTTCCTGAGCTGCCACTATTGCAACGGACGCCGCGGCGTCCCACTCGTGTGCGACGAATGCCACTTCAATCCGCTGCTGTACCTCGGCATGGGCACGCAAAAAGTCGAGGACTACTTGCAACAGGCGTTTCCCGATGCGCGTATCGAGCGCATGGACGCGGACACGACCTCCGGCAAGGGCGGGCACGCAAAAATTCTCGGACGCCTGGCTTCGGGCGAGATCGACGTGCTCGTCGGGACGCAGATGATCGCGAAAGGACACGACTACCCGGGCGTGACGCTGGTCGGCGTGATCAACGCGGACTCCGGCCTGCGCATGCCGGACTTCCGCGCAGCCGAAACGACGTTTCAACTGCTCACCCAAGTCGCGGGCCGCGCCGGCCGCGGCGATAAACCGGGCCACGTCATCATCCAAACGTTCAGACCCAACCACTACGCCGTCGTCGCTGCCGCAAAACACGATTACGCAGCGTTCTTCGCGCGCGAAATCGCCGAACGCAACAATGCGCAGTATCCTCCGTTCCGGCGCATGGCAAACCTTATGATCGAATGCGAAGACCCCGAACGCGCCGAACGTTGCGCCGCAATCCTCCACCGCGTCGCCCGCGAACAAATCGCCGCACTAAACTTCGACGGTCTCGAAACCCTCGGCCCGTCCCCCGCAACCATCCGGCGCATCAAAAAACTCTACCGCTGGAACCTTGGAATGTTGTCGAAAAGCGCAAAGAGGTTGAATACTCTCAGCCGCGCCATTCGCGATGCATACGCGAAAGACGAGCGAACGGGGAGAACGAAGTTGAAAATTGATTTGGACCCGTATGGGATGTATTGAAAAAGACTCGCAACCGGCGGTTCAATCCCAAATGGGGTCCACGGCATTTTTATTAAAGTCTCTTAGTTTTAGAAATGTCCACGACTTCGCCGGACGCGGCGAAAAATGCATCCTGCGTATCCGGTTGCTACTATGGTATTCGCATTATCGGCGAGTCAGAAAAAATTGGTCATGGCGTTCGGGGGACACTTCTATGCGCGGGTTTGCAATGGTCGTAATGTGCTCACTATCTGCGCCGGTTGCATTGGCACAGGCCCTATACACGGTGCAGGGTGTCGAGCCGCAGCCAGTGATTGCTCAGGCGTTGCGCTTGAGCGATGCATTGACTTTTCTTGGTCACGGTCTCAGCTCCGAGGATATCAGCCGGCTCAAGACGCTTGCGGACGCGGCTCTTACCGAAGAGACGCCGGCTTCCGTGCAGGCGATACTCGATCCCTATTGCATTGCGCTGGTGCATATTAACCCGGAAATGCGCGTCAGGGTGTTGCAGGGCCCGGCGAGGTCTATCCTCATGCAAAACGGCTGGACCAGTTTTCTTGTAAAAGTCCACAATGAAGCCAGGACACGCGCCGAACTCATACCCGCAAGTCCAAACGCCGATCCACTGTTGCACCGTTCGACCAGCGCGCCGGAACCCAAGCCGGAGAACTTGATATCGCCGGGGCAGGTGGCGCAACGGTTTCTCGAATTGAAAATGTACCATCGCCGGCCTATGAACGCCTTGCTGTCCGGGTTCCCGCTCGAGTACGCGATCGTGCAGGTATACACGAAAGACGCGGGTGCGCGGGAGGCCAAACTCGGCTTCAACATTGGCCAGGGAACGCAGGACCTTGGTTTCCGCGATCACCTCGATATCCTGTTTGACTGCAAACCCGCGGTGAAAGTAGTGCTGCGCGTGAAAGACGACGGCGGCAAACCCACGATGGCATCTTTCGTGTTCTCGGACAATGTCGAGCGCACGGAGCAGGAACAGGATTACGCGGGCAGTATCAAGCCCGATTACAGGCTGCAAATGGCGCAGAATGTACCCCCTGGCGCCTTGCTCACGAAATCCCAGCGGTTCACGGGGATTTACCCCTTGCCTGCGCGCCGCCTTGCTGAGGAAGACGAATTCCCCGATTTTTTTTTCCAGCCACAGATTTATCGCGCAGACGGGGAACACGTCATGTTGCCCCCCGGTGAGTACCGCGTTGAATACACCCGCGGGCCCGAATACATCCCGAAAGAAACGACGATAGTCGTGCCGGAAGGCGTGATGGAGCACGAAGAATCGTTCAAGCTCGAGCGCTGGATTCACCTCGCCAAACTCGGATGGTACAGCGCCGATCATCACGTACATGGCGGCGGGTGCTCGCACTACGAAAGCCCGCAGGCCGGCGTAACACCGGAATCAATGATGCGGCAGGCGCTCGGCGAAGACTTGAATGTTACCTGCGTGTTGAGTTGGGGTCCGTGCTGGTACCACCAGAAATCGTATTTCAAAGGTTCAAACGATCCCCTGTCTACGCCAAACAACATTATGCGCTACGACGTCGAAGTCTCAGGCTTTCCTTCGAGTCACGCCGGGCATCTCTGCCTGTTGCGGCTAAAGGAAGACGACTACACCAACACCACGAAGATCGAAGAATGGCCAAGTTGGACCATGCCCGTCCTGCAATGGGGCCAACAACAGGATGCAATCGTTGGGTATTCGCATTCGGGCTGGGGGCTGGAGCCGCTCGAGCCGACAACCGAGCTGCCGAATTACGTTATGGCAAAGTTCGACGGCATCGGCGCCAACGAATACATCGTGACGGGTCCGTTAGGCGCCTGCGATTTCATCAGCGCGGGCGATACGCCGTATCTCTGGGAATTGAACATCTGGTACCACACGCTGAACACCGGCGTCACCACTCGCATCAGCGGCGAGACTGATTTCCCCTGCATCTACGACGAGCGCGTCGGCATCGCGCGCAGCTACGCGCCCATGAAAGGCGCGCTGGATTTCGACGCCTATGTCGGCAAACTGAAGACTGGCGAAAATTACGTATGCGACGGTAAATCCCATATCCTCGATTTCCGTGCTGATGGACTCGTCATGGGTCACGATGACAGCACGCTAAAACTGGATGCTCCGCGGACCGTGCAGGTTAGCGCGCGAGTCGCTGCCTATCTGCCGGAGCAGCAGGACGCCACCGGCGAGGCCCTTGCCAAGCAACAGCCGAACGGGGCGCCCTATTGGCACATCGAAAAGTCGCGCATTGGCACGACGCGCACCGTGCCGGTTGAACTGTTGGTAAACGGCAAACCCGTTGCGCGCGACGTCATCGAAGCCGACGGCAAATTGCGCAAAGTGAAATTTGATTGTTCGATAGACCAATCAAGCTGGATCGCATTGCGCATTCTGCCCAGCAGCCATACAAACCCGATTTTTGTGACAGTGGCCGGCAAACCCATTCGTGCATCGAAGAAAAGCGCCGAATGGTGCCGCGCCGCGGTAGACCGCTGCTGGCAAATGAAAGAACCCCAAATCCGTGAAGCGGAACGCCCCGCGGCGAAAACCGCCTATGACGCCGCCCGCGCCTATTATGACTCGGCCATCGCTGAGGCTACCGGGGAATAGCGTCGTATGTTTGAGCCCTGTTCGCATACTTTACTCTTTTGGCATCCCGTGTTACGATTTTGAGATTCGTAATACCGGAGCCGTCCCATGCGCATTTTCCTCACAGCAATTTTATATTTACTTTCGCCTCATTTCGCACTTGCGCATTTTCAAGTCTTGATTCCATCGGCCGATTTTGTCTCGAATCCGGCGAACGCTGAGGTCGTGCTTACCATTCAGTTCACCCATCCGATGGAAGGCGGACCCATCATGGCGATGGATGCGCCAAAACAGTTTGGCGTGCTCGCGGACGGCAAAAAACACGATCTGCTAACTTCGTTGAAACCCGTCACGATTTCCGGAAAAACTGCGTTCACGGCCGCATACGATGTGAAGCAACCGGGTGGCCATACTTTTTATATCGAACCCGCGCCGTATTGGGAACCGGATGAGAATACCTACATAAAACATTACACCAAAGTGCTGGTCGGCGCGTTTGGCTCGTGGTCGGGTTGGAAAGAGCCGGTAGGATTTCCGGTCGAGATTCAACCGCTTACTCGGCCCCTGGGTTTGTGGACCGGCAACGTATTCCGCGGCGTTGTCATTGCAAAGGGCAAGCCCGTGCCCGGCGCCACGGTCGAGGTCGAGTACTTCAACGAATCCAAACAAGTGACCCCACCAAACGATGCTTTCATTACGCAGACCATCGAGACCGACGCAAACGGTGTATTCACCTATGGCCTGCCGCGCGCGGGGTGGTGGGGATTCGCGGCGTTGATTGACGGCGTCGAGACAATGCCGGGGCCGGACGGAAAACCTGCCGGCGTGGAATCTGGCGCGCTCATTTGGGTGGGCGCGGTGGACATGAAGTGACGGCGCATGCACATCGCTGAAGGCATACTTCCCGGTTCGACGCTCGTAGCAGGTGCGCTGCTCGCCGCGGCGGGCACCGTTATCGGCTTGCGCAAGATGGATGACGAACGGACCATCCACGTCGCTGTGTTGTCGTCGGCCCTGTTCGTGGCGTCGTTGATACATGTTCCCGTCGGTCCCGCGCCCGTGCATCTTGTGTTGAACGGCCTTGCCGGCTTATTGCTGGGTTGGGCGATCTTCCCCGCGTATCTTACGGCGCTTGTGTTGCAGTCAGTCTTTTTTGGATATGGCGGGATCACGAGTCTAGGGGTGAATACCATTGTCATGGCGACGCCTGGCCTTCTGTGTTACATGTTATTCGGACGCGCACTATCGGGCGCCACGCCGCGCGGGGCATTCGCAATCGGCGCGCTTTCCGGCGCGATTGCAATACTCTGCGGGTGCGCGCTGTTGTGCGGCGCATTGCTGACGAGTGGCCAGTCGTTCTCGGTGGCCGCGGCGGTGGTATTCGCGGGCCACATACCAGTAGCCGTGATCGAAGCAGTGGTGACGGGCAGCGTTCTGTCCTTTCTGTTGCGCGTGCGTCCCGAGACGTTCCAGCGAACGCACGCGACGGCTTTTGCAGCGGATCGCCTGCCGGAATCCGCATGAAGCGCGGGCTCATGATCCTCATCGCATGTGCGGCGGCGTGCTCCGCGCAAGCGCACAAGCTCAACCTCTTCGCGACGGCGACGCAGGCCGGCATCGAAGGCAAAGTGTATTTTCCCACGGGGCCCGCGGCAGGAATTGCTGTTGAACTGCGCGACACGGCGGGGAGCGTTGTTGCGACAGTGCAAAGCGCGGAAGACGGATCGTTCCTATTCGGAGGTCCGCACCAACCGCCCATTACGCTTGTTTCGCAGTCGGCTGATGGCCATCGCGCGGAATTCCGGATTGACGCGGACGGCGCCACCGGGCAGATCGTGCCGGAGGATGCGCCCCATTTAGACATCGAAGAAAAGGCCCTACGCGCGATTGTTCAACAAGAGCTTCAACCGCTTCGCGAACAGCTCGATGAACAGGCCAATCGAATGCGCACGCGCGATGTTCTCGCGGGCATCGGATACATTCTCGGTATATTTGGCGTAATCGCGTTGTTGAAACGGCGTCCTGGCGCGCCGTCGTAGCCGTGTTTGCCGAAGCGTTCACATCGCGCGATTCGCCGGTACACCGGTGCGACGCGCGCGTGCGCATTGCCGCGGCGCTGGCGCTATCGATTGCCATTGCCCTCGCGCACACGATTCCGGCCCATGCATTCGGCGCGGCCGTTGCGCTGGCACTTGCCGCGTGCGCGCAACTTCCCCTGCGCGACACGCTGCTCCGCCTCGCTCCCTTGAACTGTTTCTTGCTGCTGCTATGGATTCTTGTTCCGCTCACACCGTCAGAAGGCCCAATGGTAATGGTTGGCCCATATTCGATTTCCGAAGACGGCGTTTGGCGCGTTTTGGGTATTACCTTGCGCGCCAACGCGATTGTGCTCGCGGTGACGGCGCTGGTGGCGACGCTCGAGGTTGTCGAGTTTGGGCGCGCGTTGCACTCGCTTGGCGCGCCGCCGAAGCTGGTCACGCTGTTATTGTTTACGGTGCGATACACTGCGGTTCTGCGCGTAGAATACGGAGAACTGCGCCGCGCGATGCGCGTTAGATGTTTCAAGCCGCGCACCAACGCGCACACGCTACGTTCACTTGGCAATCTTGTGGGCATGCTGCTCGTGCGGGGATTCGAACGCTCCGAGCGCGTGCTGATGGCCATGAAATGCCGCGGATACACCGGACGCGTGCCGCTGAAACCGTCCCGGCCCATGCACCTCCGTGATGCCGCACTCAGTGTTGCGACCGTACTTTGCGTAGGCGCGGTACTCTGGATTGAACGCCGATGAGCGCGCCGATTGTGGAACTCCGCGGCATCATGTTTGCCTATGACACAGAGCGCGTCGTGTTGAATAATTTGAGCCTCGCAATTTCGCCTGGCGAACGTATCGGCATGCGCGGCGCCAATGGTTCGGGAAAAACAACGCTCCTGCATCTGATGGTTGGGCTGGTTACGCCAACTGCGGGCGAGATTCTCTGTTTCGATGCGCCGCGCCGGTCCGAGGCCGATTTTTTGGACGTGCGCCGGCGCGTGGGATTGCTGTTTCAGGATTCGGATGATCAGTTGTTTTGCCCAACCGTTGGAGAGGACGTGGCATTTGGCCCGTTGAACCTCGGCGTCACGCGGGACGAAGCCAGGCGGCGGACGCTTGCCGCGCTTGAGGCGGTTGGCTTGCGCGGATACGAAGACCGCATTACGTACAAACTCAGCGGCGGCGAGAAACGTCTTGCGGCATTGGCGACAGTGCTAGCGATGGAACCGGACGTGCTTCTACTGGACGAACCGCTCACCGGCCTTGACGAAGAACATGAACAGCGCGTCGTCGCAATTCTCGATTCGCTGCCGCAGGCGATGCTGATCGTGTCGCACGACAAAACTTTTCTGTCCCGCATCGCTTCCCGCCAGGTTGAACTCAAGCAAGGGTGTATTCGATAGCAAGGTCTGGCCTTGGAGTGCGGTAGCGGTAGCTGCCGCTTTCTATTCGGAGGCTTTCAGCACTTCGTAACGCGCGGACAGGGCAAGGCTCACTGCTCTCCCAAAGCGGTAGCTTCGCCACCGCAGTCCAAATAGTCCTCCACGCAAAACGACGTTTCGGGAAGAAGCCTATTTGGACTGCGGCGGCCCCCAAGGCGCCGCTTAGGCTGTTTATCACAGATGGTCTACCCGTGCCGTGCGCGCACATCGTCGTCGTCCCTAAACAGCCAAAGCGGTGTCTGCGCTACCCGCTTCGCCACCGCAGTCCAAATAGCGCTTGGTGAAGACGAAGTTTTGGAGTTGCGATTACATGACGCTTGAGTTGGAGTATGAGAAGCCGTTGGACTGGCCATTTTTTCTGCGGTATCTGGGCGCGCGGCGAACGTTGACATTGTCGCAAGCAGCAATCGGCCTGTTTTAGTACTAAAATTACTAAACGTCAAGTTTCGCCGTTATTGCACTTTTATAATTTATGCCATATAATTCACTCGGGCTCGGGGTTTGAGACGTCTCTATGAGGGTGAGGGGTTGTGCGGCACGCAATAACGTTGTATTTGCGTTCCGGGTGGCCGGTTTTTGTTTTGGCGGGATTGACCGTTTTTGTAGTTAGCCCTTACGGCGAGTTCCCCCTGAACGACGACTGGGTCTACTGGAAAATGGTGAACGGGTTGGTCAACGAGGGTCAACTCGCGGTTCATCCTTATAGCAGCGCCTACGCGGCCACGCAATCGTTGATCGTTGCTCCGCTCGCCTTGTTGTTCGGGTTGTCGTTTACGCTCCTTCGGGTGACTACACTGGTAGCGGCGTTGGGTGTATTGCTCGCGACGATTTGGTGTGGGCGGTTGGTGGGGTTGAGTCGGAACCGGGCCACACTGGCCGCGCTTATCGTTCTAATCAATCCGATCTTCATCAACATGTCCTACTCGTTTATGACGGAAATACCCTTTCTTGCCTTGTCGATGCTATCCATGGCGTTCTATCTCAAGGCCATCCGCAAACCTGGGCCAGGGCTGATTGCGTTGGGCACTGCGTTCGCCGTGCTTGCGTTCTTGAATCGCCAGTATGGACTACTGATTACGCTCGCCTTTTTCATCACCATCGTCGTCTACAAACGCACGGCTAACCCGCACGCCGGGCTGCGCAATGCGTTCGCCGTCGCGCATCCCTGGATCATCTGCGTACCGTGCGCATACTACCTTGCGATGACTTCCCAGACCGACCTAATCTACTACGCCGTCGCAAAGGGAGACTGGAGCGTATACCTGCTTCCGCATCGTGTCGCAACGGTAATCGCAAAATCCATTCTGTACTGCGGGCTGTTCCTGCTTCCCGTGACCCTGCCCTTGCTCGCATCAATGCTAACGGGCCGTCTGCGGTGGGCGCGCGCGCAGTGGGGCGTTTTCGCGATTGTTGGGGGCGCGCTGCTGATTTATACACTAACGAGCGGCGGGCGCCTGCCAAACCTTCACAATATCATCCGGGATTGCGGGCTCGGCCCCTTGCTGCTGCACCCGGAAAACGATGCCCCCAACTGGACTCCCGTCGAGTTGGGCGGCATCGTATGGTGGCCGGTCACGCTATTGTCCGTTCTCTCATCGGCGGTTTTGGGCGGACTCGCCGTGGGGTTTCCACAAAAAGCGAGATCATTCGCAAGCGGTCCCTTGCGGGTCCGCTATTGCCAACGTCTTTTCCTGTTCTGCGCGGGTGCGCTCATGATCCTCGTCCCGGCAAACGGAATCCAGCCGGTGTACCATGACCGTTACATTTTGCCGGCGATTCCCATGCTTGCCATCCTGGCGGTTGGCGCGTTGCCGTTTCGCAGCGCCGGTTGGCTTGGAACCGCCGCGGGCGCGGCCCCCGCGCTGGCGTTGTACGTCTTCAGTATCTTCGGCCAGCAGGATTATATGGCGTGGAACGATGCACGGTGGCGCGCAATTGATTTGTTGCGCACGAAACACGCGATGGCAAATGAATTTATCGATGGCGGATATGAATTTCACGGGTTGCACTCGCGCAAATGGGCACTAACGGCAAACCAGGCGACAAACCGTGAAACAAAGGAAGATCGCCGCTTCGTGGCCCGTGAACGGGTTTGCCTCGTTGCCATGCGGTCGCGGAAAAGTTTTCAGCCGGTGTTAACGGTCCCCTATTTTTCGTGGTTAGGCTTCAAGACGCGTGACATAGTGGTATTGCGCCCCGGCGCTGTGAGTCCACCCGAATCAAGATTCCACCTCGAAAGCATTCGGGACAACGAGTAGGGCTTCGGCGCATTCGCTGGGATTATTGTGCATGATGTGGCGTGAAGTAATTCCATAGTGCCGGTGATAAACAGCCAAAGCGGTGTCTGCGCTACCCGCTTCGTCACCGCAGTCCTAAAAAGTCCACTACCCAAAACCACGTTCTAACACGAAGCCCATTTGGACTGCGGCGGCCCCCCAAGGCACCGCTTTGGCTGTTTATCACAGATGGTCTACCCTTGCTGTGCGCGCACGATGTCGTCGCCCATAAACAGCCAAAGCGGTGTCTACGCTACCCGCTTCGCCACCGCAGTCCAAATAGTCCTTCTCCCAGAACGACGTTTTAGGAAGAGGCCTATTGGGACTGCGGCGGCCCCCAAGGCGCCGCTTTGGCTGTTGAGGTGGACTGCCCCCTTGCTGTGCGTGCATGAAGCCGCGCCCTTAAACAGCCAAAGGGTGTCTGCGCTACCCGCTTCGCCACCGCAGTCCAAATGGATGGTTGACGTGAAGGGGACAGTCCCGTGGTTAGAGTGCCAGCGCGCGATACCGTTTTCGCGAGGCTTGCGGCCCTTCGACGTTTAGTTCCTGGATGTTTTTGACGACCTTCGCCACGGCAGTGGCGATGTGGTCCATGTCCTTGGTTGCTCCGAGAAGGACGTGGTGATGTACCGCTAGACCATTCTTGCGGTGAGCGGCTTCGGCTACGGGTAGTTTGAACCGGGTGGGATCGATTTTCTTCCAGTACTCCGCATTGAGGTGGTGGCGTTTTTTGGTGTGCGGTTTGTAGAGGCCGCAGGCGTTGAGCGGTTCGTAGGGCGGTTCGAAACCGGTATTGAGTTCCGCGTGCAACGCTGCGCCAAAGTGGCTGTTGTTGATGCCGGGTTTTGCGGTCAAGATGTCCCAGTCGAGGCGGAAGGTGAAGTTGAAGTAGCTCGCCTGGGTAATATCTTTGCGGCGGCGCATGGGAAGAACGCCGGGTATTTGCGCGAGGAGCGCGTTGAGGTATTGCGCGTTTACGTCGCGGCGTTTGACCTGTTCGTCGAGTCGTGTCAGCCCGCCGAGGAGGATACCTGCCTGCCATTCGGTGATGCGGAAGTTGCCGGACTGTATCGCGTTGGTCATGTCATCTTTATAACCACGCCCGCAATTGCGAAGCGAGTACAGGCGCTCGAACAGTTTGCGGTCCTGGCACATGTTGAACCCGCCCTCGCCGGAGGACAGCACCTTGCTTTCCTGAAAGCTGAAGCTGGCGATATCACCGAGCGTGCCGACGCCACGGCCTTTCCAGAACGCGCCGTGCTGGTGGGCGCAGTCTTCGATCAGGTAGAGGCCCTTGTCGCGGCAAAGTTTTGCGAGTTTGGTCATGTCGGTCATGCAGCCGTAGAGATGGACGACGATGATCGCGCGGGTTTTCGCGGTTATTGCCGCTTCGACTTTTGCGAGATCGAGACACCAGGTTTCGGGTTCGACGTCCACCAGGACGGGGATGGCGTTTACGTCAAGGACCGCGGCGGCGGTAGCCTGCCAGGTCATGCCGGGGACGATAACTTCATCGAACGCGCCGATATCGAGCGCTTCCATGGCAATCTGGAGGCCTACGGTGCCGTTCGCACAGCAGATGCCGAACTTTGATTTGTGGTATGCGGCGAATTCTTTTGCGAACTGCCATTCGTAGGGTCCGTCGAACGACCATCGGTTGGAATTGGTGATCGCGCTGAGGAGAGCGACATCGCCGGAGTCGTGAACGGGCCACTGCGGCCATTTCGCCTTCGGTCCGCGGACCGGTTTCCCCCCAGTGAGTGCGAGCTTGCCCATGGTCCGTCTCCCTTTCCGCGTATTGATGTAGCATGCAGGTGGTTTGCCCGCAGATCGGGAAATACTATCACGCGCAGGGGTTGGGCATAAAGAGAGGCTCGAAACGGTGAAAGAGGCGGGGTTGGGCTCGCGTAACAGGCGGGAGGGCGGTTGTCCTCAACCGCCGGGGGCAGGTTTTGCCGCGCTTTTAAGCGGTACCCAACCGCTCCGCACTCCAAAATGGTTTCACCGGCGAATGTATTCTATGATAGCGAACATTCCGTTTGAACGCGTGAGGGAAAATCTGTGATCGCGGGTTCGCCGCGAATATTAATAATACGGTTGAGCGCCATCGGCGACGTGGTGCGCACGGTGCCTGCGATGCAGGTGCTGCGCGATGCGTTTCCGCAGGCGCACATCGACTGGATTGTCGAGCGCAAGTCGGCGGACATCGTCGAGGGGCATCCCGCGCTCGATGGGCTGATCGTGTTCGAGCGGCCGGAAGGCGCGTGGGAAAGCTCACGCCAGTTTGCGCGGCTGTGCCGCGACATCCGCAACAAGCGATATGATATCGCGGTTGATTTTCATGGCATCTTGAAGAGCGGAGTCATTGCCGCGGCGACGCGCGCGAAAAAGCGCTACGGGTTTGCGCGGCCCCGCAGCCAGGAGGGTAGCGCGCTTGCCTATACCGAGCGCGTGGCAGTGCCGGCGAACAAACTTAACCGGGCTGAAGAGAACCTGCGGTTGTGCCAGGCAATCGATCCAAACGCGCGGTGGCAGGCGCCTCTGGTTTATGTGCCAGTCGAAGTACAGGATACGGTGGACGAGTTTTTCGAGGAGGCGTTTGACAGCGACAAGATCGTTGTAGCGCTTCACGCGCCGGTGGACCGTCCCGAAAAGCAATGGCCGCTGGCGCATTTTGCTGCGCTCGCGGATATGCTGCTGGCCGACGGCAGGTTTGAAGTGATGCTGACCTGGGGGCCGGGCCAGTTTTCAGTGGTGGAGGAAGTGCTCGCGCTGACGCGGCGCAATCCAACCGTGGCGCCGGAGACGCCAGATTTGAAACATTACGCAGGGCTTGCCGCCAGTTGCGGATTGTACGTCGGGTGTGACACAGGGCCAATGCATATCGCCTCGGCGATGGGCCGGCCGGTAGTCGCTATATTTGGCGGCACCAATCCCGCGCAGCACGCGCCGTATCAACTGCCACATTCTGTTCTTTACGCCGGCGCGCCAGGCAACGCAACACCCGGCATTGCGGGCGTCCAGGCCCGTCTGGCATCCATCTCACCCGACGACGCCTACGAAGCCTGCATCCAACTCCTCTTCAATCCCAAAAACTAACGGCGAGTAGTTGGCTGTTTATGGGCGATGATGTCGTGCGCGCAGGGTGAGGGTAGGTTGACTGTGATAAACAGCCAAAGCGGCGCCTTGGGGGCCGCCGCAGTCCAAATAGGCTTTTTCTTGAACGTGGCCTTGGGAGACGGACTGCCTTCCCATCCTCCTCACTTCCCAACCATTTCTTGCAACATTTTGTCCGCGAATGCTACAGTGTCCGATGCACTCGACGGAGAGATGACCGAGTGGCTGAAGGTGGCGGCCTGCTAAGCCGTTGTATGAGGTTCTCCTTGTACCCCGGGTTCGAATCCCGGTCTCTCCGCCATTTTTCCCCTTCTTCAACTTTCTAAAGCACCCACGGTTTCCGATACTCGCGCGTGAGCAGTTTTTGCGCTTCCGGGTCGCCCGGAACCGTCTCGTCCGCGCCGTTCCAATGCATGGTGCGTCCCGTGCGGTACGCAATGTTGGCGAGGTGACTGTAGATGGTCGAACGGTGCCCCGTCTCCGCGTCGCAGCGTGGCTGTTCGCGAGAGCGCGCGCACGCGAAGAAGTTGCGCAGGTGACCGTCATAATCGTTGCCTTCGGCGTGCTCTTTGTAGAATGGTTGGCGAGAGTCACGATCCTCCTCGCGAAAGATTTGAAATCCGCCGCGGTTGATTTGCAGCGTCGCCGTGTCCCCGAAGAATTCTATGCCGTGGTCCATGTCGCCGAATGGACGCCACCCGCTCGCGTGGCGCATGGAGTACGTCAAGGTGTACTTGGGACATTTGAAAATAGCTTCCAGCGTGTCGGGTGTCTCGCGCGAATCGTCGAGTACAAATTTTCCTCCGGACGCGGACACGGAGCCAATATCGTGTCCCATTGCCCACTGCACGATATCGAAGAGGTGTACGCCCCAGCCGGACACCATGCCGCCCGAGTAGTCCCAGAAGTAGCACCAGTACAGATGAAACCTGGCAGGATTAAATGTACGCGCCGGCGCCGGACCGAGCCAGAGATCGTAGTCCACGCCCACTGGCGGTTCGGCGTCAGGCGGATGCCCAAAGCCGCCTCGCATCTCGTCGGCTTTCCACGCGTTCCAGGCATGAACCATCGACACGACGCCGATCTCTCCGTTGCGGATGCGCTCGACAGCGTGTTGCCAGTGCGGTCCGGAGCGTTGCTGGAGCCCTACCTGGCAAACGCGTTTGTGTGCGCGCGCTGCATCGGCAACCATTCGGCCTTCGCGGATATTATGCCCAAGGGGTTTCTCGGTGTAGACGTCGATGCCTGCGTCGAACGCGCGCACCGCAATGAGTGGGTGCCAATGGTCTGGCGTGGCAATAACGACGACGTCCACATCGTTCCGGTCGAGCACCGCGCGGAAATCCGTGTAGGTGCGTGGCCGGCCCCCGGCTATCTCGGCGGCGCGGCGCTGATGCGCTTCGTCCACATCGCAAACCGCGACAATGTTTATGTCATCCATTCGCGCGCACGCGCCCACATGACCGAGGCCCATGCTGCCCGTGCCGATGAAGGCCACGTTTAGCCGATTGTTCGCGCCGTGAACGCGGGGTGGAAAAAGGCTCGTGGCAGTTGCCGCCGCCGCGGCTTTGAGCATGGTCCGGCGCGCGATTTCTTTTGGCATGTTTCCCCCCGGCGGATGGCACGTTTCGCATCATCCTATACGATCTTGCCTCGGCTGGGGAGCAGTTCCTATACTGCGCGACGGTTGCTAGCCATTACACCGGAGCGATATACATGCCTACGACGAAACGGGTTCCTTTACGTAGTGAAGTCAAGAAGCAAGACACTTGGGACCTTGAAATCCTGTGCAAGAGCGACGCGGCATGGCTTGCGTCGTTCAAGAAGTTGGAAAAGATGATCGCGGGTTTCGAGAAGTTTCGCGGCAAACTTGGTAACTCTGCGAAGGTGTTGCGGGCTTGCTATGACTTCGAGACCGAGTTTGAAGAATTGTCGGAGCGCATTGGCACATACGCGCACCTGAAATCTTCCGAGGACGTGGGAAACAGCACGTACCAGGGCATGGTCGCGCAATATACATGGCTGGCGACGCGCGCCGGCGAGGCCGCGAGTTTCATCGCGCCGGAGATTCAGGCGATTCCCGAGAAAAAGATCAAGGCCTATCTTAAAGACCCCGCGCTGAAAGATTTCCGGTTTTCGCTCGAGAAGCTGTTGCGGTATCGTCCACATATTTTGTCGGAAAAGGAAGAGCGGTTGCTCGCGATGCAGGGGGAAGTCGCGGGCACGGCCAGCAAGGTGTTCGGCCAGCTCAATGACGCCGATATGAAATTTGGGACGATCAAGGACGAGCGCGGACGTAGTGTCGAACTGACGCATGGGTCGCTCCGTAGCCTGCTCGAATCACCGAAGCGGTCGGTTCGCAAAGAGGCATTTCATCAGTTCTATAAAAGTTACGCGGACCATGCGAACACCATTGCGGCTACGCTGAGCAGTTCGGTGTTGCAGGACGTCTATTACGGACGTGTGCGAAATTATCCCTCCGCGCGCGAGGGTTCGTTGTTTCACGACAACGTGCCGGTGACGATGTACGACAGTTTGATTAAGGCCGTGCATGCGAATTTGAAAACCGTGTACCGGTATCTCGACGTGCGCAAGAAAGCGCTCAAGCTCAAGGAAGTGCGTGTCTACGACACCTATGTGCCGATTGTCGATCAAGGACGAGTCAACATTCCGTGGCCAAAGGCGGTGAAGACGATCTGTGACGCGCTCGAGCCGCTGGGCGGCGAGTATGTGCGGACTTTGGAAGCGGGGTTGAACGGCGGGCGTTGGGCGGACCGGTACGAGAACAAGGGCAAACGCAGCGGGGCGTTCTCGTCGGGCGGATATTTCGGGCCGCCGTACATGCTCATGAACTACCGGAGCGATGTCATCGACAGCATGTTCACGCTTGCGCACGAAGCGGGCCACTCGATGCACACGTATTTCAGCGCGAAACATCAGCCATTTCAATATTACGGCTACACGATATTCGTCGCGGAAGTCGCATCGACGTTTAACGAACAATTGTTGAACCGGCACTTGCTCGACAATGCGAAAGACGAAAAGACGCGCGCGTTTTTGATTAACAAAGAGATCGACGAGATTCGCGGCACGTTGGTGCGGCAGACGATGTTCGCGGAATACGAAAAGGTGTTGCATGCCATTGCGGAGGCAGGCGAACCACTTACGCTGGAACGCATTCGCGAAGAGTATCAGAAGCTGCTCGATCTGTATTTTGGTCCGCGGTTTGCCATGGACGGCGAACTCTCGCTTGAAGGTTTGCGCATTCCGCATTTCTACCATGCGTTCTATGTGTACAAGTACGCGACGGGCATCTCCGCGGCGATTGCGTTGTCGCAGCGGGTGCTCAATGGCGGCGCGAAAGAACGCGACCAGTATCTGAATTTTCTACGGAGCGGTGGATCGAAGTTCCCGCTGGACCTCTTGCGCGACGCCGGCGTCGACATGGAGCGACCGGAACCCGTAGCCACCGCAATGAAACGGTTCGGCACACTGGTCGATGAACTTGAAGAGCTTGTATAACACGTGATCTTCGATGCGCACCTCGACCTGAGCATGAACGCGCTCGAGTGGAACCGCGATTACCGGCGGTCCATTGAAGAAATCCGTGCGCGCGAGGCTGGGCTTACCGACAAGAAAGACCGCGGCAATGGCGTTGTCTGCTTTGATGAAATGCGGCGCGGCGGTGTCCGGCTTTGCGCGGCGACGCTGATCGCGCGATACGTGAAGCCATCGAATCCGCGGCCGGGATGGAACAGCCCCGAACAGGCATGGGCGCAAACGCAGGGACAACTTGCATGGTATCGCGCGATGGAGGAAGCGGGCGAACTTGCGCCGCTCACCACGCGCGCTGAACTTGATGCGCACCTCGCGCGCGTCGAAACGAATGATCCCGGATATAACGCGATCGGATACGTGCTCACGTTGGAAGGCGCGGACTCGATTCTCTCTCCAGCCCATCTCGAACGCGCATACACGCAGGGCTTGCGCGCGCTCGGTCCCGCGCATTACGGCCCCGGTACGTACGCACAAGGCACGGAAGCGGAGGGCGGCCTCGGCGTGCGCGGCCCCGAACTGCTCGCGGAGATGGAGCGTCTCGGCATGATTCTCGATGTGACGCATCTCAACGACGAATGTTTCTGGCAGGCACTCGATTGCTTCCACGGGCGCGTGTGGGCCAGCCACTCGAATTGCCGCGCGTTGGTGGCGCATCAACGGCAATTGAGCGATGAACAGATAAAGATATTGATCGAGCGCGGCGCGGTGATTGGCGCTGCGTTCGACGCGTGGATGCTTGTGCCCAACTGGATAAAGGGTAAGACGCAGCCCCGGGATGCGGGCGTGAACCTGTCGCACGTCGCTGATCATATCGATCATATCTGCCAACTCGCCGGTAACGCGCGGCATGGGGGAATCGGCTC
The DNA here is from genome assembly GCA_034408725.1 of Candidatus Hydrogenedentota bacterium. Lineage (GTDB taxonomy): Bacteria > Hydrogenedentota > Hydrogenedentia > Hydrogenedentales > SLHB01 > JABWCD01. The sequence goes on from JAWXCN010000124.1 coordinate 27,703, forward strand.
CGATCTCGATGGCGCGTTTGGCCGGGAACAAGGGCCGATCGATGTAGAGACGATTGCGGACCTCGCGAAACTCGAACAAATTCTCGCGGGCCGTCGTTATGATGCGGAATCCATCCGCGCAATCATGTACGGTAACTTTCTGCGCTTTATACACGCCGCGTTACCAGCATAGCGATGCGCTCGTGCGCGTGAAAAGGAGGCTAAACCTGTTTTGGAATTGCGCGGAATAAAATGCACGTTGCGTCCTTGGCGCTTGACCGATCAGGCGTCGCTCATTCGCCACGCCGATAACCGGAACGTCTGGCGCAATCTGCAGGACGGGTTTCCGCATCCGTATACAGAAAAGGCGGCGGGGGAATGGCTTGATCGTTGCGCCGCGGCTGCTCCGCCGCAAACCGCGTTTGCGATTGAGGTTTTTGGAGAGGCCGTCGGCGGCATTGGCGTCGAAATCCAGCCTTCCATCTATCGCGTTACCGCGCTCGCCGGCTATTGGCTGGGCGAACCGTTCTGGGGCCGCGGCATTGCCTCGGAAGCCTGCGCGTTGTTGCGCGACTACGTCTTCGAGACGTTCCCCGACATTCACCGGATCGAAGCCGTAGTGTATGAATGGAACCCCGCGTCGATGCGGGTGCTCGAAAAATGCGGCTTCACCCAGGAAGCGAGAAAACGCAAGGCGGCGATCAAAGACGGCGAAATTATCGACGTGATGCTCTACGCGATCACGCGCTGACGCGGAGGGCGGGCTTTCCAGCCCGCAATTCGTTTTGATTCTTTAATCAATCGCGGGTTGGAAAACCCGCGCTCCGGAGATAGCATGCAACAAATCATCGACGCAAACCCCGCCGAGAAGCTTGCGGAGGATTTAGTCGCTCTGCTGGCAGATCGAGAGTGCGTACACATCGCCGTGTCCGGCGGCTCGACGCCGCGCCAACTGTTTCGTACTCTCGCTGAGCGGTATCGCGACACGGCGCCGTGGGGCTGCGTGACACTATGGCAGGTGGATGAACGTTGCGTGCCGCCTGACGACGCGCAGTCGAATTGGCGCATGCTTCAGGAGGAATTGCTCTCGAAGATTCCGGCCATTCGCGCCCATCGAATGAAAGCGGAGACGTTGGGTGGGGCGGAAGACTACGAATCATTGGTTCGCGTCCATGTTGCAAGTGAGTCCACGGGCGGCGTGCCCCGGTTGGACATTGTGTTGCTGGGCATGGGTAACGATGGACACACGGCGTCGCTGTTTCCTGGCACGGATGCGCTTGACGAACGCAAAAGACTTGTCGTGCGTAATGAGGTTCCGCAACTTGGCGCGCCGCGCGTGACGATGACGTTTCCGTTAATCAACGCCGCAGCGGAGCGATGGTTCCTTGTGGCAGGCGTGGACAAGGCAGAGGCGTACGCGCGGGTTATGCTTGGAGAATTGCCGGCGAGCCGGATCGTTGAGCCGCGGTGGTATATCGATCCCGTCGTGTTGGGTCCGTGACGAGCCGCCGCGCCGTAGTTCTATCCTGTCTCGTGTTTTGGAGGAAAGGCGACCGAAAGCACCATGGTGCTCGCGAGAACAACGACCGTGGCGATTAGAGACCACGACACCGGGATGTGATAGATGTCCATCAACAACATCTTTGCCCCGATTAAGATGAGCACGATCGAAAGGCCGTAGGAGAGCAGATGAAAGGTATCGTGCATGCCCGTCAAAAGGAAATACATTGCGCGAAGGCCGAGCATTGCAAATACGTTTGACGTTAGCACGATGAATGGGTCCGTGGTGATCGCGAAAATGGCGGGTATCGAGTCCACCGCGAAAATAATATCGACGATGCCGATCAGCATGATCACGACCAGGAGCGGCGTGGCCATCTTGACGCCGTCTACGAATGTGAAAAACTTCTCGCCATCGTAATGAGGAGAAATCTTAATATGCTTGCGAATCCAACGCAAAGCGAGATTGGTTTCGAGGTCCGCTTCATGACCGGTGGCCCACCACATTTTGATGCCGGTGAAAACCAGGAACGCTCCGAAGATATAGAGAATCCAGTGGAACTTGCTGATTATCCACGCGCCGAAAACAATCAAGATGCCGCGCAACACCAGCGCTCCGATGATGCCGATTAACAGCGTCCGGTTCTGATGCTCCGGCTTAACCGCGAAGTAACCGAACAGAAGCAAAAAGACAAAGATGTTGTCTACCGCTAGGGCTTTTTCAATGAGGAAACCAGTTATGAACTCAGCAGCCTTGACGTTAGCCTGCTTGTCTCCGCTGACTCCTCCGAGATACCACCACATCCAGCCTACAAATACAAAGGCGACCAAAACCCAGATTACCGACCAGAAAATCGCGTCCTTGATCGAGACCTTCTTGGCGCCTCGTGATTGCATCGAGATGTAATCAATAAACAGGGCCGCCAGGACGAACGCCGCGAAAAACGTCCACATCAGGGGGGTGCCGATGGTACTCATTGGGTGGGCCTCATGCGTTGTGTGGCGCGGCATACGCCAGCAAAATAATGCCTTGCGGCCTTGCTGGTCTCGCTGGCACGCATTCGCGTGGCTTGCGGCGCCGGGCCAGCGCATCCTTCGCCGAAGCGCGCTGGGTCCGTGTTGACGGCGCCGTAACTGCGTGGACGCCTAGGCGTCCCGGGAGCTACTCCCCATCAGGGCGCGGTCACTCTATCGGTACGAAGACAGCGGTGTCAATTTCGCTGTGCCTGTTGCATACGGGCGCGAGGAGGACTAGGCTTGCAGGCTGGGAAAAACGGGCGGGAGAACGCGTATGAACCGGCGGGATTTTATCAAACAGACCGTGGCGGGCGCCGCGCTCGCATCGTGGGGAGGCAGCATGGCAATTGCGCAAAACCAGGAACGGGTTCGCCCGTTCTTTGACAAGGATCGCGTAGCGGCGCGAAATACGAACCGGTCCACAGTCGTGTGCCGTCACGGCATGGTGTGCGCAAGCCAACCGCTAGCGGCTATGGCAGGGATTGATGCGCTGAAAGCCGGCGGCACCTGCATCGACGCGGCAATCACGTGCAACTCCTCGCTTGGCGTGGTCGAACCCGCAAGCAACGGCATTGGCGGCGACTTGTTCGCGATTGTCTGGATCGAGAAAGATCAAAAGCTTTATGCAATCAACGCGAGCGGACGCGCGCCGTATGGATGGAACCTGGACGAAGCGAAGAAACTCGGCATCGACTCGATCCCCCGCCAAAGCCCGTTGTCGTGGAATGTGCCGGGGTGCGTGAGCGGGTGGAACATGCTGAGCGAACGCTGGAGCAAACTTGGTCTCGCGAAATGCCTTGAACCGGCAATAGGTTTCGCGCGCGACGGGTTTCCGTTGTCGCCGCTGATCTCGACGCACTTCAATTGGCCCAGTCAAATGGCTCCGCAGATGGCGAAGGTGTATCACCCTGACGAGAAGATTCTGGGGTATGGCGACATTTTTCAAAACCCGTTGCTCGCCAACAATCTTGAGTTGATTGCGAAGAACGGCGCGGCGGCGTTCTACGAAGGCGAAATCGCCGAAGCGATCGTGAAAAAATCGGAAGAACTCGGCGGCAAGATGAGCATGCGCGACCTGAAGGACCACACCGCGACTTGGGTTGATCCCGTCAGCACGAATTATCGCGGATGGGACGTCTGGGAAATTCCGCCAAACGGTCAGGGCATTTCGGTGCTGCAGATTCTTAATATGCTCGAGCTGTTTGATATCGGCGGCATGCAACCAAATTCCCCGGAGCATCTGCACCTGTTCATCGAGGCAAAGAAATTGGCGTATGAAGACCGCGCGGTGTATTACGCGGACCCCGAGTTCGCCGACGTGCCGACTGCGCAGCTCATTTCGAAGGACTATGCGAAGGCGCGCGCGAAGCTGATCAATCCCGAGCGCGCGGCCACAGACGTTACTTACGGCGATCCAAAACTCGACAGCGATACGATCTATATGTGCGCCGCGGACGGCGAGGGCAATATGATCTCGCTCATCCAGAGTAACTACGCGGGGTTTGGCTCGACGATTTGCCCCGATGGTTGCGGGTTTGTGATTCAGAACCGGGGAGAAGGGTTCTCGCTTGATCCGAACCATCGGTGCAAACTCGAACCACATAAACGGCCTTTCCACACCATCATTCCCGCGTTCATGACGAAAGACAGCAAACCGTGCATGGCGTTTGGCGTGATGGGCGGCGACTTCCAGCCGCAGGGTCACAGCCAGGTCGTCATGAATATGATCGATTTCGGAATGACGCCGCAGGAAGCCGGGGACCAGCCGCGCATCAACCACGATGGGAGTTCGTCGGTGCGGGGCGGGCGCATGGAGCATGGCGGGAAGATCGGGTTTGAACATGGCATCGACGATTCGGTGAAACTGCGGCTCGCGGAAATGGGCCACACCCTTGATGAAGGCGTCGATGCGCACGGGGGATACCAGGCGATTTGGCGCGAGGACGATCCATTGCGGTATTTCGGTGGGACGGATGCGCGGTTGGATGGTGCCTCGTTGGGGTATTGATGCGGTCTTTTAGATTTTTTGATTTTGGATTGGAAGAGCAGCCGGCGCGGATGCGAGGCATCGGAGTTAAGGGGACGGCCACCGGCATCCAAACGCGATACCGGTGACAGTCCCCGGGTTTTAGCGGAAGGCGGGTAAGCCAACCCGCCATTTTTTTTGCATTCACTTTTGGAGTTCCGAAGTGGTTTGGCACTTTATCGCGGGCGAGGAAGGGTGTTCATTTGCAGTGCGGCACGGTTGCGTGGCGATCGTGGTCGATGCGATGCGGGCGAGCGCTACGGCGGCATACATGCTCCATGCGGGCGCGGCCGAGATTCTCGCTGTGCGCGAGATTGAAGAAGCGCGCGCATTGAAGGCGCGATATCCCGATGCCGTACTCGCGGGCGAACGCGGCGGAGTTCCGCCGGAGGGATTCGCGCTCGGGAACAGTCCGCGCGAGGTGTCGATGGTCCAGGGGATGCGCGTGGTATTCACTACGACGACGGGCGCGGGCCGGTTGGTGGAATGTTGGGGCGCGCACGCGATCTACATGGGATCGCCTGTCAACGCGTCCGCGGTTGCGCGCGCGGCCTTTACGCATGGTCGTGACGTTGTAATGATTCCCGCCGGACTGATGTCTGATGCATCGTTTAACGCTCAGGAAGATTGGGTGGGAGCCGTAGTTGTTGCGATGGCGGCGGAGCATTTGTTCGGGCCATTGACGTTGGGCGAAGGCGGGCATCGCTACACCTATTGGAATGATCGCATTTTGTGCGATGGCGTGGAGAAGTTGTTTCAGACGGCGCCGCACGCGGAAAAACTTCGCGAGGTGGGGCTGGCGGATGATATTGCGTTTTGCGCCCGGATCGATACGGTTACGACAATACCGGTGGTGGTGGGCCGTGAAGACGGCGCGGTGCGGATGGTTGGGCGCGTGTGATTTACCGGAGGGCGGTTGTACGTGCGTGTGTCACGGGAGGGCGATTGTACTTCAACCGCTGCTTCGATAAAAACCGCGTGGCGCGGGTAGATGGGTGATTCCGCAGTTTGTAAGACTATCGAAGGGAAAACGGTAGCTACCGCTACCGCACTCCAAGGCGCGTTTTTCTTATGGTATCAAGGTAGCCGCTGGCGCGGAACGCCGCAATCGGATCGGGATCGATGCCCAACTCGATCCTCACCTGCGCGAGCAGGGGCCGCACATCGGTTTGATACGCATCCTGCAACATCTCTTCCGCGGCGACAATGTCCCCTTCCTGTTGTGCGCTCCGGAGCGCGCTTCGGTTAACGAGCAGCGCGTGCGCATATGCCGCCTGGCAGTTTGTCACCGACTGGATCATTTCTTCGATCTTGGGTTTAAGGTTGTGGCTTTGATCGATCATGTACGCGATGTTGGCGTGGACGCGTGAATCATCTTCCGCGGCGACAAGCTCGTTATAAATCAAAAACAGTTCGTATGGATTGATGCTGCCCACGCTGACGTCGTCGTCGGCGTATTTTTTATTGTTGAAGTGGAAGCCGCCGAGTTTTCCTTCATCGAGCAGAAACGCGACGATATGCTCGATGTTGGTGCCGGGCGCGTGATGTCCGAGATCGATCAGCACTTGCGCTTGATCTCCGAGTTTATTGCAAAATGCGTAAGACATGCCCCAGTCCGCGATATCGGTATGGTAAAACGCGGGTTCAAAAAACTTGTATTCGAGCAGCATGCGCATGCCCTCGGGCATCGCGCTGTAACACGCGCGCAAGCCTTCCTGCATCCATTGCTTTCGGCGGCGAAAATCACCCTGGCCGGGATAGTTGGTGCCGTCGGCGAACCAGAGACTCAGAATATCCGACTGCACCGTCTTGGCAATATCGATGCATTCGATCAGATGATCGAGCGCCTTCACGCGCACAGCCGCGTTCTCGTGAGTCAGACTGCCAAGTTTGTAGTCATGCTCCTGAAACAGGTTCGGATTAATCGCGCCAATGCGCATGCCGAGACTTTCCGCATGCGCGCGAAGCGCGGCAAAGTCGTCGACTTTGTCCCACGGAATATGAATGGCAACCGACGGCGCGGCGCCCGTGTACCGGTGTACGGCCGCGGCGTCCTCGATTTTCTCGAAGGCGTTGCGCGGCACGCCCTCCTGCGGGAACACTTTGAACCGCGTGCCGGAGTTCCCATAGGCCCAAGACGGCGTTTCGATATGGTGGTGTTTGATGCGTTCCTTCACCGCCGCAAGATCGCCGAACCGGTCTTCGAGAAGCGACACAGCGGTTGCGATATTGACGTGTTTCATCGAGCGGTATCCTGCTCGCAATTTTGCGTCATGTGGGTGTCCGCCAGAATAACACCAGCCCGATCACGAAGAAGATCGCATTCGCCGACCATGCGGCCACGGGCGGCGACAAACGTTCCGCGTAACCCAGGCCCACAAAAATCGAGTACAACAACATATAAGTGATCGCCACAATCACACTCGTGGCAAATCCGATAGCCATACCGCCACGGCGAAGGCGAATTGCGAAGGGTATGGCAAGCCAGACGATGACGAAACTGAGTATGGGTTGGGAGAACTTCGCGTAATAATCGACGTGCAGGCGCGCGGCCGGCACGTTGCGCTGTTCCGCGCTGGCGATGTCTTGTTTGAGTTCTTGCGAAGTCTTGGTCGAAGCGGGATTCTCGAGCGCAAAGAGCGCTTCGGGTGATTCCGTAAACGGGGCGGGTTCCTGGCGGATTTTTTTCCCGCTGACAGCCGTCCATGCCGGATCGGACCAATACCATCGCCCGTCTTCGAGTATCCATTGCTTGCGCGATTCATCCCAATAAATGCGGTGCGCTTCTACCTGTTGAACCTTATCCGGTTCGCGGGAGTACATGAGGACTTCCTGCCCGGTGAGCGCGATGCGGTTGAATTTTCCGATATGGCAGGTCCAATTTCCGGAGAGATTCGTCCAACTGATTCCCTTGCGCTCGGTGGGATCGGTGGTAGCGAAATACGCTCGCTCAATACGCTCGGCTTCCATTGCGGCAGTTGCGCCGAAGGTTTCGTTCATTCCGAAAAGAGCGGCGGCAAGCAACGCGGCGAGCACTATGGGCATGCGGACGAACCGGCGCAGGCTGATGCCGCCCGCCGTCACGGCGGTGATTTCGTTGTGCTGCGCCGCGTCGCCGAGAACAAGCAGCGCGGACACGAGCAGCGCGAATGGAGCGATACGCTGGATGACATCGGGAAGAAAATTGAGGTAATACTGCGCGACAACAGGCGCGGCCACGTCGAACCTGCGGATATCCACCATGCGGTGACTGAGCAGATCAATGAGCACATACACCAACGACAGCGCTACCAGCGCGCGAATAAGCGCGCCGCCCATGCGGAACAGGAGATATCGGTCGAGAGTTTTCATGGAGGTGAAAAAGTTTGGCGGGTATGGTAGCAAATTGGGGAGAGCGGCGCGCCTTGGAGCGCGGTAGCGGCAGCTACCGCTTTGGGACAGCAGCGTGCCTTGCCTTGTCCATGCGATAGAAGGTGCTGAAAACGGTAGGCCATCTGTGATAAACCGCCAAAGCGGCGCCTTGGGGGCCGCCGCAGTCCAAATAGGCTTCTTCCCGGAAGGTAGCGTTTCAGCGACGGTTTCAGGAAATCGCCGCGGAGTTGGCTTCCTGCGGGGTATACCACTCGATTGTGCGGGCGAGGCCTTCGCGCAAATCTATAACGGGTTCATAAGCAAATGCCGCGCGGGCTTTCTCGATATTTGCGAGCGACCACGGAATTTCTCCACGCCGCGCGGGTTCAAATTCTGGTTCGAGCGTTGTTGACAACAAATCATTGATCGTTTGGATGAGATTGACGACCGACGTGCTGTTACCGCATGCGATATTATAAAGCCCGGCGACGGGGTTCGGCGCCTCCATCGCGGCGATGTTTGCCGCGACGACGTTATCAACGTGGGTGAAATCGCGCGAGTGCGAACCATCGCCGAATACGCGCGGGGATTGGCCGGCTTTCATCGCGCCGATAAAGAGCGGAATCGCCGCGGCATACGCCGAGAGTGGGTCCTGCTTTGGACCGAACACGTTGAAATATCGCAGTCCGACGATGTCCATCGCATAGAGGTCGGAAAAAACGCGGGCGTACTGTTCAACCGTTTGTTTGGAAACGCCGTAGGGCGAGACGGGCGTGGTGGGCAGCGTTTCGTCGAGCGCAACATTCTTCGTCACGCCGTAGACCGAGGATGACTATGCGTAAATGACGCGCTTCACGCCCGCGTCGCGGCAAGCGAGGAACACGTTCAAGCTGCCGTTCACATTTACGGCGTTGGTGGTTTCCGGGTCTTCGACAGAGCGTTGCACGGAGGGCAGCGCGGCTTCGTGGAAGCAGTAATCGATTTGTTCGGCCGCATCGAACACGAATGTGCGGTCCGTTATTGACCCTTCCATAAGGTGTATGGCATCGAGCACGCCGTAGAGGTTCGAGAGGCGGCCAGTAGAAAAATCGTCCAGCACGCGGACTTCGTGCCCGCGCGCAATGAGCGCGTGAACAAGATGACTGCCGATAAATCCGGCGCCGCCGGTGATCAGAATTCGCGCCACGTGTCATTCTCCCGCCAAAATTATACCCATTGAATCGGGAGGAATCACGCAGGAGCTACTTGGCGCGAACCAGCGCGGCAGACCACCCTTCCGGGAGACGAAGTTCGGTGTACGCTTTTCCATCTGCTTCGATCCGGGGCGCTTTGAAGTTTTCGACCTCAACGCCGGTGTGATCGAAGACATGCACATCGCAAGCGGAAACATCGCCCCAACCATAAATGCCGCTGCGGTTCGTAAGGATGCGCTCCCGCGCGATGATAAAACCTTCATGCAATTCAATCGGGGTGAACGGATACATGTATCGCGTAATCGTGTGGTGCGTGGGCACGACGGTGACATCGTTGTACCAGTGGTAGACGCAGCCGTAGTCGAGCGCGGCGATCATGGTGCCATAGGCATCCTGCTCGCTGTACTCGGTGAGGTGGTCGCCGAGCGCTATCGGCGAATGGAGGTGCGCCTGCGCGCTGTTCGTAATGCTGCCCGTCTCGACGAAACAGGGAAACTTGAGGGCCGCGCGCGCACGAGTCACCGGCGGCCCATTTCCAATCAGCGGGCCGCGTGAGAGAACGCGCTTTGCCAGCGCGAGCCGCCACGATTCGGTGAGCAAGGTGACGGAGGATTTCTGGCGCGTCACCTCGTGCGTGGCAGAGTCGATGTCGCCGGTAACGCCGTCCCAAGGCTCCCCATAGTGGTATTGGTGCCGGCTGTATTCGTGTTCGTCCCAGTACACGCCGTCCGCCCCAATTTTATCGAGGATGATATCGACGTTTTTCCCTATTTCCTTGCCGAATGCGTTTGATTCGGTTGGGAAGAAAATGCGATCGTAGTCTTCGCCGTAGACCGCGTGGGAGCCGTCCGGCATGAGCAATCGCGAATCAGCAAATTTTTCGGGCGCGTATCCGGCGACGTCGATGAAGCAATGGAAATAGACCAGATACTTCGTATCCGGCGCGAGCCGTTGCCGTTGTTCGCGGGCAGCAATGTACGTGGCGTGATCGACGTGTTGAAACGCCGTACCGTGCGCGTAGTGGCCTTCGTAGCGCGGGTAATCGTTCGACGCGCAGGTATAGAGCACGTCCTTTAACTGGATGAATTCCGCGATTTGTTGATCGGTCCATTCCATCACCGGAGGGCCGCCGCGCAGAAATACGAACCCGCCGTCGATCGTGAAATTTGCATCAAGCAGTCTGCGCGCGGCGTTGAGAAAGGTCCAGTAATCCGGCGCGTCGCCCGGCACAATGGCCAACTCCGCGGTATGCGTCGCGCCCGGTGCGATGACGAGGTAGTTGTCTGTGAGCGCAATCGTGCCGCTGTCAACGCTTGTGGCGCTGTGAATGCGGAACGCATCGCTCAGTGGCATTAGACCGATACCCGTTGTTTCTGTCGCGGCAAACGCGGTGGGATTCGCGGGTTGCGATAGCGTCCCTGCTTTATCCAATTGCTCCAGTCCGGCGAGCCATACGCGCTTCAAAGAATCGCCGAGCGCAACGGAGTGGCGTTGCATGATACCGAGCGGTTTGCCGGTCTTGTTGGTAAAAGTGTCGCGCACGAGAATCATTTCGTCTTCCACGTCGACTTCGCGGGCATAGTCGAAGAACTCGTTCGAGACGACAGTCCATCCGCCCCCGGGCACGGAGAACGTGCTATCGACGCGATAGCTTTCGCCGCGCACTTGCACTTCAATAACGCCCGGCGATGGTTGCGAGGATTCGAATGCAGTCGCGTGTTTGGTCCGCGGCTCGTAGCGTGCCAGCGCGCCCGTCGGCGCGGGCTTCCGCGCAGGCTTTGCATCCTGCGCGTCACGCAAAACAATCTTGGCATCAGCCACAACAAGCGCATTGGTAATGCCACCTGCCTGGTTCTCAATCGTCAACGCGTTTTCACCTTCAACAACGAAGTCCGTGATATCCAATTCGAACAGGCAAGGTCGAATGGGATCAACAAGGCCGTAATGCGGATCGGTATCGGGGCTGGTGAAATCGGGACTGTAATACACCGAAAGCCATTCCCCCGCGGCCATCGAGTACACATCGCCGGAGCGCGCTTTCGCGCGCACGGGCCGGTTGATGAAGTTCGCGGAGGTGATCGCATGTTCATTCACGGTAATGCGCATCGCGCCGTTGTACCCCGCCACTTTGTCGAATTCGAGCCGCGCAAGAAGCGTGAGCACGGAGCGCTTCCCTTCAGGAACGGGCGGCACGTTAATCGTGAATGGTTTCGATACGCCACGGGCGAGGGTGAGTTCGTCGACGACGGAAATATCTTCCTGCGCAAAACCGATCGCGACGCCAAGCAGCGCGACGAATAAAGCTGACAGTCGCATGTGTCTATCCAAATATCGGGGGTTGTTTGGTGATCCAGGGTCGCGCAGTTTCGAGTTGCGCGGCGAGACGGAACAGCGTCGCTTCATCTCCGAACCGGGCAACAAAATGCGAGCCGATCGGAAGCCCTTCGGCATTCCAGTGTAACGGCACGTTCATTGCCGGTTGCCCCGTAAAATTGCACAGCGGCGTGAACGGCGCGAACATCCCGGCAACCATGAATCCGTGCATCGGGTCATCGGGCGAATCGTATGAACCGATGGGAAGCGGCGGCTGCGCTACAGTCGGCGTTAGCAACAGGTCGTAGTCCTTCATGAAGTGCGCGATCTGGCGCGCGACTTGTTGAAGGTAGGTGATCGACAAGAGGTATTGCGTGCAACTCACCTGCTGCATTTGTTCGTACATCGCCCAGGAAAGCGGTTCGACTTTGTCCTGGGACGGCGTGACCCCCGCGGCCAATGCCATGCCGTCAATGGCCCAACCGGGGCCGGCCGAAAATACCGTCACGAAAGGATGGAATAGGCCGGGGCCATCGAGCGATGGAAACACTTCTTCAACATGGTGGCCGAGTGATTCGCAGAGTTTTGCGGCGTTGTGTACGGCGGCAATGCAGTCGTCGTGTACCGGCACCCCGGTAGGTGCAATGGTGGAGAATGCGATGCGCAGCTTCCCGGGATCGCGCTTGAGTTCTTCCGTGTAGGGGCGTTCTTGCGGCGGCGCGTAATACGGATCGCCAATGTCTGGTCCCGCCGTTGCGTCGAGCAACGCGGCGCTGTCGCGAACCGTGCGCGTCAATGCGTGCTCGCTTACAAGCCCGTTCTGCACGTCGCCGACGTCCGGTCCGAGCGGGTTGCGCCCGCGCGTGGGCTTCAACCCGAACAATCCGCAGCATGACGCGGGAATGCGAATTGACCCGCCGCCGTCGTTGCCGTGCGCCGCGGGCACCATGCCGCACGCGACCGCCGCGGCAGACCCGCCACTCGATCCGCCGACGCTGTGGTCCGTGTTCCACGGGTTTCGACACGGACCAAACCGGTGCGGCTCGGTGGTAGGCAATATTCCGAATTCTGGCGTACTGGTCTTGCCCATGATCACGAGCCCCGCGCGTTTCAGTCGCGCGACCAACTCGGAATCGTGCGGCGAGATAAAGTTTTCGCAAAGATTCGAGCCAAAAGTCATGCGCGTGCCCGCGTATGCCGCGAACAAATCCTTCAACATGTAAGGCACACCGGTAAACGGCCCATCCGGCAACCCCGCCTTGATCGCCGCGCGCGCCTCGTCGTACAGCGAAGTGACCACGCAATTGATTGCGGGATTGAGCCGCTCAACGCGCTCAATCGACGCATCCAGCAATTCCTCCGGCGACACTTCCTTTTTTCGTACCAGCTCCGCCTGCGCGGTTGCATCGAGTGTTGTTATTTCCGGCACGTTTTATTCTCCTCGCGCTTCCGTGTTTACGGCCATTAACTATACAGCTAGTCACGTTTTAATACGGAGTAAACTTGCTACCACTTCCACAATTTCTTGTGCTCGTTGCACTGCGGATTCTGCCTCGGCTTGATTCACGTGTAGCCTGCCGCCGTAATCGCCTGTGTTGCGTAGCGCAAGCCAGGCTGCTACCGCGTAGAATGCTGCATAGTGTGAGCGCGAGGCGGATGCATCGGGATCAGATTTCACAATGGTCTTTGCAGTATCCAAAGCGCGCAATGCTCTCGTCCAGAAGTCGCCTGCTTCCTCCGTCACAAAACGACTCCATCCCTCTTCGCACTGCGATACAATCCGAATTCACCCGCATCGTAATCCGTTTCATCAACGGGGATAGCGTGAATTGGCGCGTCGATCTGAAGTTGAATCGGATAAAGTGTCCGAATAATCGTATCAAGGTCCTCCCCCAACTGAATGGGCCCCTGAAGCACAACGAGGAAATCCACGTCGCTGTGTACTTGAGCGTCGCCACGGCATGTCGAACCGTAATGGATAACATGCCTAAGCCGGGGGCCGAACGTTTTGGCCAACGCTTCCTTCGCGTCGTTCAATATCTCCACAACATCCAATGAAGTCTCCTTGAAATTGACAGTGTTATTTTATCATGTCATTGGTTTCTAAAAAGTCTGAACGCGGAAATTATCGAAAGGCACACCGAGCGACTAAGGATCCGTGGAATCTTCGCTAAATGACTACGCGCCGCGGATCCGGGTGTCGTAGCCCTTCCATTCTTTTTCGCGGAGGACAAATTTCTGGATTTTACCGGTGCTGGTTTTTGGTAGTGCGATGAACTCAATGGCGGTCGGGCATTTGTAGTGGGCGATTTCGGCGCGGCAGAACGCGATGAGCTCTTCGTGCGTGGCGGTTGCGCCTTCTTTTAGCGTGATGAATGCTTTGGGTGTTTCGCCCCATTTCTCGTGGGGCACGCCGATGACGGCGCATTCAAGCACGCAGGCGTGGCGATAGAGCGCCTGCTCGACTTCGATGGACGAAATGTTTTCGCCGCCGCTGATGATGATGTCCTTGCTGCGGTCGCGGAGTTCGATGTAGCCGTCGGGATGCAGCACGGCGACGTCGCCGCTATGGAACCAGCCGCCGCGAAACGCTTTTTCGGTGGCTTCGCGATCGTTGTAATACCCCTTCATAACGAGGTTGCCGCGCATGACGACTTCGCCCATCGACTGACCATCCGCGGGCACGTCGTTCATTTCTTCATCGACCACGCGCAGGCCATCGGCCATGACAAAGCGCACGCCCTGCCGCGCCATGAGTTTCGCGCGCGCATCCAGCGGCAACGTGCTCCATTCCGTCTGTGGCGCGCAGACCGTGTAGGGGCCATAGGTTTCGGTGAGTCCGTAAATGTGGACAAGTTTCGCGCCGAGCTCTTCCATGTTGCCAATCAGCGTGGGCGATGGCGGCGCACCGCCGGTGGTGATGGTGATAGGTTTGTCGACCCGCTTCGGTCGAGACGGAGAATTGATAAGCGCGATAAGCACAACCGGCGCGCCGTTGAAATGCGTGGCGCCCTCGGACTTCACGAGTTTCCATGTTTGCTCCGGTTCGAATTTGCGCATGCACACATGCGTGCCACCCAGCGCGATCACACCCCAGGTGAAGCACCAGCCGTTGCAATGGAACATGGGCAAGGTCCAGAGATACACACTCTCGTGGCGCAACCCCGATTCGAGGCCAACGCCAATCGAGTTCAGATACCCGCCGCGATGCGAGAACACAACGCCCTTGGGCATGCCGGTTGTACCGCTGGTGTAGTTGATCGAGATAGTGTCCATTTCATCTTCGAGCACCCAGGGCTGGGGTTCAGGATTTCCCTTCGCGATGAAGTCTTCGTATTCGGGGCCATCAAGCCGCGCGCATTCGGGCAGGTCGGCGCAATTGATGATATGACGAACGGTTTCGAGGCCGCCGAGAATGGGTTTGATGTGCTCGGTGAATTCAGTGTCGATAAACAGGAACGATGATCCGGAATGATTGAGAATATATTTGATTTCGTTGGGGGCGAGGCGTGTATTGATGCACACCAGTACGCCGCCGGCCAGAGGGACCGCGAAATGCGCCTCGAGCATCGGCGGCGTGTTTGCGCAGAGGAACGCGACACGGTCGCCCTTGTTCAATCCAGCCGCGCGCAATGCGGATGCGAGCCGGCTGACGCGGGCCGCAAATTCGGCATGCGTGTAGCGGCGTTCGCCATGGACCACAGCTACCTTGTTGGGGTAGACCTGCCGTCCCCGTTCGATGAACGTGAGTGGGGTCAAGTGGCTGCGGCAGACGTGTTCAAAACCGGTCATGAAAGTCCTCCCTCGATTCGCGCAGTCAGAGCATCACTATAAAGACGGCGAGCGCATGTGGCAATTGCAAAGTAGGCGGGTGAGAAAAAAGGAAGCGGGCGGGAAACAAAGGTGGCGGGCGGGGACACCCGCCCTCCCTAGACTTCGTACTACCGCATCGGCTAGCGTTCTGGCATGGTGCGCGTTGAACTTCGAGTGGCTGACCCTGCGAACCGGATGACGCTGCAAATGATGTTGCAGGCGTCTGGCCACGAGATCGTGAGCAAAGGTCCGGAAGTGATCGTCTTCGAGGACATTGCCGCGAGTGCCGCGGCGGCGGGTGATGCTCCCGTCCTGGTGCTTGCAGGCGCGACACAGATTCGCCAAGCGGTCAGCGCGATGCAAAAGGGCGTGTACGGCTATATTTATTTGCCCTTGCAACCCGGCGAAGCGGATATCATGGTCCGGCGAGCCTCGGGCGGGACAATCTCGCCGGATGTTACGGACACTCGCGGACTTGAAGCAATTGAGACAGAACATATTCTGGCGGTGTTGCGCCAGTGCAAAGGCAATCGGTCGAAGGCGGCGCGCAAGCTCGGCGTAGGGAGAAATACCCTGTGGCGCAAGCTTAAGAAGGCAGGAAGCGAGGGAGTGAGTGAGGAAGGCAGGAAGTGAGGAAGCGGGGAAGTGAGTAAGATGGGACTGGATGCTTCGAGTTGCGTGCTCCAACGCTGCTGTTCGTCGTTTTTTCCCATCTTGCTTCTTCTCTTCGTCCTCCTGCCTTCCTGTCTTCCTGTCTTCCTGCCTTCTTCACTTCCTGACTAAATCCCATGCCAATTTACGAACAAACCTATAAACGCTGGGAGCCGCGGTATCGCGCGCGGAAGCGCTGGATCGAAGTTGCCGCGCAAGAGTTGCGCGTTGCGAAGAGCGCGCCAATCTACCGGCGGCTGCTGTTGCTGTCATTGCTGCCGTTTTTGATTTGCCTGTTCATCCTCGTGGTGACGGACCTGATGACCACGAATCCAAGCGCGCTAATGCGCAACATTATCAAGCAGGTGCAGTTCGCAAACATCGATGCGCGGTTTTTCAAAATTTATCTCGGTATGACGACGCCATTCGTCTATGTGTTTTGTCTGCTGATCGGTGGTGGTTCTATTTGCAACGATTACCGGAACAATCTGCTTGAGGTGTATTTCGCAAAACCATTGACGCGGTTTGAATACTTCATCGGGAAAGTCGCTGCCGTATGTTACGTGCCCTTGGGGTTGACCGTTGGGGGTTCAGTAACGCTGTTCCTGTTACACGTGTTGCTCGCGCCCACGTCGGCGGGAGAGTTCTTGTCAACGAACGCCTGGATTCTGCCAATGTGCGTAGCGTACTCGCTTCTGTTTGTCGTGCCGGCGGCGTTGCTGGTGATGGCGTGTTCGGCTTTGAGCAAGAGCACGGGATGGGCCTCGGTGATTGTGTGCGCGCTGATTTTCATGAACAGCGCGGCCGCGGCGGTGCTGGCGCTTGTGTTGCGGGAGCGCAACCTGATTTGCCTCAGTTTTGTGCGCAGCATGACGCATATGGCCGACCTGATGTTTGGCGGCCGCACGCGGATTACCGTGCCGTGGACTTATATTCTCGTTGGGTACGTCGCGCTGTCGCTGGTGTGCGCCATACTCATTTTCCGGCGCATTCGCGCCGTGGAAATATCCGCGTGAACGCCGTCTCGTTTCACAACGTATCGAAGTGGTACGGGGAAGTCGTCGCGTTGAACAACGTCAACTTCGACATCGGCCCCGGCGTAACCGGTTTGCTCGGTCCGAACGGCGCCGGCAAATCCACCATCATGAACCTCTGTACGGGACAGGCGCGTCCGAGCAAGGGCGAAGCGACAGTGTTGGGCGAATCAACCTGGTGCAACTATCCGTTGCTGCGGCGGATCGGATTGTGCCCGGAGCGCGAGAACTATTACGACGACATGACGGGCTACGAGTTTGTCTATTGGCTTACCCGCTGCACCGGGATGTCGCCGCGGGCTGCGCGCAAGGCGGCGCTCGAGTGCATTGAGCGCGTGGGTATGACCTCGCGCATGCACGACCCGATTGCGGCCTATAGCCGCGGCATGCGGCAGCGCGTGAAGCTGGCGCAAAGCTTTGCGCATTCGCCAGACATTCTGTTTCTGGATGAACCGATGACGGGCCTTGACCCGCTGGGGCGCGCGGCGGTGTTCGAGTTGATACGTGGCCTTGGACGTGAAGGCAAGACGGTGATTGTGTCGAGTCACGTTTTGTACGAGATTGAAAGCGTGACGCAGACGATTGTATTGATTAACCGGGGCAGCGTGTTGGCGCATGGCGAAGTGCGCGAGGTGCGCGCGTTGATCGACGCGCATCCGCATTCGGTGACAGTCCGTTGCGAGCATCCGCGACGGCTTGCCGGGGAACTGATGAACGAGGCGCACATTGTGGACGTGAAATTTGGGGACGATGGTGCGGTGACGTTCTTTACGCGCGATGCGAACACATTTTATGATGAAATAAATGCATTATTGGCGGAGCCTAAGATGGGTGTAAGGAGCGTGCATTCGCCGGATGATAATTTGCAGGCTGTATTTGAGTACCTCGTGCGGTAATGAGTCGGCTTTATAGACGCCATACGTTATGCGGTTGTTGTGTTAAGTGGCGCCGCGCTTGGCAATGGAGCCGCTACTTGATCGCGGTTACGCGAGCAGCTTATGCACCACATTCCCGGCGACATCCGTAAGGCGGAAATCGCGGCCCTTGAACCGATACGTCAATCGCGTGTGTTCAATGCCGAGAAGATGCAAAAGCGTCGCGTGTAGATCGTGGACGTGGACGCGGTCTTCGACGGGCGAGAATCCGAGTTCGTCGGTAGCGCCGATGGTGAAGCCCGCTTTCACGCCTCCGCCGGCCATCCACATTGTGGTGCATTCGATGTGATGGTTACGGCCCACGGTGTCGCGAATTTCGCCCATGGGCGTGCGGCCAAATTCGCCGCACCATATCACCAGCGTGTCATTCAGCAATCCGCGCTGCTTGAGGTCTTTCACCAGCGCGGCGGACGCCTGATCGACGTCCATGCAGACTTCATCAAGACAGTTCGTAAGATTCTCTGTATTACCGCCGTGGTGGTCCCAGCTTGTGTGGTAACACTGCACGAACCGGACACCACGCTCGATCATGCGGCGCGCGAGAATGCAGTTGTAGGCGTAGGACGGCTTGCCTGGCTCAACACCATACATCGCTAAAGTTTCCGGCGATTCGCCGGAGAGGTCCATGAGCTCTGGCGCGCTGGATTGCATTTTGTACGCCATCTCGTACGAGGCGATGCGCGCCGCGATTTCCGGGTCGCCGACTACATCGAGGTGATCGCGGTTGATTGCGTTTACGGTGTCGATCACCGTGCGTTGGCGTTCAGCGGTATAACCTTCGGGCGTGCTCAAATTCAGGATAGGATCGCCGCTGTTGCGAAACGAAACCCCCTGATGCGCGGACGGTAAAAATCCGTTCGACCAATTCGCCGCGCCGCCGCGGATGCCGCGTTCGCCGGATTGCAACACGACAAACCCAGGCAGGTCCTGCGATTCGCTGCCGATGCCGTAGGTGACCCAAGCGCCCATGGACGGACTGCCAAACTGTGCGCTGCCGGTGTTCATGAATATTTTAGCTGGCGCATGGTTTGGCTGATCGGTGGCGAGGGTTTTAATAAACGAAATATCATCCACGATTGTGCTGGTGTGCGGCAGACATTCGGACACCCATGCGCCGCATGCGCCGTGCTGCGCGAATTTCCGTCGCGTCCCCAGCAATTTTGGCGGTTCCTGCAAAAACGTGTCCATGAATGCGAAGCGCTTGCCTTCCATGAACGATTGCGGCACGACGTCACCGTTGAGTTCCTGGAGTTTTGGTTTGTAGTCGAACAACTCAAGCTGGCTCGGCCCGCCAGCCATGAACAACAGGATGACGTTTTTCGCGCGCGCGGGAAAGTGACCTGCCTTGGGGGCTAGCGGGTTCACGGGTGCCAGCGGTGACTCAGCGTGTGCCTCGCTGCCGAGCATGCCGGCCAAGGCGTATGCGCCAAGCCCAACGCCGCATTTTTGAAAAAAATGCCGGCGCGTAACTTGTCGTAGCGCGTCCTGTTCCGTGCGCAGATGCTGGCAACGTTCGTTCATCATGTGCCTTACTCCCGGGTAACAAACTCGTCGAGGTTCAACATCACGCGGCCCAGCGAAATCCAGGGGTCCAATTCATTCGTTGCGACGGCGCGTTCCTGTTCGAGCATTGCGAGCAATGTATTCATTTCCGATTCGCGCGGAGTCCGCGCAAGACACAACTCGAATGCGCGCGCGATACGCGCGGAATCGGCCGCGGGTTCACTCATCAGGCGCGCGGCGAGTTCTTTTGCCTGTTCGACGCAGGATTGTTCGTTCAACAGCGTCAATGCCTGCAACGGAGTATTTGACCGATTGCGGCGCGTGCATGCCTGGATGGCGTCGGGCGCATCAAACAAGATCAAGGACGGATGCGGCGAGGCCCGCCAGAAGAACGTGTACATTCCGCGGCGGTACCGGTCCGGTCCTTCGCTGGCGGCCCAAGCACGCGCGACTTTTTGCTGCGACATGATTCCATCCGGTTGAGGCGGATACACGCTCGGGCCACCGACGGCCGGGTTTAGAAGGCCGGACGCGGTGAGTCCGCTGTCGCGCAGAATTTCGGCATCCAACCGCAGGCGCGGCTGACGCGCAAGCATTTTGTTCAAGGGATCAATCTCGTCGAGGTCGGGCCGCATGGCCGATGTTTGGCGATAGGTCGCGGACGTAAGTATGAGGCGGACCATTGCTTTCATGCTCCAACCTTGCGCAACGAATTCCGTGGCGAGCCAATCCAGCAATTCCGAGTGCGTCGGCAACATGCCCTGCGTGCCGAAGTCATTTTCCGTTTCAACGATGCCGCGTCCGAACAGGTGTTGCCAAAAGCGGTTCACCGTTACGCGCGCCGTCAGGGGATTATCGGGATGGACGACCCACTGCGCGAGATCAAGGCGAGTCGGCGCTGGACCGTTCGCTGGCAGCGCATGGAGCACCGCGGGCGTCGCGGGGGCTACTTTATCACCGTGACGCGTGAAATCACCGGCGAGGTGGATGTGCGTCTCGCGCGGCTCGGCGCGCTTGCGCAGCACCATGGAAGAGGGCACGCCGGGCACTTTGCGTTGAGCTTCGTTCACGTCCGCGGTGCGCCAGGTGTACTCGGGATCGTCCTTGAAAAAGATTGCGCGAATTGCCCTCGTTTGATCGGGATGCCGTTCGGCGCGCGGAAGGGTGAGTCCCTGTTGTACGCTTGCGACAAAACTTGCGCGCGTATCCGCAGGCAATGCTTTTTCCCAATCTGTAAGCAAGTAGTCTTCAACGGCGTTGATGTAAGTATCGAGCGCGCGTTGCGCTGTATCGACCAGCACGCGCGCGGCGTGGAGTTGCTCTTCCTGATCCGGTGTGGGCAGGTCTATGTTGATTTCGTCGTCGTTGTTGAAGAACGCATAGAACTGGTAATACTCCGCGTGTGATATCGGATCGTACTTGTGCGTGTGGCACTGCGCGCAACCCACGGTGAGGCCGAGAAATACCGTGCCCGTGGTGTTCACGCGATCGATGATCGAGACGATGCGAAACTCTTCGGGGTCGACGCCGCCTTCCATGTTGATCATGGTGTTGCGGTGGAATCCCGTCGCGACCTGATCGCTGAGTGTCGCCTCCGGTAACTGATCGCCGGCAAGCTGTTTCGTCGCGAACTCGTCGAAGGGCATGTCGGCGTTGAATGCGTCAATTACCCAGTCGCGGTATTTATAAATCGGCCGCGCCGCGTCGATGCCGTATCCGTCCGAATCGGCGTAACGCGCCACGTCAAGCCAGTGTCTGCCCCAGCGTTCACCGAAATGCGGCGAAGCGAGCAGGCTGTCGATAAGCTTTTCATAGGCGTTTGAATCCGCATCGTTGACGAAGGTCTCGACAGCTTCTGGAGCAGGTGGCAAGCCGATGAGATCGAGATGAACCCGGCGGGCGAGCGTGCGGCGATCCGCTTCCGGCGATGGCGAAATGCCGTTTGATTCGAGGCGCGCAAGGATAAAATTGTCGATGGGGTTGCGCGGCCAATCGGCAAGTTTTATAGCGGGCACTTCGGGGCGTTCGGGTTTCACAAACGACCAGTGTGGTTCGTATTGCGCGCCTTCGGCGATCCAGGCGTTGAGGGTCGCGATCTGTTGCGCGCTCAGCGCCGTTTGGACGGCCGCGGGAGGCATGCGGTCGTCGAGATCGTGGGTAGTAATACGTTTGATGACTTCGCTTGCGTCCGGTTTTCCCGGGGACAATGCCTCGCGCGCCGCGTCAGCGTTATCCAACCGCAAGTCGCCCTTGCGCTGTTTCTCGTCCGGTCCGTGGCATTTGAAGCAATGTTCCGCGAGGATGGGCCGGATATCGCGGTTGAAACGGACCGTCCGGGGTGTAGACGACGAGATCGCAGCTTCGATCCGGTCCAGCCGCCGAAGCAGTTGATCGCCCGCGCTTGGGTTTGCGTCTTCGGCCACGGCGGCGAAGCCGACGAACATGTTTAGCGCCACGACTGCGGGGAGGGCGCGAATCATTAATACGACGTTCATGGCTCCATGTTACTTGCGTTGGCAGTAGGGGTCAATCGCCTCTCTGGAGTGATGGGCCGGCATCTGACATCTCACCCAAGTTGTCTACTGATTTGCCCACGGCGATGCAGTGCGGTGGGCCGGGGCATGATTTCCGAATCGGAGCAGAGCGGTTTTGGGAGACGAGGGGTTAATTATTTACTAATTACTCTGTAACGTGCGCCAATTCATTAATTTATAGCTATTCACTAAATACTTTGTAATACATTGTAGTATGTGATACAGTGTATAGACTCATGAATGACACTGCGAACGACGACATCGATAACTGGACCACCCAGCTACGAAAGGGTTTGCTGGAGCTGTGCATCGTGAACGTACTCGCCAAGGGCGACGTGTATGGCTACGACCTGGTGAAGCAATTGTCGGAAGTAAAGGGCTTGGTCGTCACGGAAGGGACTATCTACCCGCTCCTATCGCGGCTGAAGCGTCTCGGGCTTGTCACGACGCGGCTTGCGGAATCGACCAGTGGGCCCGCGAGGAAGTATTACACGCTCTCGCCCGCGGGGCATCGCATGCGGGCAACGATGAACACGTATTGGAACGAACTGGCGGGCGGCGTGGTCCGCTTCCAGCATGAAAGCGAGGTACCCCATGGCTGAGTGGACGCCGGAAGCAACCGAATTTCTCGATGGGTATTTGAAGCAAGTGCGCGCGCTGGCAAAGTCGTCTGGAGAAGACGCGGAAGAAATTGTGTCTGGTTTGCGCGATCACATTGCGACAAAAGTCGAGCAGGAATCCGGTTCGCTGATAACGTTGAACATACTTCGGCAGACCTTGGCGGCGGTGGGCTCACCGGAAAGCATTGTCGAAGACTCGTCGATGTTGAGCAGCCAAAACAAGGAGAGCGGGAAGCCGGCGCCGAGGAAGGGCGACGAACAAGTCACGCCAAGCGTTCCCCCGCCGCATTTTGTGGAACGCGTCGTTGTACACGAAGCGGGAGGAAGGTCACGAAACGTACTCCGGTGGGTGATTATCGCCGCGTTACTCGTGGTGATCACGCCGTTCGTGTTGGCAATGCTGGGAATCGTCGCGGCGATCGTGCTTCCCGCGTTTGCACGTTCTCGGGAAGCGGCGCAACGCGCATCATGCCAAAACAATTTGAAGCAAATTGCGATCGCGATCGAGAATTACACAAATGAACACAGCGACACCCGCCCATCGAAAATGAGCGATCTATATCCGAAGTATCTTAATGACGCGAATGTTTTCGCTTGCCCATCTGGCCGAAACACGCATCGCACGCTCGATGACATGGACATGTGGAGCGCATACGAATTCGTCGCGAACGGGAATGACGGCTCCATCGTTCGCGAAAAGGTCGATCAGGCCCACATGCCCCCGGGACGAAACGTGCTATACAAAGACGGCCATGTCGCCTTTGTCCGCTCTGAGGATGTGCCGGAATGGATCGAATAGATTCTAAATGTCGCCGCGCGGACACGGAGTGGAAAAGCATTTGCATGATATGCATTGAAGCGTCAGACCGGCCGGAGAAGGTGTCAGTGAATTGCGGCCCATGTTTGGGAGCGGGTACCGGGTTTATTTTGGTACGCTCGGAGATGAAATAATTATTCTGCTATGCGGAGGCGATAAGGGATCGCAACGGCGAGACATTGAGACTGCCAAATCTTATTGGCTGGATTACAAAAGGAAAAACCATGGGTAAATCAAGCAAACCCTATAACGAAGGGCTTTTTGAATGGCTGAAGAGCACCGAGAATCAGTTGGCGTATTTGAAAGCTTCTGTGGAGGAGAATTCAGATATGCCTGAGGCGCTGCTTATGGCGATTCGGGACATCGCCGAGGTTCGCGGATATGAAGCGCTTGCCAGAGAGGCCGGGCTTAGCCAGAAAGCGCTCTACAAGATTCTTTCGGATGAGAAGGAAGCCAAGCCCCGCCTTGAGACAGTATCTCAAATTCTCAATGCGCTTGGACTTCGACTGACGGTTGAACCCTTGAAACGTAAACGGCTCCGCGCGAATTAAGTTTATACCTCCTCGGACGAAGGCTTTTTACCACGAAGAGTGCGAAGGAATAGTAGAGCGTCTAACATGCCATTCAGTATTCGACCGTTGGGGAACACGATGTTAATCCAGAGGAGTGGGAACTTATAGTACAAAACGGAGAAACTCGGATTTATGGTTCTTCCACATCGCTGTCCAATTGGGAAACGGATTCGATTGGTATGCCCGCTCGTGTCGAAACGAACGACGCTATTTCCTTGAGTATCTTGTCGCTTGCGAATGAGACATTGTTTTCGCTATTCCATCGGGCATTATTGTGAAATTGAATTTCGTAGCGCAGCAAATTTTCGTTACTTGTAGCCGGGCGGATCGGCGTCAACAGGATACGCTTTACCTCGCTGAATTCATATTCCTCAGGGACAAATTTGGCGAACCGGTCAATGACAATTTGATTCGGACCGATAAGGGTATAGGTATCGATCAATGCATAGGTGGCGATAAACGGTAAAATACACAATGGACCCAGAACGTAGATAACTTTGAGTCTTGCGATTCGTCCGTACTTCATTTCCTGGAAGATTCTATATTCCAATTTCCGATCGCCGAGATATAGCGAGAAAAGATACTCAATCAGGATAAAGCCCAACAAGAACCCGAACGCGAGAGTTGGAAACATTAGCCAAACTCCGTGAACAACCAGTTTATACGGTGCATCCCCCAAAGAATTTGCATGAATTTTGGCAATACCCAACAACGCAAGATGGGAAGCCACCCAGCAAAAAATAAGCGATGCAGCGGCGCCCAATCCACTCGCGCTTTCCAAGTCCTTGTACTTTCCGGATAGCGTTTCGATAGTTTCGTCGGGCGAAAGGTTGTAATCTTGCATCCGGGGTGGAAAGAGTTTGTAGAAGCACGACATTACCAAACTTGTCATCGCTTTGCTGAACGCTGTTGAGCTTTGAACGCGCATAGTACTTCTCAATCGTGGGTTACCCATTGCAGCGCGGAAATTGAATGCTTCGGCAATTCGATTTCCAACGGCGATGCTGCTGTCAATGTATCGGTGAGCATGCGCACGTTTTCCGTGTCTTCGTTGTCGTCGTGGAGGGAATCGGGGGCTAGCTGATGGCGGGTGATTTCGCCGTTGGCTTCGATCGCGATATTAACAGGGGTGGATTCGCGAAGGTTGAGATTGAATAGAATGAGACTGCGCGTGTTCCCCTTCTTGTACGCGAATGCGTGGACGTAGGGAACAGGGATTTCCTCTTCGACGCTGTTCATGGGTTTTTGGGTCCATGTTTCGCGCGCGCCTTCGATGTCTACCGCGACCATGTCGCCCTGCATGACGCGATTCACGAGTTCGAGGCCAAGCCAGGTCGGGCGTTTGCGCGCGGTGGCGGCGATATCGCGGAGCAGTCCCCACACGCGCACATAGCGGTTGTCGCTGATGCCGAACGAAAATTGCAGCGCGGTGAAGGCGCATTGGTTTTTCGCGCCGATGTCGCGCTGATAAACAAGCATGTACAGCGGCATGGCAAGCGCGCCCCCAGCGCCGGTGACGAAATCGTTGGTGATGTCGATGGGCGAATCGCCGCCAGTGGTGTGGAAGTTCAGTTCATAGATCGCGAGGCCGGTGTTTTTGCCGGACTTGTCGAGTTCTGATTGTGAAGCCTTTACGCGACCGGTCGTGACATCCTGAAATGGCCGGGCGAACAGCGGGTAGAACAGTTCGTCATCGTTGGCGTGTTGTTTGTCATCGCCGAAATATGGAGCAAGCGCGATCTCGTTGTGATTGTTTCCCGTGCGATCGATTTCACTTTGCCGGCCGGGATAATACGCTTGTCCGCCGATAATGAAGTTGAACGCATCGGGATTGTAAAAGCTGCTTTCGCGCAACAGCGCGAACCTTTCATTCGCGATTGTGCCGAGACGATCGCCGCCGAGAGCGGACGCTCCGAAGAAGGGATCGTTTGCGGATGCTTCGCCCCACATTTCATTTCCGAATTCGAGATGGATGCGGGAGAATACTTCCGTCCACGGGGCCTGTTGGCCGAGGTTTGCGCGCCGTTGCGCGAACGGATGAGCGCTGTTCGCGGGCGCCGCAAGATATTCCATGAGCTGGCGCACTTCGGTGGCGCTCCACATGGGCGGCATGACGTACCAGGGTTCCGCGCCGGTGACCTGGCAAAGCTGTAAAAACTCGTGTAGCGAAAAGCCCCATTCGCCGGCGGCGCGTTGTCTTGGGTTGTAGCCGTTGGTCTTGCGCGCGAACGGCTCCGACACCTGATTCTCGAGGGTATCGCCGTGCTGCGAACTCCAGTTGCGAAGCACGCCGGGTTGCAGTTCTTTCAATCGGTTTACGAACGTATCCGTGAATGGCGTTGGGTTAGTATGGCCGTCCGGCTCAATGGTGGCATCATCGATGAGGATTTCTCCACCGGGATTCTCGACGCTGATTCCAATGGTCAATAGAGGATGATAGGCGTCTGCTGCGTATGGGCCGGCTTTGTCGGCGTCGTCCGCGACGGCAAACGTGCGCTCGATTTTTTGCCAATCGCTGGTGAGGGGGACCATTTCGTCGAAAAACGCGCCTTCGCCTTCGCGTCCGAAAAACACACGGATGCGTCCCGCGTTGGTAAGGCTTTTCGCCCAGAATTCGATCTTCCAATCGCCGCGAACGCGCAACAGTTTGCCGGCGCTTTTGTCGCCATCACGCCACAGGCTGTCGAGATACATGATGAACCGGCCCTGGTCGCCGGGCGTGATGCGAAGCGATTGCGTACCGGGACTTCCGGGCGGCACATCGCCCATGACGACGCTTGCAGTGTCCATGCGCGGCCCGGACGCAATGCCGGGCAATTCGCGGCGCACGACCAATACGTCCCATTCGGACGGGGCGGGCCCGCCGCCATCGAGATAAAAAATATTCTCGTGGTTTTCCAGCGCGAACCGGGTGATGCGGCCAGAACGGCCTTTCGCCGCGCCGTAGAGAAATTCATATTCGCCGCCGTCCCAAAATCCTTTTGGCTGTCCGATGCCGTAGTCGTCGCGTGTCCAGTCGGTGTCCCAGAACGCTTGCGGGACGCGCGAGGCCGTGGCTCCTTTGGCCGAGTGAATCATGCTCGCGAACACGCCGGACTCGAAGCCGGGGTTGGGCACAATGTTTTTGAGGTGCTGCGCCGCGCCGTAGGTTGTGCGCGCGCCGATGTTCAGGCCGAAGCGCGTGACGTTTTTAAGAATGATGTTGTCGCTGGGCCGAATCGTTAATGGTCCCGTCGAATTATCCGGTTTGTCTGGGGCGGGTGTAGCGGCCGCGACAGTGAGTACGAAGTCCGTGGACGCGTCCGGGATGTGCGCGGGTGACGACTCGGGTTGCGCGGCTTCAGGCGGTGCTACGGTGGCCAATATAGGTTGCGGCGTTGTCTCGATGGCGGTGGCCGCGTTGGGTTCGCGAAAGAATATGCCGGCAACGACGACGAGCACAGTAGCGAGCAGAGAAACGGCGAGCGCAACTTTGACGGCAAAGCGGTCCGTGCTCGTCCATTTTGCGGGCTGGTCGATTGGTCTGGGTGTGACGCGGCGTCGCATGACGGCGAGAATACTCCTTCGTGGCGCGGCTGCGCCAGTGGCGAGTAGTGATTAGTGATTAGAGAGGAAGACAGGAAGAGAGGAAGAGTGATTTGGCGTGGACTCGATGGGGGATGATGGCTATGCTTGTTGGCAATGAAACTTTCGGTTGTTATTCCGGCGTTTAACGAGGCGCAGACGATTGCTCGGGTGATCGAGCGCGTGCGGGCCGTGCCGTATGTGACAGAGATTATTGTTGTTGACGACGCTTCGACGGACGGGACTTGGGCACAGGTCGAGACGGTATCGGTTGGCAATGGAATTGTTGCGTTGCGGCATGAGCAGAACCGGGGCAAGGGCGCGGCGTTGCGGACGGGATTTTCGCGGGTAACGGGCGACTATAGATTGACGAATCCCTTTTTCCTCCTTTGCGAATCTCCCGCAATTCAATGGCGGGTTGTAAACCGATTACGCGTCAATTCAAAAAAACGTATGCGCATTCGGTGTGGACGTCAGATAAAGTGCGGACAGGGGAGGCGAGTGGTCGCGGATCGAGACTAAAGCTTGACGGTCCGCGCGCGGCGAGACGCCCAGGCAAACATGATCGCAGCAGCGACATAACACAGGATTCCGATGATATAAGTGTCGGAAATCCCATACGCAATCGCGACTGCGATCGCGAGCACAGACCCGCAAACGGACGCGGCTCCATTGATGCCCCAGAACCACGCGGTCATGGTGGGGTACGCAAGGCTTGCGAAGCGCATGCCGATGGGGAAGGCCATGCCCATCACGAGACCCATGGGAATCAGGACCAGGACGGCAACGCCGATTCGAACCGGATTGGATTCGCTGCGAAACATTTCGGTGAGCGGGGTGGTGATAAAACCAAACACAATCAGCAACACGACAAGCATCGCCAATCGAATCTGTGCGGAGCGGCTGCCCGATTCCGGCGAAATCCCCGAGGTCATCATGCTTCCGATGCCACTCGAGATCAGGAGACTAAAGAGAACCACGGCAAGCCCGTAAACCGGATGGCCGAGGAAAATGCTGAACCGCTGCATCTGCGCAATTTCGATCAGCATGAATCCAAGACCGATCGCCGTGAAGAATCCCAGAAAGGGAAGCGGTCGTCCCGGGGCCGGTAGTTCCTTCTTAAGCAATAACGGACCCAGTATGCAGATCGCAGTAAGCAGCGTTACGCCGAACAACAGAAACGCCAAGATGCGAATGGCACGATAGTTCACTGAAAGCACGCCCTGTTCGTTCAGGGCCGGATCGAAAATACCAGTCAGCCGAAGGGTGTGAAAGAAGAACGGACTGTCATCCGTTGGCGCCGAAACGTTTACGGCATATTTCGAAAGAAGCTCCGCGGGCTCGCGTCCGCTCGCGATGTCGGCGAAGTTCGAGTCTGCAGAGGTGCGCGGACTCTGCAGCACCTGGAACGACATCTTTGTACAGAGCGAATCCAGCGCATCGAGATCTTCCTCGGAAAAAGGGTCGCGCGACACGAGTATCGTCGCGATGTCATCGTGCCCCTTGCCGATTCCGGACTGATGGCCTTCCTCCTTGCGCACCAGCACGATATGCCGCTCTGGGTTTTCTACGCCTATCTCCTGCAGCGAGGCCACCGCAAGGGCGAGCATGCGATAAACCTGGACCGGCAACTCGCGGAGATAAAAATGCGATACGGTCAAAATGCCGTTGGGTTTGAGATGGTCGAGGTAGCTCGTCCACGCCTCGATGGTATAAAGCCCATTCTCGGTGAGCACAAACGCGCCTGCGGCGCTCGCCGCAAACGTGTCCACGTAAGTGAACTGAATCATGTCATAACTGTTGGGATCGCGCGCGATTGCGCTGCGACCTTCGTCGTTCACGAGAGTGACGCGCGGGTCCTTCAAGTGAGGCGACATTTCGGAGAATCGATTGGTAATTGCGTCAAGAATCGAACTATTGATTTCGACGCCCTTGACGGACTTCTGATCGAGCACCAGCGCCGACAGAATATCCACGCCGCCGCCGACGCCCACGACAAGGACATCCGCATCGGGTCGGATGTGATGGGTGATATTCGGAATGACCCACTTCAGAAAATCGAGCTCCTCGCTACGAGCAGGATCGTTCCAGGTGACCATCGTCGCGCCGATCACGTCGATGCACAGCATCAATTGACGAACCCGCGGCGTGCCCGGATAAACATTGCTCAGGCCCATGTTCACGGGCCGGCTATACTCTTCCGGCGTTCCCCGCGCGATGACGCGGGAATGCACGTTCCATCGCTCGTACAGCGACGGCGTATCGATCGCCCCCATGACCCACAGGAGCCGTATCATCGGCGATCCGAGATGGTAAGAAGCCCCCTGCGCCAGCGCGATCACGCCCAGTGCGAGTGTCGCGCGTGTGGCCCAGCGCCGCACCGTCGCATTCGACTGGTCACGCGCAAAGCAAACTGCCCCGAGGCCCGCAAGCGTCGCAACGACGAACACCGCAGTCGTGGCATCGGCTACCGAAAGCACCAGCAGAATGGCGATACACCCGCCCGCCGCCCCTACAAGATCGGCTGCATAAAGGGAGCCGACATTCAGGGGAAAACGTGTAAGCACGAGGCAAATACAGATTCCGCTGGCAATAAACGGTATGGAGATTGCCAGGTAATTCAAGCCAATCGCGTAATAGCTGATAACAGAAGCCGAAGGGTCGGTCACGAAAGGGACGCTCTGTTGCGTCAAAAAACCAAGGACTACGGTTACCGAGAAGGCGACCCCAAAAAAGGCCAGATGTTGCTTCGTAAATTCAGTGCGGAAGAACGCGGGAAATCGGTAAACCAGCATCGCGCCAAAAGTCAGCCCAAACATTGCGACCGAGACTGCGACAAACGCGAAGTGGTACCACATTGTCACGCTGAAAATCCGCGTGAGCAGAATTTCAAACATCAGGGTCGAAAGCGCGACGAAGAAGATGCCCGCGTATGTCCATCTGGACGGTATTGCCGCGTCGCCAAGCAAACCCAGTTGTCTCCCCTGATTGAAAACCGCGTGGAAGGTACCCGTGAAGATAATTCGTGGGGGAGTATATTGCCCCGCATGGAGGCAATCAAGGAAACATTGACGAGCCAACCGGTACGGACGCTGTCGCGCCCGTTTGCTGTGTTGCGACGCTTGCGATACCGTAGGCGTGGGGAGACCTTGAAAGGGCAAACGCCGTTGTGCAACGGGCAATTCTCACGTTCGGAATCATTGTCAGCGTAGGGTTGGGCGTACTACTCGGTGTCGGCGGATATACGTTCGTCTACGCCAAAGGTACCTCGTATCTCACCAACGATCCCCGCGCATGCGCCAACTGCCATGTCATGAACGAACAGTATGACGGGTGGATGAAGGCCAGCCATATGTCCCACCGTTTACGATTTTAGACGAGCAACGCTCCGCGAGCTCGTCCATTTTGCGGGCTGGCAGGAAGAGAGGAAGAGTGATTTGGCGTGGACTCGATGGGGGATGATGGCTATGCTTGTTGGCAATGAAACTTTCGGTGGTTATTCCGGCGTTTAACGAGGCGCAGACGATTGCTCAGGTGATCGAGCGCGTGCGGGCGGCGCCGTATGAGACGGAGATCATTATTGTTGATGACGCTTCAACGGATGGGACTTGGGCACAGGTTGAGACGGTATCGGTTGGCAATGGAATTGTTGCGTTGCGGCATGAGCAGAACCGGGGCAAGGGCGCGGCGTTGCGGACGGGTTTTTCGCGGGTAACGGGCGACTACGTGATCATCCAGGATGCGGACCTGGAATATGACCCGCGCGATTATGCGATTTTGTTGGAACCGCTGCTGGACGGGCGCGCGGACGTGGTATATGGATCGCGATTTTTGGGCGGCACGCATCGGGTGCTGTTGTTTTGGCATTCGGTGGGAAACAAATTTTTGACGCTGTTGTCGAATGCGCTGACCAATATCAACCTGACGGACATGGAGACGTGCTACAAGGCGTTTCGCGCGGAGATTCTGAGGGACTTGGAATTCCGGTCGGAACGGTTTGGTTTCGAGCCGGAGTTTACCGCGAAGGTCGCGAAACGTGGGTATCGGATTTACGAGGTGCCGATTTCGTATAGCGGACGCGGGTATGCGGAGGGGAAGAAAATTACGTGGCGCGACGGGGTGGCGGCGCTGTTTACGATTATATGGTTTCGGGTGTTTGATTGAATTCCTGTGCTTCGGATTCGCGGCGATTGGGATCGGACTATTTGGACTGCGGTGGCGAAGCGGGTAGCGCAGACACCGCTTTGGCTGTTTAGGGGCGACGGCTTTGTGTGCGCACACGGTAAGGGTAGACCATCTG
>JAWXCN010000125.1:0-28212 GCA_034408725.1 Candidatus Hydrogenedentota bacterium
AAATAATATATGTTATATTTTATAATATCGACTGATTGAATCTCATACGAAGAGGATTTTCCATGCGGTCCGCGCTCCAGCACCACCGCAATATCACCCCGGCCGTGATCGACGCCCTCGCCGATACGCCCGTCGTGGTGATTCATGGCGCGCGCCAAACGGGCAAGAGCACCCTTGCGCGCTCCATTGCCGAAGGACCGCATCCCGCAACGTATATGTCATTCGACGATCTGACCATATTGGGAATGGCGAAGGATGACCCGGCAGGGTTCATCGCGGGACTGACGGGGCCCGTGGTGATAGATGAGATTCAACGGGTGCCCGATCTCCTCCTCGCAATCAAGGCAAGCGTGGACCGCGACCGGAGGCCTGGCCGTTTTCTGTTAACCGGATCGGCGCACGTGCTCAATCGTCCCCGGTTGGCTGATACCTTGGCGGGACGCATGGAAGTGCTGACGCTCTGGCCGCTATCGCAGGGAGAACTGCATTCCACAAAAGAAACGTTCATTGATCGCCTTTTCGCAAGCGGGCCACTGTCGCCCGTGGCGCAACCGAAGGTCTCTCCGGCGAGCATGCTAGACCGGATAGTTCAGGGGGGATTTCCGGAAGCCACTGCCCGGACCAACCCGGATCGGCGCAGGGCGTGGTTTGGCGCGTATATCAGCGCGGTTATCGAACGTGAAGTACGGGACCTCTCGAACATTGCCGGACTGACGGAACTGCCGCGGCTGCTTTCGCTGCTTGCGGCGCGCGCGGCGGGGTTGCTGAATTATGCCGACCTCGCGCGCGACGCGGGGCTGAATCAGATTACGCTTAAACGTTACGTGGCGTTGTTGAACGCAGTCTTCATGACCATCAATGTCCGGCCGTGGTTTGCGAACCGCGCCAAACGCCTGATGAAATCGGAGAAGGTGTATCTGGTCGATACTGGATTGCTGGCGCACTTGTTAAACGTCACGCACGAGGATATCGCGCAGGACGCGCACGCGAAAGGCGCGCTGTTCGAGAACTTCGTGGCGGTCGAAATTCTCAAGCAGCGCACGTGGTCTGCGACGCGCCCGGATGTGTACCATTTTCGCGACTATTCGGGAAACGAGGTGGACCTTGTACTGGAGGCGCCGGGAGGACGGAAAGTTGTGGGAATCGAGGTGAAGGCCTCCGCAACGATTCGAAAAAGGGACCTCACGGGCATGATGGTGATGCGCGAAGCACTCCGCAACAAATTCCATCGTGGCGTCGTGCTTTATAACGGCGATACCATCGTGCCCTTTGGCAATGATATTTATGCCGTTCCCATTCAGCATTTGTGGGCCAACGGCGCGAGCGCGAAGAAAAAATAGACCCGGCGGGGTGCGCGTCCCCGGCTTCATCGGAGCCAATACTCCTTTGCGGCCGGGGACGCGTTTTCGATCTTGCCAAAGCGGCGTTCGCGGCGATGGAACTCGTGGACGGCCTGGCGAAAATCCGTGTCCGAAAAATCGGGCCACAAGACGGAGGTGAAATACAGTTCCGCATAGGCGCATTCCCATAGCAGGAAGTCGCTTAATCGTTGTTCGCCGCCGGTGCGGATCAACAGGTCTACGTTGGGGACGGGACGGGTACTGCCATCGCCCGCGAGGTACTGTGAGAGGCCATCGGGATTTTGCCGCTGGTGTCCGAGGTATCGACGGGCAGCGGCAAGAATGGCATCGCGTGATGAATAATCCAGCGCGATTCGAAGGTCAAGCCGTGTGCCATGCGCAGTTGCCGATTCAGCCGCTGCTATACTTTTCAGGAGCGCGTAGTCCAAACGCTGGCGTGAGCCGATAACTTGCATGCGCACACCCTCGCGCAGGCATCGCTGCTGCTCGCTATCGATGAATTCTCGCAGCAGCATCATCAGGTTTTCGACTTCATCGGCGGGGCGCGACCAGTTGTCGCGCGAAAATGCATAGAGGGTGAGCGCTTGTACGCCGACGGATGGCGCGGCTTCGACAATGCGCCTCACCGATTGTGCGCCTGCCCGGTGGCCTTCGGCGCGGGGTTGGCCCAGCGATGTTGCCCAGCGGCCGTTCCCGTCCATGATGATTGCGACATGTATGCCCTTGGTCGAGGGTAGATACTTGGCGGCGGTAAGTACACGGCGCATGCTATTGTCTCCCTCCAAGTCTGACTCCCGGCATCTATCGACAAAGACCTTTGTACTACAAAGAGCGAATCCAAAAAAAGAGACAGGCGCGGGCGCCTATCCTTCGCGCACGCGCCGGATTAACGATTCCATGTGCGCAAGATATTTCTCGAGCGTTTTCCGGCCTTTATCCGTAATCTTGAAATCGGTCTTAGGCATGCGCCCTTCAAAATATTTGGTGCAGTCGATGTATCCTGCCTCTTCCAGTTTGCGCGCATGCACGCTAAGGTTCCCGTCGGTGGTGCGAAGAATCCGTTTTAGTTCGTTAAACGACAAGGTTTCGTTCACTGCGAGGGCGCTCACGATCGCCAGGCGCAGCCGCTCGTGTATTACGCGATCAAATGCCGTAGTCTCGACCGGGTCCGCTTTGCGCGCAGACGGAACGCGTGGTTCGCCCCGTTTTGCTGTATTTGTTTTACCCGCCATACTTCCTCGCAATGATATATCCAAAGACAAGTTGCATGCCGCCGAATCCCGCTGCCATAAACCAGTCACCCCACGCTTGGGGCGCCAATAGCGCCGCGATACCGAGGGCGGTGATGCACGCGCCCATCACGGGCACGATGCGCACGGAATAAGCACCCGCGGTAACGACGCCGGCCCCGTAGAGGAGTAGCCACGCGCCGGGCATCAGGCCAAAATTTCCGTCCCGGTAAAAGACGAGTGTGAACACCACGCCGGCGCCGAGTGTGGGGATCAAGCCCAGCCAGAACCGCCGGCCCGGGCTGTCAAAAACCGATTCATTGGCTAGGCGGGCCTTTGTGAGCATGGCTGCAAACCCGCAAGCGACCGCGGCTGATGCAGTGGCTATCCACGTCAGCAACCACCCGTCGGCATGGGGGGCCATGCGCGCAGCGCCAGCGCCAATGAGCGCGACGACGCCCATACTCACGGTGCCCCAGCCCGGCACGGCAGTAAACGAAGTTGATCGCTCCATGGTTTCGCGGATGAACTTGAGATTGTCCATTGCGAGGACATGCAGATTGACTGGGTCGTCATCCGGTTGTGGTGCGGGCTTTGGCGACGGGTTCATGGGGGCAAGTATACCGCGGGCCGGGTGGTCTGTCAAGTGCTTTGCGTTGCAAAGGCAACGCGGCGCGCGTGCGGAGGGGCGGTCAATGCTCTACAGTAGCCTGGAGACACCGTTGCCGCGTGGTGCTCCAAACAGGTGCAGTTGCGGCGTCAAGGGAAACACCAATGACCGTTTTGATTACCGCGATGGCAATTGCCATGACCGTATCCGCGTTGTGTTCGCTGCTCGAGGCAACCTTGCTTAGTCTCACCCCGACCCAGGTAGCGCAAATGGCGGAAACGCATCCAGGGGCGGTCTCCACTTGGCAAAAACTGAAGGGCGACATTTCCAGGCCGATAGCAGTCATTCTCGTGTTTAACACGTTGTCGCACACTGTCGGCGCAACAGTTGCGGGCGCGCAATTCGAGAGTCTATATGGAAAAGAATGGTTGGCGGTGTATTCGCTGGTGTTTGCCGTTCTCATTCTGCAGTTCACCGAAATCTTACCAAAGACGCTGGGCGTGCGGTATAACACCGCCATCGCGCCGGTCACCGGATGGATGTTGTACGCGGTTGTGCGCGCGACGTCTCCGCTGATTGCATTGATCAATCTGATGAACCGGCCTTTTGAAGGACGGGGCCGCAAGGAGAATCATCGTGAAACGGTCGAGGAGATCGCGTCGCTTGCGGGGCTGGCGCGTCTGTCGAAGCTGATTGGCCCGCACGAGGAGCGGATTATCAAGAATGCCACAAAGATGGCATTTACCGAGGTAGGCGATGTAATGCTGCCGGTCGATCAGATTACGTTTTTAACCACGTCTCAAACGATGACTGACGCCGTAATGACGGCGCATTGGGATCCGCACACGAGATTCCCTATTTGCGAAGACGGGGACCATGATCGGGTGTTGGGTTACATCAATTTCAAGGAAATGGTGTATCGCGCGCGAACGAACCCCGCGGATCCGAGTCTGCGCGGCATCATCCGTCCAGTTCATTTTGTGGCGAAAGACGAATCGGCGGCGGAGTTGTTGCGGATGTTTGTCGAGCAACACGTACACGTGGCGCTGGTACGCGATGAAAAGGGAAAAACCCTCGGACTTATTACCAT
This sequence comes from Candidatus Hydrogenedentota bacterium, assembly GCA_034408725.1. Classification (GTDB taxonomy): domain Bacteria; phylum Hydrogenedentota; class Hydrogenedentia; order Hydrogenedentales; family SLHB01; genus JABWCD01. The sequence continues at coordinate 4,291 of JAWXCN010000125.1, forward strand.
GGAAGACTTGGTTGAAGAATTGGTCGGAGAATTGGAAGACGAGTTTGACCGGTTGCCGCGGATGTGCCACGCGCTCAGCGGGGGCACGTGGATGGTTGGCGGCGGGTTTCCAGCCTCGAAACTTGACGACGTGCTCGGGGTTCCGCTTGAAAACGTGCGGGGCAGCACGTCCGCGTGGCTCATTGAGCGCATGGGCCGGTTGCCAAAAGTAAACGAGATATACCGCGAAGCGGGGTGCGAGATATTGATTCGGCGCACGCGGCGTGGCAAAATTTTTGAAGTCGCGGTATCGAAAGCGCGCGTGGGCGTTGTTGAGCCCGGCGGCGTGACACGGGACTGACTGGGCGACGGATTTCAGGGGTTAATCGTCCAATTTACATGAAACAAGACACCAGTATGCTGCTTGTGTTGCCCGTGTGCTACCGGAAGGTGGGCAATCATTTGCTGTTGGAGGCCCAGGCGTGCAATGGCATTGAGCGTTGGGCCGACAACTTTTCCTCGTTGGTGGTCGCTTGTCCGGTGGTACCCGAGGACCGTGTTGAAGCGGACAGCTCGGCCGTCTGGAAAGACACTCGGGAGATCGCGTGCCGTGATCGCGTCGAATTTGTGCCACTACCCTGGGCGTTTGGCGTGGGCACGTGCCTTCGCACGTATCGAGCGACGCGCGGGCTGCTTGCCGGTCTCATTGCGCGCAGCCGCTATCTTCAATTCGGATTGTGGGGGCTTGTGGGAGATTGGGCGTCCGTGGGCGCGCTCGAAGCAATCAAGCAGAGGCGCGAATATTCTTTGCACGTTGACATTGTGAATCATGTCGCGGTGAAACGCGCGGCGCGCGCGCATGGACTTAAACGGCGCCTGCGCGCCGGCATTGAAGCGCCGTTAATGAAACAGTTGCACGCGCACCTCGCCCGGCATTGCGCGTTGGGACTGTGGCACGGCTACGATTGTTATCAGGTCTATTGCGCGTGGTGCAAGAACAACCACAACGTACACGACGTCCACACGAAGCCGGAAGACTGCATTTCGCCGGAAGCCCTGGAAGCAAAGGCGCGTGACGCGGAGTCGGCATCCGAGGTGCGCGTCTGTTATGCGGGTCGCGCAACGGCGGTCAAAGGGCCTCTCGACTGGGTGCGAGCGGTGGCGCATGCGAGAACAATGGGCGCCAACTTGCGGGCAACGTGGATTGGCGACGGTCCGATGCTGGAAGACATGCGGCAGCTCGCGGGAAGGCTGGCGTTGGGAGAGTATTTTGATGCTCCAGGATTCGTCAGCGATCGCGCAGTAGTGTTGGACGTGCTGCGGGGGAGTCATATCATGCCATTCGCGCACCTGACACCCGAATCACCCCGGTGCCTGCTCGAGGCGCTGCTTTCGGGGACACCGATCGTGGGTTATGACAACGCGTATGCGAAAGATTTGGTGGATGGACATGGTGGTGGGCGGTTTGTACCACTGGAAAATTGGAAGGCGCTGGGTGAAGAACTCGCGAAGCTTGTGGCGGACCGGGCCGCATTGGCTGCGTTGATTCGGGCCGCGGGGAAAAATGGCGCGCGATTCAATGACGTGCAGGTGTTCGGGGAACGGAGCAACCTTGTCAAGAAGTATTTACCGTGAAAATTGAGCGGCGACTCGATACCTACGTACATGGGCACGAGATCGCTTCGCGGTAGCGGGGCCGTGCTGCTATTGCCGGGGGACACTGTTTTTTGAGCAAGCTTTGGAATGACATTGTGCGGCAACCGCAGGAATTACAGGCCTGTCTTGAGTACACCATGGGCAGCGGTGGGAAGGCGCGACTCGACGCCGCGGCGTCGCTGGTAAATCAGTCGCGCCATGTATACATCACGGGGATTGGTGCGAGTTGGCACGCGTCGATTGGCGTGCAGCATCTGTTCCAGATGCACGGAATCCCCGCGCACGCAGTCGATACGGCCGAACTCGAGATCATGTGGCCAATCGCGGCGGACGCGACAGTAATCGTTTTGTCGCGCAGCGGGCGCAGCATTGAAATTATTCGTGTGCTTGAGAAGGCGAAGCATGCGAACGCCCGGATCGTCGCTATCACGAACGCAGGGGATAGTCCTCTAGCACGGGGCGCTGACGTCGCATTGTTGTGCAACGTGCAATTCGATAATGCTGCGTCCATCGCGACATACACCGCGCCCGGGCTTGTCGGAGGATTGCTCGCGGCGCGGTGCGCAGCTGTGATGGATGAAGCCCTCGTGGCATCGCTGTCAACAGCTTTTGCGCAGACCGGCGTCCGCATTCATTCGTGGCGCGATGTTATCGAAAGATCGGATTGGTTGAACATCAATGCGCCGACGTTTTTCCTTGCGCGTGGGGGCAGCATGGCCAGCAGTTACGAAGGGCGGCTGCTGTGGATCGAAGTGGCGCGCGCGGCATCATCCGCGATGGGCACCGGGGCTTTCCGGCACGGTCCGCAGGAAATACTGGCGGCGGGCCGGGCGCGCATTGCGATATGGATCGATGCAGAGCGGTCGCGTGAACAGGACATGCAACTGGTACGCGACCTTCGTAAATACGATTGCCCGATTTTTTTGATTGGCCAGAAAATTTCCGGGAATTCAACGGACCTATGCATAGACCTTCCGCAGATTCCCGCGGATTGGCAATTCCTGATCGACATCGTTCCGTTACAAATCGCCGTGGAGATTCATGGTATGTGGCGAGGTTTCGATCCCGATAGTTTCGAGATATGTTCTCACGTCGTAGAGTCGGAGGGGGGACTTTAGCGTTGTTTGCAACCATGTCACCACCCATTTGGCGATAGGCTGGCCGGGGTGTATTATCAGCGTTTGCGCAAGCGGGAGCACCAAGGGCTGGCTCCCATCCAACCATTACGTAGAGAGGGAAGCACCATGAAGCAATCGCGCTCGCGGCGTGGTCTCAGTCGCAGGCAATTTTTGAAACAGGGAGGCGCTACAGCGCTTGGCGTTGTCGCACTGCCGAACATAGTTCCGTCGTCTGTACTTGGTCTGGACGGCTCTGTGCCGCCCAGCGAACGGATCGTCGTGGCGTCCATTGGTGTTGGCGGTCAGGGGACTGCGAACCTGCGGGCATTTCTCGGCCAACGTGACGCGCAGGTCGCGGGCGTGTGCGACGTGGATTACCAGCGCGCATGCAACGCGCGTGATCTCGTGCATGAGACCTACGGTCAATTCATGCAGAGTGGCGAGTATAAGGGCTGCGAGGTATACACAGATTTTCGCGCGGTGCTCGAACGCGAAGACGTGGACGCCGTAGTGATATGTTCGCCGGACCATTGGCACGCGGTCATATCGGTAATGGCCGCGAAGGCGGGCAAGGACATGTACACGGAGAAACCGCTCGCGAACGGCATCGCGGATGGCCGGCGCGTGGTTGACGCAGTGAAGCAGTATGGCCGCGTGTTCCAAACGGGGAGCCACGAGCGATCGCGAACAAATGCGCGGTATGCCGCGGAGCTGGTAAGAAACGGACGTATCGGTAAGTTGCACACGATTCATGTCAACCTTCCGGTTGATAATCATGAACCGATTGCCCCACAGCCGGTGATGCCCGTGCCAGAGGGGTTTGACTACGACATGTGGCTCGGTCCGGCGCCCTGGGCGCCGTACACGGAAAAGCGTTGTCATTTCTGGTTTCGCTATATCATGGATTATTCCGGCGGTGAGGTGACGGACCGTGGCGCGCATATCATTGATCTTGCGCGCATGGGGCATGGCACGGACCTCACCGGGCCGGTGGACGTCGAAGGTAAAGGTGATTTCCCGAGGGAGGGCCTGTTTAACACCGCGATGGACTATTCGTTTTCTTTCACGTTCCGCGACGGCGTGCGGTATATCTGCAAGCAGCAGGGCCCGCGCGGCGTGAAGTTCGAGGGGGACAAAGGCTGGGTGTTTATTCACGTTCACGGCGGGCACCTCGAAGCCGAGCCGTCGTCGTTGTTGAAAGAAATTATCGGTCCGGACGAAATTCATTTGGGCCGAAGCCCGGGGCATCATCGCGATTTCCTTAACAACGTGGTATCGCGTGGGGAGTGTTTTGCGGCGCCGGAGATTGGCCACCGCACGGCGACCATGTGCCATCTTGCGAATATTGCGATGCGGCTGGAGCGTCCATTGAAGTGGGACCCCGACAAGGAAGTATTCACCAACGACGACGAGGCCAACCGCTTGTTGGAAGTCCCGACGCGGTCGCCCTGGCGGCTTGTGTAAGGGCGGGAGGATGAAAACCATGCAAGGAACGAAATCAATGCGAAATGTTGTACGAGCAATGCTCGTCTCTTTGGTCTGTGTGTGCGCGATGGCGCAACCATCGCCCAGTCTCGACGAGGCGCTGCAAAAAATTGCCGCGTACAAGTTCGGCGAGAGCCGTGAACCGTTGACAATAGTGAATGATCTTGTGCGCAAAGCGGACAATGCAGGCGGCGCGGAACGAAAAGACGCGGAAACGAAACTGCTCGCGTTGCTCAAATCGAATCCGTCACCGGATTGTGTGGATTTTTTGTGCCGGCAACTGATGATTATCGGGACAGAAGCATCCGTTCCGGTGCTGGCTCCGATGTTGACGAAAGACGAGCAAAGCGCGGACTGGGCGCGTTACACGCTCGAGAATATTGAAGGCAACGCAGTCGATGAAGTGTTGATCGATGCGCTGACGAAGACAGACGGGCGCGCGCGCGTGGGCATCATCAACTCTCTGGGGAATCGCAGGAGCGCGGATGCCCTGGGCGCGCTTGCCGCGTTGACGGGCGATACCGATGAGACTGTCGCCTCGGCGGCGATTGCATCGCTTGGCCTTATCGGAGGTGACGAAGCGGCCGCGGCGGTCGCGAAAGCGCGTAGCGGACCACTAAAGACGGTGGCGGACGATGCGTATATCGCGTGCGCGAATGCATACCTAGCCAGCGGGGACAAGGGCAAGGCCACGGCGATTTACGAAGAACTTGCGAATGCCAAGGAATCGGCGCGTATTCAGGCGGCAGCGATGGTAGGGTTGGCAAAAGCCGAACCAACCAAATCCCAGGGCGAACTCGTAGCATTGTTGAAGAGCGATGACGAATATTTGCGCGCGGTGGCAGTCGGGTTGTTGCGCGAGAATCCGCGGGCGGCCGGACCCGTCGCAGAAATTGTGGGTAGTCTGAATCCCGAAGCGCAGGTGATTGCCATCGGGGTATTGCAGAAGCATGAAGACAAATCAACGTTGAATGCGGTCGCTCAACTGGCGTCGAGTGCCGATCCGGCGGTCCAGGCAGCGGCGGTGCGCGCGCTGGGTGTGCTTGGCGATGCGGGCACGGTCCCGATGCTGCTGACCGCCGCAATAAGCGGAAGTGATGAGGTGAAGCGCGCCGCCAGTGCTAGTCTCGACACGTTGCGCGGAACAGATGTAGACCCGATGCTGCTCGGCGCGATGGCGGGGGCCGACGCGACAACGCGCGGCGAATTGATCCGAAGCCTGGCCGTTCGCGGCGCGACGTCTTCGATCCCGATGTTGCTAAAGGCGACTGAAGATTCCGACGAATCCATTCAGGTAAAGGCATTCGATGCGCTGGGTGCGTTAGGCGGGCCGGGTGAATTGCCGGCGTTGATTGATTTGCTCGCGAAGAAAGCTGGGAGCGGTGTTCAGTCGCAAGCGGAGGCGGCGGTGGTCGCGGTGTCGCAGAAAGTTCCGCAAGCCGATGCCCGGGCACAGGCAATATTGGGGGCATTGAGCGCGGCGAAAGACGAAAAGGTGCGCGCGTCTCTGACCAATGTGCTGGGGCGGTTGGGTGACTCGACAGGCCTCGCCACCTTGCGTGAATTGGCGGCGCAAACGGCGGAGACGGAGGTCCAAAATGCCGCCGTGCGCGCGCTTGCCGAATGGGAAACGGCCGCGACGCTTGAGGACCTGCGGGCCATGGCCGCGAAATCGGCGAACGAAACGCACCGGGCACAGGCGTTCAACGGCATGATCCGCGTCGCGCGCATGAATGAAAACGGACCGGACGTGGATACGAAATTGAAAGTATTCGAGGAAGCGTTGGGGTTGGCGAAAACCCCGGACGAAAAACGTCTTGTGCTGGCCGGATTGGGCCAACTGGCGGATGCGCGCGCGCTCGAACTGGCAAAGAAACTCGAGAACGACGAATCGGTAAAAGAAGAGGCGCGCCAGGCGATCGAGCAGATCACCAAGGCAACGGCCAAGTAAGGCCCTCGCCGTCCGGCGATGTAGTGAAATCTGAGGGCCGCTTCGACAAACGAAGTGGCCCTCCGCGATTTACAGCGCGGGTGGCCGCAAGTTTCCATTTTGGAGTAAAATGGCAGCGGCGCATTCATAAAGAGGAGATGAGCCATGAAACGTTTAATCAGCATTTTTTCAATGGTATGTGTGTTTTCGGCGGCATTTTCATTGAGCGCGGCGGCGATTCCACCGGGAGCGGATACCGCGAAGGCTGCCATCGCCGCGTCGCCGCGTCATAGCGAGTACGTCGAAGTGGCGTTGCCGGGCTCTGAAACAAAAATCCGAAGCTGGGTCAGCTTTCCCGAGAGCAAAGACAAGGCTCCCGTGATTATCGTCATTCACGAAATATTCGGATTGACCGAATGGATCGAATCCGTCGCCGATGCGCTTGCCGCGGAAGGTTTCATTGCCATTGCGCCAGACCTCATCTCCGGCGTCGAAGGAGCAAAGGAAAATGCGCGGGCGGCAATCGGCACCTTGACCGACGAGGAAGTTGTCAAGCGGCTCAATGCCGTGCGTGACTACGGTCTTGCGCTGCCGGCGGCCAACGGCAAGTTGGGCACGATCGGGTTTTGCTGGGGCGGCAAGTCGAGCTTTCTCTACGCTGTGGAGCAACCGAAGTTGGACGCCGCGGTCGTGTATTACGGCACAGCGCCGGCGCCGGAAACATTGTCGGCCATTGTCGCGCCCGTCCAGGCGCATTACGGGCAGAACGACGAACGTGTGAACGCGACTATTGCCCCAACAGAAGCGAAAATGAAGGAACTCGAAAAGACCTTCGAACATTCAATTTATGAGGGCGCAGGTCATGGATTTCTGCGTCAACAAAGTGGTCAGGACGGCGCGAACAAAAAGGCCAGCGAGCAGGCGTGGGCAAAGACGGTGGAATTTTTGAAAGCGCGGACCGCTGTGAAGTGATGCCAGAACCCGAGGGAAGTGAAGACGAACCTATCCCGGTTCGTGACTTGATGGATCGCCCGATTATGTAGATACATCGGTTTTTGGAGGTTGCTTCGACATAGAGTTTGCCAGTGCCAGCACGGAATTTTTTGAGCAGATACGATCTGGCGAGTTTCACTTGGTGATTTCCGCGCTCGTGCGAGAAGAACTTCTAGCTGGACCGAAATACCTGCTCGACTATTTTGAAAGTTTCGGCGATAGCGCGGAATTGGTTTCGACAGTCGAAGAAATGCTCGACCTGAGAAATGCATATCTTGTGGCCGGCGCTGTCTCACAAAAATGGTCGGCGGACGCCTTGCATGTAGCGATTGCGACCATGTCTGGCTGCGCCGCATTGGTTAGCTGGAATTTTAAGCACTTGGTGAATTTTCGCAGAATTTCAATGTACAATGCAGTCAACGTATCGCGAGGATACGGGCCTGTGGCGATTCATACGCCCGAGGAGATGATTTATGGCGTTAAAGACTAAACAGTTCAAGTGCATGGATGTAAAACGTGCAGGTGCATTGTCCGTGTACAACGCGACTAAGAATATGTCTCTGACGGATGAACTACGATATTGGGCAGAACGCGAAGAGGCTGCAAGAGTTGCTCGTGCCAAGGCTGGATCTACTATTCGTGATCATCGAACGAAATAGCAGTCGAGCGCGACACATTGATATGAGCAGTAACTTTTCTAGAGGCTCTCCGGCTCGGCGTTTTAGGCAGTACTTTGGATGCTTGGGCGCGTTAATATTGGTCTGTATTCATGGCTTGGCACAGGAATACGATTTTTTCGAGCAGCGCGTCCGTCCGATATTGATCGACAACTGCTACGAATGCCACAGCGCCGAAAGCAAGACGGTCAAAGGCGGTTTGTTGCTCGATACGCGCGAGGGCATGCGCAAGGGTGGCGCCTCTGGCAAGGCCGCGGTCGTGCCCGGCGCGCCGGAGCAATCGCTTGTGCTCGAAGCAATCCGCTATCAGAACCCCGATTTGAAGATGCCGCCCAAACATCAACTTGATCAGGCGGCTGTAGATGCGATCAGCGCGTGGATTGTGTCTGGCGCGCCGGACCCGCGCGAGTTTTCGGCCAATGCCGTGAAGCAATCACAGAAAAAACTTTGGGCGCTGGAACCCGTTTCCGATCCCGCGCCGCCTGTTGTCGCGCGCGCGGATTGGCCTCAGACGCCTATTGATGCGTTCATACTCTCGAAACTGGAAGTGCAAAGTCTCGCTCCTGCGCCGCCTGCCAGCAAGCATTCACTCATTCGGCGGGCGACAATCGATCTTACCGGATTGCCGCCCACCGCTGACGAAGTGGACGCGTTTATTTCCGATGAATCCCCGGAAGCTTTTGCAGCCGTGATTGATCGCTTACTCGCGTCTCCGGCGTACGGCGAGCGCTGGGCGCGTCATTGGCTTGATGTCGCGCGCTACGCGGATACGAAAGGGTACGTATACGGCGACCGTGAAGAAGCGCGGTTCATTCATTCGTATGTATACCGCGACTGGGTGATCGGCGCGCTAAACGCGGATATACCGTATGACCAATTTCTCTTGCTTCAAATTGCGGGCGATCAGATTGTGACTGAGGCGAATAAAGAGAATCTTGCGGCGATGGGATTCCTGACACTCGGCCGGCGATTTCTCGGCGTGACCCATGACATCATTGACGATCGCATTGACACCCTCATGCGCGGAACGCAGGCATTGACTGTTGCGTGCGCCCGTTGCCACGATCACAAATTCGATCCGATTCCAACGGAAGACTACTACTCGCTGTACGGTGTGTTCGCCGGTTCAAGCGAGCGCGCGGTGCAACTTGCCGGCAATCCGGAACCGACGGAAGCGTTCAAGGCCTATACCGGGCTACACGATGCACGTGTTGAGGAATTTCAAAAACAGTTCGAGCAAAAGGCTTCCGCGCTTTCGACGCGATTGCGGGCGCAAATCAAAGAATATCTCATTGCCGTGCTCGAGGCGGACTCGCTGCCGACGGAAGAGTTTTACGAAATCCGCCAGGCCGACGAGATGAACCCAACGATTGTGCGGAAGTGGCAGGCGTACTTGCTTAAGCGCACGCCGGAAGACCCGATTTTTGGCCCGTGGAAATCGTTTGCGCAGATGCCGCCGGAATCATTCGGGGAGAGCGCGAAGACGTATGTTGATGCATCGTTTCCGAAAGTGGAACCTGTACCTGTAAAGGACACGTCAGAGGCTGTTCCGGCCGCGCCCCTTTTCAATACACGGGTAGCCGGATTGTTTCGCGAGAAACCGCCCACGAGCATGAAAGATGTCGCCGAGCGGTACGGTGAATTGTTCCAGAGCGTGCGCGAATCGTGGCGAGATACGCTGGAGCAGGCCGCGATCAAAGGCGAACCGCAACCCGCGAGGTTGCCCGATGCCGATGAAGAAGCGTTGCGGCAGGTCCTTTATGCGGCGGACTCCCCGGTGACTGTGCCGTCGGGCGCGATTGTGGATCAGGAATGGTACTTCGACGAGCCCGCGCGCGTGGAATTGGGCCGCTTGCAACGATTGGTTGACGCATCGATCATCGAACAGCCCGGATCGCCGCCGCATGCGGTGATTCTCGAAGACCGCGCCGAGCAGCGCAACGCGCGGGTATTCAAGCGCGGGAACCCGGCGACTCGCGGTGATGAAGCCCCGCGCCGGTATCTCATGGCATTGTCCGGACCGGATCGCAAGCCGTTCGAGCACGGTAGCGGACGTCTGGAACTTGCCCGCGCGATTGCCAGCGCAGAAAACCCGCTCACGGCGCGGGTGATGGTGAACAGGATATGGCAGCATCATTTTGGGCAGGGGCTTGTGGCGACGCCGAGTGATTTCGGGTCACGAAGCGAATTGCCCAGCCATCCGGAACTGCTGGATTGGCTTGCTACGAAATTCGTGCGTGATGGTTGGTCGATGAAGAAGCTGCATCGGGTCATCATGTTGTCCAATGTGTATCAGCAATCGAGCGAATCGGCGGGTGATATTGCCGCGGCGGAATCCGTTGATCCGGAGAACCGGTTGTTGTGGAGGTTTAACCGGCAACGGCTGGACTTCGAGTCGATGCGCGACGCGATTCTTGCAGTGTCCGGCAACCTTGATGCAACCATGGGCGGGCGCGGGACTGATATTGTCAAGCCGCCGTATTCCGCGCGCAGGACAATCTATGGGTATGTCGATCGTCAGTTTCTGCCGGCAGTTTTTCGTGTGTTCGATTTTCCAAACCCTGACATGCACAGTCCGCAGCGATACGACACCACCGTTCCGCAACAATCCCTATTCCTTATGAACAGTCCCTTCCTCATGGAACAAGCGCGCGGGCTTGCAGCGCGGACAGCGGACGCCGCGACAGTTCGCACGGACGATCGCGTGCAAGCGATGTATCGCGTCGCGTACCAGCGCGCCGCGAGTGAAGATGAAATATATAAAGGCCTCGTTTTCCTTGCGAGCGTGCCGCCGCCGCCTCCACCGGAGCCTGTGAAAGTGGCGAGTACCGCGTGGCAGTACGGGTATGGTCCGTACGATGCCGAAACGAAACAGATGAAGTCATTTGAGCCTTTGCCATATTTCACGGGCGAAGCGTGGCAGGGTGGCAGTGCGTATCCGGATGCAAAACTGGGTTGGCTAAAGCTTGCGGCGGAAAAGGGGCATCCCGGCAACGACATGGAACACATGGTTGTTCGCCGCTGGACATCGCCGATTTCCGGCGCGGTCTCGATCTCCGGCGAAGTTCATCACGATACGCCCGCGGGCAATGGCATTGCCGCGAGAATACTTTCGAGCAAACACGGACTCCTCGGCGAATGGCCCATTCATAACAGTCATGTCGCGGTTGATCTGAAGGATCTGGCTGTGGCGAAAGGCGACACACTCGATTTCGTCGTGGATGTCGCGGGTGAATTGAACAGCGATGATTTCCGCTGGGCGCCGGTGATCGCGCGTTCAACGCCAGCGCCCGCCGAAGAAGGCGCGAACTACGAGACGGAATGGAACGCGAAGGAAGATTTCGCGGGACCTCCAGAATCGCGCCCGGTTCCATTGGAACCTTGGGAGCAATACGCGCAGGTGTTGTTGCTTTCCAATGAGTTTAGTTTCGTTGATTGAGCGGCGTCACCTCGAATCCAAGTGGTTGCGTGCCCGAAGCCGACTCTGCTGCCGCAGTCCAAAGCAAGAATGGCAGACAGTGCCATGAATGACCAGCTTCAGCGCTATATCGAACACTTCCTCTCAGCCCGTGATCGAATCGATGTGCTGATAGCGGGCCTGACTTTCGAGACATTTAATCAACGTCCAGCGTCCGGTGGATGGTCGATTGCGGAGGTGGTTGACCATCTTTGCATTTTGGGCGAAATGCTGTTGCCGCGAATTGATGTTGCGATTGATGAAGCGGGTGTGCGCGGATGGCGCGGAAACGGTCCGTTTCGCTATCCATTTCTCAGCCGGTTGTTCATTAAAAGCGTAGGCCCGCTAACACCGAATAAGCGTGGCAAAATGAAGGCCCCAAAAATTTTTGCTCCATCGACCGATCAAGCGTTGGACGGTCTCGTCGAGCGTTTCCGGGCGTTGCAGGACAAGCTGGTTGTACGATGCCGCGCCGCGGACGGCATCAACTTGCGGAAGCCATCTTTTGCGAGTCCTGCCAGTCCGTTGATACGCGTGCGGCTCGGAGCGTGGATCGAAGCAATAGCAATGCACCAGTTGCGCCATTTTCAACAGATTGATGATATTCGTGCTTCACTGCGGCTGAATGACGCATCCAGCCGTCATGTGGTATGATCCAACGTTGATGAGTTGGAACATGCAGCATCACAAGCCCAACATTGAAGACGCTTTTCTCACGCGCCGGGATTTTATCTGCCGGTGCGGCATGGGCATGGCCTCACTCGGACTCGCGGGGTTGATGCAGGAGGCATTCGCCGCGGATACCGTGAATCCGCTCACGCCGCGCGCGCCTCACTTTCCGGGCAAGGCAAAGCGCGTCATCCACTTCTTTCTGAACGGCGGCCCCTCCGCGGTCGATACGTTCGATCCCAAGCCCGCGCTGCAAAAGTATGCTGGACAAACGCTGCCGATGGAGTATCTGCGCACCGAGCGCAAAACAGGTGCAGCGTTTCCGTCGCCGTTTACGTTCAAGAAATACGGACAGAGCGGCATAGAAGTCAGCGAGATATTTGCGAAGACCGCGGAACACATCGACGATATCGCCGTCATCCGCTCAATGAAAGCGAAAGTGCCCAACCACGAGCCGTCTTTGATGTTGATGAACTGCGGCGACGCCGTGCTGAGCCGTCCTAGCATGGGATCGTGGATTACGTATGGGCTGGGGTCTGAAAACCAGAATTTGCCGGGTTTCATTTCGATGTGCCCTGGCGGGTATCCAATAAAGGAAGCGGAGAACTGGCAATCGGGGTTCCTTCCCGGCGCGTTTCAGGGCACGTATATCGATTCGAACCACACGAAGCTTGAGAAACTGATCGAGCATATTCGCAATAGCAGCACGACATTGAGCGATCAACGGCGGCAGTTGGACCTGTTGCACGAGTTGAACGAAACGCATGCGCAACGCCGCGCAGAGGATGCAAAGCTCGAATCCCGCATGCAATCGTTCGAGTTGGCGTATCGCATGCAGATGGAAGCCGCGGATGCGTTCGACGTCGAGAAGGAACCGGAACATATCCGTCAAATGTACGGAGAAGGCGTACACGCGCGTCAGACGCTGATCGCGCGGCGGTTGCTCGAGCGCGGCGTGCGTTTCGTACAGTTGTGGCATGGCGCGGGCCAGCCCTGGGACAACCACGACGACATCGGTATACATCGCAGTCTCGCGGGACAAATCGATCAGCCCATCGCGGCGCTGATCACCGACCTGAAACAGCGCGGCATGTTCGACGATACGCTCATCCTTTGGGGTGGTGAGTTTGGCCGCACGCCCACCGTCGAGCTAAGCGCAGGCGGTGATCCATTGAAAGGCCGCGACCATAACCCCTACGGCTTCTCGGTCTGGATGGCCGGTGGTGGAATCCGTGGCGGAACCGTATATGGCGCGACAGACGAATTTGGCTTCAAGGCGCAGGAAAACCCGCTTGAGGTCCATGATCTCCACGCAACGATGCTTCACCTACTAGGGTTCGACCACGAAAAATTCACGTACCGCTACGCAGGCCGCGATTTCCGGTTGACCGATGTCGCAGGCCATGTCGTGAAAGAAGTGGTCGCGTAAATTCCCGGAGCGCGGGTTTTCCAACCCGCGATTGATTTTCTTATCGAGAATTCGCGGGTTGGAAAACCCGCGCTCCGGAATTCCTATTTGCTCAAATCTGTAATCTTACCTTCGATCAGTTTCCGTATTTCCGCGAGGCGTTTCGGCGTTTCCGCTTCGCAGCGCATGACGAGCACTGGGGAGGTATTCGATGCGCGGACGAGTCCCCAGCCATCCTCGAACTCGATGCGGGCGCCGTCGATGGTATTGACGTTGTACCCGGCTTTCTTGAAGTAGTCTTGCGCTTTGCTGACGATTCCGAACTTTTTCGCTTCACTTGTCTCGATGCGCATTTCCGGCGTGCTGTACATCTTTGGAACGTTTGCAAGGTGATCGGAGAGGGGCTTTTTTCCTGCCGCGACAATTTCGAGCAATCGCGCGCCCGCATAGATGGCGTCGTCGAATCCATACCAGCGGTGTTTGAAGAACATATGCCCGCTCATTTCGCCGGCGAGTTCGGCATTGTATTTTTTCATCGCGGCTTTGATGAGCGAGTGGCCCGTCTTCCACATGATTGGTTTGCCGCCGTGCTTGGCAATATCGGCATAGAGCGTGCGCGAGCTTTTCACTTCGCCGATGATGGTCGCGCCGGGTTTTGCTTTCAAGACCGCGCGCGCGAAGAGGATCAGCAATTGATCGCCGTAGATGACGTTTCCCTTTTCGTCTACCGCGCCGATGCGGTCCGTGTCGCCGTCGTAGGCAATGCCGAGGTCGGCTTTGGTCTGCTTTACTTTCGCGATCAGGTCTTTCAGGTTTTCCGCGACAGTCGGATCGGGATGATGGTTGGGAAACGTGCCGTCCACGTCGCAAAACAGTGGAATGACTTGACAGCCCAGGGCCTCGTATAGCGGCACGCCGACGGGCCCGCCCGTGCCGTTGCCGGCGTCGAGTACGACTTTAAGTTTGCGCTTGAGCTTGACGTCTTTGAGCACGCGTTTCATATATTTTGGCACGATGTCCGTGCGGGTGATCGTGACGGAGCCTTTGGCGGCGGGAAATTTTCCGGCGAGCGCGACCTGGAGGAGCTTCTGAATTTCCTTGCCGTGGATGGTTGAATGCCCGATGGCGACCTTCAGCCCGTTGTACTCTTTCGGATTGTGGCTCGCGGTCACGATCGCGCCGCCGTCCACGGGCAATGTAAACAATCCAAAATAGAGAAGGCCGGTGGGCACTTCGCCAATATCGATGACGTTTACGCCGCAGGACGTGATGCCGTCGATCAAGGCATTTGCATATGCCTTCGAGGTGAGTCGTCCGTCGCGTCCAACCACGAGGCATTTCTTCTTGAGTTTGCCTTTCATCATCGCGCAAAGTGCCTTGCCAACGGTCTCGTAGGTGGTCTCGTCCAAGTCTTTACCGGCTATTCCGCGGATGTCGTATTCGCGGAAAATGTGCGCGGGCAATTTCATGTGCTTCTCCTGAAAAAATTGCGTTCAACCCCAAAACAACTTGCAGAGGGTAGCAAGTGAAGGCGGTGGGCTTCAATTGATTCTGTCACGGTTCTCAAATATCGGGGATTTTCTGGGTGGACCAGGTGACGTATACAACGGGAAGGTCACCGGCTATCCCGGCGTGCTACTTGATATTCTGGCCCCGCTTGGAAGGCGCGGAAATTGGTTTCTTTAACAAGATCACAGAATGTGATCTTGCTGTCTCGGCTTCCTCCCGAGTGAGTTGAAACATGAAGTCATCGGGAAAGCGATCTATGTTGCGTTTGACCGCCTGGATGAGCGCGCGGGACTCCACCTGATAAAGCGCGGCAAGATCAGTGCTCAGCATGACCTTTTGACCCCTTATAAGAAAAATGCTTGAATCGATTCGTTCACGGGGTGCTGTCAAATGTGTGCTCATGATTACGACACTTTAGCGGCATGGGTTTCCGGGGTCAAGGGGTGGCGAATTTCCCTTCCAACAAAGCTACGTTAAACGTGTTTCAAAAAAAACGGCACGTTACCAGCGATGGTAACGTGCCGAAAAATAATCTACTTCGTTTACCGCTTGGAGAACTGGAAACGCTTGCGTGCGCCGGGCTGACCGTACTTCTTGCGTTCGACCTCGCGGGCGTCGCGCGTGAGCAGGTTGTAACGCCGAAGCACGGCGATGTACTTCGCGTCGAATTTTGCAAGGGCACGGGCAATGCCGAGACGCAGTGCGCCGGCTTGGCCGGCGACGCCGCCGCCCGCGCAGTTTGCGCGCACGTCCCATTTGCCGACGTTGTCCGTCGTTTCAAAGGGCTGGTTCGCCATCATGACGAGGACGTCGCGCGCCATGTAATCCGCGACGGGTCTGCCGTTGACGGTGATAACACCGGTGCCCGGCTTGATGCGGACGCGGGCCGTCGACCTCTTGCGGCGGCCTACGGCGATAATTTCGTTGGTTGCAGTTGCCACGGATATAAATTCCTCGTCGTTTGAACGCGGGATTGGGACAGCGCCCAATTTCGCGTCAGAATTTACTCTAAACTGTCAGGTCATCCCGCGAAATTGGGGACAGTCCCTTAGAACGTATACACTTCCGGTTTTTGCGCCGCGTGCTCATGGTCCGTGCCCGCGTACACGCGAATGTGCGTGGCGAGTTTTCGGCCCAAGCGGTTGTGCGGCAGCATGCCTTTGACTGCGAGCAGCATTGCGCGCGTCGGATGCTTTGCCAAGAGGCGGTCATACGTGTATTCCGTCAGCCCGCCGGGATACCCGGAGTGACGGTAATACATCTTTTGCTCGCCTTTGTTGCCGGTCACCCGC
This sequence comes from Candidatus Hydrogenedentota bacterium, assembly GCA_034408725.1. Classification (GTDB taxonomy): domain Bacteria; phylum Hydrogenedentota; class Hydrogenedentia; order Hydrogenedentales; family SLHB01; genus JABWCD01. The sequence continues at coordinate 20,464 of JAWXCN010000125.1, forward strand.
GCCTTTTCGGCGTTTATGATGATGACGTGATCACCGCAATCCAGGTAGGGCGTGTACTGCGGCTTGTGTTTGCCGCGTAACAGCTTTGCCGCCTCGACGGCAACGCGGCCAAGGATTTTGTCCTGGGCATCAATCACGAACCACTTCTTTTTTATTTCCCCTTCTTTGGGGACATAGGTCTTCACAGTCCAAATCCTCCGGGAATGACCCGTTCGTTAGGCATAATTCAGGCGTCTTCACGCCAGAAGGAGCCGGAAGCTTATCAAACGCCGATCCCCAAGTCAAGTCTTCTTGGGGCTTTACATTGGGCATTTAAGCCCAATGCGGGCCTATTTGGTACGGGGGGTGGGCTTACGCTTTTTGGGCACGATGGGGATAAGCGCGCGCAAATGCTTGTTCACCGATTTAGAGTCGGGAAAGTGTTCTCTAACGAAGGGGTCAAGCATGACTGCGCCGTCTTTTAACGTAAAGAAACGCGTTGAGACAGAGCCGTCCTGCTTTTTGACCGAAAGAGCATGGCCGACTCGGTACTTCCTATGGTGCTTTCCGCGAACCCCCCCACTGAAGTCGTAGTTCGAAAGTAGGTCGTCTTTTTTTTGGCCGCGAACTTTAGGGCTGTTTTTCTTCATAACAGATCCGCTCATGTTTAGTGGCGACCCGGCTACTGATTATGCGGATTTTGCCGTGCCGCTCTGTGTACGCAACGACAAGCTCTCGCTCTCGCTGCGAAGTAGCAATATCAATATAACGATTCTCGTAAATAGAGTGTACACGATCCTCTATGGTTATCGACAGCGGGTCTGCAAAAACCGTTACGGCTTCCTCGAATGTGACAAAATGCTTCTTCCTATTCGCATGTGATTTTTCTTCGTCCCATTCGAATCGAAGTGACACTGGCGTGCTCTCCAAGATGCTAAATCATTTTCCGCCCGCGAGCAGGAAGGCCAACAAATTCAGGAATTCCGCTTCGGGCAGGGTCTGCCCGAAGCCCGAAGGCATCGGCGAGAGCCATTCTTTTCTGATGTCTTCGACCTCGGCTCTGGCGAAGGTATGTTCGTTTGCCTCATTGTCGAGCAGGACCCATTGAGTCGCCGTTTCGCGTAGCAGCAGGCCACTCATGACGGCGCCGTCCCGGGTGGTGATTACGGTCGTGCGGAACGACGGATGCACGTCGCGGCTCGGGGTCACCACATCTTGCAGAAGTCGGTCGATGCCGCGCTGGCCGACACCCTCGATATTCGGACCGCGCAAGCCGCCGCGACGCGTCATGTCGTGGCAGACGAGACAGTTCTTCTCGAAGGCAATTTTCCCGCGCGCGGTGTCCGGTGTGTGCGCGGCGAATTTTTCTTTTAATGCGGCGATAACTTTTTCGTCGTCATCCGTCACGGAGGGCGCGCGCGCAACGAGCGCGTCATATCGTTCGTTCAATTTTGGGTCGTTGTGCGAACGGAACACAAAGATGTCGAACAGCGGCTGGGTAAGGACTGCCGGCGTGAGCTTTCCGGCCTCGACCGCGTCGAACAACAGGTCGACGCCGGGCCGTTGCGTGAGCATGCGCTGCACCGCGCCGCGTTTAATTTCCGCGGACGCCGGCGTAATCGCGGTGATGAGCGTGTCCACCTGTGCCGGTGTTTTGGCGCGCGCGCCGAGTTCCTCCGCAAACGCGCGCTGGGCTGCGACGACGCCGCCGGGCGTCGTAATCTGTTCCAACACCGTGGGTGTAAACTTTTCGTGATCAAGGCGTAACAGACAAATTGCGGCATCACGCCGCGAGCGCGTGTCATAGCCGTCGCCGCGCATGACCTTTTCCGCAACACCACTCAACGATGGGCTGTTTACGAACATTGCAATATGAACCGCGAGTTGTTCTGACTCTGAGGTCGCCTGGCTTGCCAGCCGTTGCGCTATTGATTCGAGGTCAGATGAAAGAAAAGTGGCGATCTCCTTTCGCTCGTTAATGCGATTCATCGCTGCTCGCGCGTACGTTTTTGCATCTTCCGGTGATTGACCGCTGTGGTTTGCGTAAAGCGCTTGCAACGTCGCGGGTTGTCCGTACATGAGTACATTCTCCAAAACGGGCAAGACGTGCTCCCGCGGAACCAAAGCTTGATCAAGGAATTTTGCTGACAACTCCGCTGCTTCGGGCGTCGGCGTTGCGGCTAGCGCGTCCGCGCAACGAATTCGGGCCTGCGCATCCAATTGCGCCATATCGACCGATGCGAGTATCGACGCGTCTGCGAAATGTTTGCTCAACGACACCGTGACCGCGTGATGGAGCAAGGTGTCCTGCTCGCGCGGCGGCAACGCGGCGCCAAGCAACTCCTTTGCAGAGTTTTCCGTAGAGCGCATACTGAGGGCCATGATGGCGCGCGAACGTGCATCAGGATTCGCATCCCGGCTTAGCCGCAATAACGCTTTCGAAAGATCACCTACCCCCGCAATCGATGACGTGTCCGTCGAATTCATGCCGGCAAGAGCCGACCCAATAAGTTGTGCTGATTGCGCACGAACAAGCGAGCTGGCATCTTCCGTCATGCGTTCCAGCAACTGAATCGGAAGTTCGTGATTCCGTTCCAGCAACCACAGCGCTTCAGCCCGTTGTGTTTCATTCAGCTTGGCATTTCGCGCTATGCGCGCCAGCCGCCGCTGAGTTTCGCCCGGCATGCGGTAGGCCAGTTGTTGCGCCGCGGCGCGGCGAACCCAAGTTTGGGGATGCGCGAGGGCGGCGATCAATTGTTTGCGGGAGGCTTTGCTCCAGTCGGTTTGCATCGGTCCCGCGAATTGCCGATCGATCTGTTCCTTGCGCGTCTCGTCGGCGCGCTCTTCCTCCGTGCCGCGATATACCACGCGCCAAATGCGGCCGCGCTCCTTGTCGCGCGCGGGATGGTCCAGCCGCACTTCGACGTGTGCGATGACCGCGTTGTACCAGTCCGCGATATACAACGCGCCGTCCGGGCCAAGTTCGAGATCGACGGGGCGAAACCACGGATCGCTTGATGCCATGAAGTCCGGTTTGCGGTCCGCGAAGCGGGTGAATCCATCGCCTTTCAGGCCGTCGCGGTGAATGAACCCCTGCATCACGTTTCCGAGAAACAATGTGCGCTGGTCTTCGGCCGGGAACGTTTCCGCGTCGAAATACACGAGGCCCGCGAACCCACTTGCGCCGTGGCCATCTTCGGTAATGTGCGGGGCGTAGCCCGCGGCCGCCTTGGGTTGCCTGTACCCCGGATAAGAAAACCCCGGCACGATTTGCCAAAGAGGGCGGCTTTCGCAGTCAGAGCCGAACAGGTTGTAGTGTTCGTCAAACGCCTGGCCCCAGGGATTGCTCATGCCCGGCGCGACAATTTCGATCCTGGAGCCGTCGGGTTTCATGCGATACGTATTCCCGTGATACAGCGGGAGCAACCGGCCGCTTTTGTCTTTAATCGTGGATTTGTTGGTTTGCCCTTGAAGCGCATAGAGCCAACCATCGACGCCCCAGGTAAACGAGTTCAGAATTTCGTGGGTATCGTCCCGCGCGAAGCCCGTGTAGAGCACCTCACGTGAGTCTTCCTTGTCGCCTATGTGGTGGATCAGAAGCACGTCGGGCGCATGGCCAAGAATGATGCGGTCGCCCGGCAGCGCTTCGATACCGGAAGGAATGTTGAGTCCGTCCACGATGGCCGCGACGGATGTCGCCTTCCCGGAAGCGCCATCGATTTCGATGAGCATGACCTTGTCGGACGGGTTACCGCCGTCACCGGGGCCGAGCGGGTAGTTTGTCGAGGTTGTGACGAGTAAGCGCCCCTTTTCGTCGAACGCGAGTTGCATCGGCTTGCGGATGTCGGGTTCGGACGCGACGAGCTGGATGTCGAATCCCGGTGGGAGCGTGAACGATGCGCGTTCTTCTTCCGGGGATTTCGCGGGTTGCTCGACGACCATCGGGTTCGTTTGGGAAATGGCGGGCAATGCGAGTACAAGGAATATGATGTGGGCAGATGTCAGAAACGTTTTCATGCTTTCCTCCAAAGATCGATGGGTTTGTCCGGATCGTTTGCGAAGGGAAGTGTAATCCTCGAATGTATGCCGGCAGACGCATACGCGGCTTGAATGATTTCGAGCACGGCGCGGCCATCCTCCGCGGTGACGGATGGCTGCGTTCCGTTGCGAATGCAGTCAACGAAGTGCTGGAGTTCCTGTGGAAATCCGTAGTTCCACAATTCTTCAAAGGAGGTGAAGGTCCATCCCTGCGTGCTGGCGGCTTTCTCGACGGCATAGCCGTATCCGCGAGCGCTGTAGGTTTCGAGTGCATTGCCGTGGAGCAGATCGGCGTAGGTGACCCCTTCGCTTCCGTAGATTTCCGCACGGTCGTCCATGCCACCTTGCCGCGCCCAGCTTTCTTCGATAAGGCCCATTGCATTATTTTCGAATTCGATGATAAGCACGGCGGTGTCTTCGCCGCGGGTGCGCTCGCCGTGTACGTAGGTCGCGCAATGCGCGTAGACGCTTGTCGCGCGCGGCCGGCCCAGCACCCAGCGGGCAAACTCGATGCCGTGGCACCCCATGTCAAACAGCACGCCGCCACCGCTTTTGTTCACGTCCCAAAACCAGTCCGCGTGCGGGCCGAAATGTTTCTCACTCTGTTTCACGAGATAGACGCGGCCCAGCGCACCCTCATCCGCGAGTTGTTTCGCGCGCACGTATTTAGGGGCAAAGCACAACTCTTCCGCGTACATGAAGGTTACGCCCGCCTGCGCGCACGCGGCGATCATGGTGTCCGCTTCGCGGAGATTCATGCACATTGGCTTTTCGCACAAAATGTGTTTACCGGCCGCGGCAGCGTCGATGGTGGCCTGGCAATGCAGATAGTTTGGGAGGCACAGCACCACGCCGTGTATATCGTCGCGCGTGAGCATTTCGCGATAGTCAGTGTATGCGTGTGGAACGCCGTGTTTATCCGCGAACGTCCGCGCGCTTCCCGGCGTAGGCGAAGCGACAGCGACCAGGTTCGCGCCGTGAATATGCCTGAAAGATTCAGCATGCACCTGCGCGATGAACTTAGAGCCAATAATGCCTATGCCAACATCGTTCACGGTTTAAGCCTTATTTAACCACGGGCCGGAGAACTCCGAGCCCCGGATTCCGATACCGATGCTTTTCCGGGCGCCCTCGTGGCATTCGCAGCCAAGCGGTTCGCACTTCGTCTCACGGGCCTGATTTCCCCTATTCGCCACCGGCGACAAGATACCATGCTGGAGCGTCCGCAAGCACCGGGGAAATCTTACTGTTGTCCCAACCCTGAGTGCCGGCAATTGCGGAATTCCTGTAAGATAGCCGCGTTCGCCGAACATCAGCCCAAAATCCAAAATCGAAAATCCAAGATTCCCCGTGAGTTCACCCGCCCTACATCCGCAGGCTAAAGTCGCGTTTGTGCTTGCCGGTCTGTACAACGCCGCCGAGGCGTTGTGCCAGGTGTTTGTCAGCGTGTACTTCTGGCGCAACAGCCACGACCTGATGGTCCTTTGCTGGTACTACCTTGCGCTGTATTCCGTTACGCCGGTCATGTTTGTGATTTGCGGTTGGTACTCGAAGGTGCGTGACAGGCTGCACGTTTACCGCATCGGCATTATTCTGCACGCGGTGTACTATGCGACGCTGCTGGTGTTGCAGGAAGAGTCGGTGAACTACACGTTGCCGCTGGGCGTGTTGCTTGGGATCACGTGGGGCGCGTTCTGGGCGGGCGCCAACACGATCAATTACGATGTGACGACCTCGGGGCGCCGCGAACATTTCATTGGGATAATGAATGCGATTAGCCACTTTGCCCGGCTTTGCGCGCCACTGATCAGCGGGTTCATCATCACGGCGACTCCCGACCGGCTGCAAGGCTACCACTATGTATTCGCCTCGGTGCTGGTGCTGTATCTGTTGTCGTTTCTCGCCAGTTTCTGGCTCACGCCTGATCCGCACCGGACCCCGTTCCGGTTGAAGCGCGCGCTGTTTCCACCGAAAGAGCACCGGGACTGGCGCTACGTCATGCTCGCGTCGTTCACGTTGGCGGGTGCTTTCGAGATTCCTACCAATTTTCTCGGCATTCTGGTGTTCATGGAAACGGACAACGAGTTTACAGTAGGTAGTTATGCCGCGTACCAGGCGCTTGTCGCGCTTGTCGTTTCGTACGTTTTCGGCTATTGGGTGCGCCCTGAAACGCGACGCCAACATCTGTTCTGGTCGTCCATGTTGCTCGCGGCGAGTGGCATCGTATTCTTCTTTCCGATCACGCTGTTGTCGTTGCTCGTGTTCGCGATGCTGCGCTCCGCGGCGATGGCGATGTTCGGAATCAGCCATTTCAGCCTGCGCATGGAAGTCATCATGAAGACCGCGGAAGACCCGCTTCAGCGGATCGAATACTTGTGCGCGTGGGAGGTGCCGCTGGCGATTGGCCGCACGATAATGATGGTGTTGATGATCGCGTTGGCGCTGGCGCTGGATGACGCGAGTTTGGGCATTCGCATCGTGATTATTGTTTTGTGCGCGCTACGCCTTGCCACGTATTATTTTCTTTCAAAGACGTCGCTGCTTGGGAAGTCGCGAACAGATTCGGTGGCGTCGTAGATCGTGCGCCCTTGCGGTAAACCGCAGCATGGTGGCATACTTTCCCCATGAATATAACCCTGCCAGATGCCCTCGCTATCCGCTTGAACCAGCAGGCGGCGGAACATGGCTTCGACTCGATCGGGCCTTTCATCGAGGCACTACTTGACTACGATAGCGTACGAATTGATCATGAGCATCTTGAAGAACTGCTTCTTGATGGCATCGAAAGCGGGGGCGCGGTCGAAGCAACTCCTGAGTTTTGGCAAAAGCAAAAGCGGGAGTTCGTGGAGAATCATCCAGATGCGGCGGAGTATCTTTGAAGCTTCCGATACGACTTCGGAATCGGGCGATTCAAGACACCCAAAAACAGGCTGCATTCATTGCGAGAGAAAGTACGGAATCAGCATTACGATTCTATGATGCAATCGATGAAGCGTGCAGTCATTTGGCGCGCTGGGCTGGTACGGGACTCATCTACAAATCCTCAAAGGAACGATATTCGAATATTCGGATTTGGCCGGTCTCTGGCTTCAAACGGCACTTGATCTTTTACCAATTCATGCCTGATCAAATCGTCATCATTCGAATTCTGCATTCCGCGCGCGATATTCGAAGGATTTTATGACAATTTTAAGGAAAGGACGAATCGAGTGAAGACCCGTTGCGAGTGGGCGAGGACCCCGCTCGATCAGGAGTACCACGACGCGGAATGGGGCGTGCCGGTGCGCGATGACCGAACGTTGTTCGAGTTTCTGATACTCGAAGGCGCGCAGGCCGGGTTGTCGTGGTCTACGATTCTGAGGAAGCGGAGCAACTATCTTGCGGCGTATGACAACTTTGACGCCGCGAAGGTCGCCCGTTACGACGCGCGCCGCAAAGAGAAACTCCTGTTGAACGAAGGGATTGTGCGCAACCGGCTCAAAGTCGAGGCTTCGGTAGTGAATGCGCGCGCATTTCTTGCCGTGCAAAACGAATTCACGAGTTTTGACGCTTACATTTGGCGGTTTGTCGAAGGGAAGCCCAAGATTAACAAATGGGTGTCCTTCCGCGAAGTCCCCGCCAGCACGCCTGAATCCGATGCAATGAGCAAAGACCTGCGCGTGCGAGAATTCAAATTTGTGGGAACTACCATTTGCTACGCGTTCATGCAGGCTATAGGCATGGTGAATGACC
>JAWXCN010000126.1:0-7333 GCA_034408725.1 Candidatus Hydrogenedentota bacterium
ACGATAGTGCGCCCGAATTCAGTCGCGATGACAACGAGGGTCCGATCTAGCAAACCGCGCTCGTCGAGTTCTTTCAACAACGTGCCGATGGGCCGGTCTATGTGCGCTTTCATCTCGGCCATGCGAGTGTGCCCGTCTTCGTGCATGTCGAAACCTTTGAACGGCGCGTACTGGTACTCGACTTCGACATAGCGCGCGCCCGTTTCAACCAGCCGCCGCGCGAGCAGGCAGCTCCAGCCAAACCGGTGGCCAACATCGTACGCCGCAAGCGTTTCAGCGCTTTCTTCGTTGCGGAAATCAAAGGCGGACTTGACGGGCGAGTCCATCATGGCCCGCGCGTCTTCCATCACCTTCATATAGTCCTTGACCTTGTTCGCCTCGCGCAATTCTGGCGCGGTCAGGCCCGCGACGGCTTCGAGATACGCTTGGCGGCGGTCGAGCCGTTCGGGTCGCATTCCCGCGACGGCGTTGAGCGTCTTCAGCCCTTCCGCGGGTTCGGGGATCATGAACGGCGCATGTTGCACGCCCAGGAAGCCTGGTCCCATGTATTCGTTAATGAAAAGGTATTCTTCGTTGCTGGTGTTAATATCGCGGCCAATATCGATATACGCGGGCACGTTCGGGTGACGGCGGCCAACGGTGCGCGAAACAGTCGCGCCCATGCTTGGCGCTTTGAATCCAGCGGGAAACAGGTAGCCGGTCTTTGCGAAGTATTGCGCCTTGAGATGGACCGCTCCAAACTTTGTGTCGTTGGTGAGGGTGCGCAATATTGCGCCCCGGTGCATCATGGCTGCCGTGTTTTCTAGGCCTTCACCGAGAAGAATGCCGTCCGCGGACGTTGGAATGCTCGGACACGTGCCGAGCAATTCGCTGCCTTTCATGCCCGCGGAATACGGGGTGAATTGCTTCGGATCCCATGTATCGGTCTGGGCGATGCCGCCGGGTAGCCAAATCACAATGACGGAGTCGGCCCGGGCGTGGGGCATGCCCGTGGATCGTAGGCCTTCTTCAAATTCGTCCGCGCGCGACCAAGGGGCCATGCCCACACCGGCCGCTGCCGCGACGCCTGCTTTCAAAAATTCCCGTCGACGCATGTAACTGCACCTCCGACAACGGCTTGCTTCTGCATCATGCAGGGCCGGAACGCCTTAAAAGACCGACGAGGAGTATAACACACTGGCGGCCCTTGCGTTCCATTGATTGAACCCCGGCTAATACTCGTGGCTGGGTGGTGGCGCCAAAGGAGTTTTGTAGAACCAGGAACGTTGCTCGTGGACGATTCCTGCCGATGCGCCTATCAGGGTCGCCAGCGCGATGGCAGTTATAATGTAGACTACTGCCGGGGTTAGGCTAATTGGCTTCCTTCGACTTGCAACGGTCGTGAGCACAAGACAGGCCCCGCCTGCCCCAGCTCCCGCGAGCATCGCCGCGCCTGTCCGGCCATACCAACCCATTGCCGGACCAAGGCCCTCTGCTCCGGGCATCCGCCAGACCCGTTCTATGGGGTGGAAGCGCGGCGATGGAGGGTTCCAAAGGAACGATCCGCAAAAAACGAAAATTGCGATGGAAACGCATAAGAGGACTGTGGCGGGATTCTTCATGGTTAAATCGACTTCAATGTGCCCAGGTACCATCCACTCCATGCATTAAATGCGAGCACGATGAATACATAGGACGTCATGGCGATACAAGCAACAGCGTAGGGCCGGTGCTCTTGCTGTTTGAAGTCGACCGCGCGCATCAATAGCCACACTCCAATCGCCGAGAAAAGCGCAAGCGATGCGCCGAGCTCCTTGATCTCGAACAATCCGGTCGCCCACGGAAGCGCCGCATCCAGATAGTCGTGGCGCACGCGAATGCGAAACGCCGGGTAGATAAGCCCGCCGAGTGTGAAAGTGACGCTGTATGAAGCCGCGAGAATTGCCGCGTGAAGACGCGCCTGCGGAAAAAATGCGCCACGCAACGCGCGCGACAAACGGAGCATGAGATGAATCGAGCTGCCAAGCGCGACCACTGCCGCTACCAGGTGCAGGAACAGCAGTATTTTACTGATCGGTTCAAATGGCAGGGATTGCATCACATTGCGCCGGGGTTAGGTTAATTCACGAAGAATCGAGCCTAACATACCAATGCGCCGGACTTCATCCACGGAAAATTCGTGACGACTTGCGACTGAAATTATGGTATACAAGCACGGTTCCTACGGCAGATACATTGCGGAGCATCACATGACCTCATCGTCGAAACCACATTCCCCTGCCTTCTTCGTCTTATTCCCCGCGGTTGCAATGCTGCTCGGTTGGGGGCTTCGCGGATACATCGGCGGGGGGCCGTTCGGCGCGCTGATTCCGGGCGTATATGTCGCGCTGTGCCTGAGCCTCCTTCTCAAGCACGACGTGACGACTGCCGCTACCGTTGCAATGTTTGGCGCGCTGGGTATTGGCTACGGCGGGGATATGACCTATGGTCAGACGCTGGGCCTGGCAAAAGATATAGATACAAGGTTGTGGGGATTTTTGGGCGTCACCTTAAAAGGGACCGTGTGGGGTCTTCTTGGCGGCGCGGTATTGGGCGTGGGCTTGACGCGCCAGCATTATGATCGCAAGACTTTGATGACGGCGTTTCTCATCACGATTGTTGGATTCTATCTGGGATGGAAACTGATTAACGAACCGAAACTCATCTACTTCTCCAATCCGCTCGATAAGCCGCGGGAGGAATCGTGGGCAGGTCTTACCTTCGCGGCCATCGGCCTCCTCGCATATCTCCGGACAAAACTTTCGGGCGAATATGCCGCGATACCGCTACGGTTCGCGCTCTGGGGAGCACTGGGGGGCGGGCTTGGCTTTGGCGGCGGCACGTTGTGGTTGGTGTATGGGCCAGCGCTGCCGGTCCCGCAGAAATGGTTTGGCTGGTGGAAGGCGATGGAGTTTTCGTTCGGGTTCAGCTTCGGCGCGTTTCTGGGACTCTGCGCTTATCTGAATCGGGGATTGCTCATCCGCTATTCGCCGCCGGAAGAGAACGAAGATAAACGCGATTCATGGCTACCGACCGCGGGGCTTGTCGCGTTTATCGTGTTGGCGTTCGTCACGCTGCCAATACTCTTCGGTGCGATGGAGCGGATGGAATCGGGAATGCCCGCTTTAGCCGTCGTGGCTGCCAAAGACTTCGCGCGAATGGTTGGCAGTTTCATCTTCTTTGCCGCGGTATGCTTTTTCTTCGGACTGCGCTCGACGCGCGCTGCCTGGCAAATCGCGATCACCCTGACATTCTTTCATGCCATGCTAGACCTGCTGCGCGACATGACGGACACCGACCACTTCGGGTATATCGTTCCTACGCCAATGATTGCCGTATTATTGGTTATATCTACGGTGCTCGTGGGTTTCGCTACCGCGTATCACTCGAAGCGCGAACGCCCGTTGCAGCAACTTTTTCTGCTCATCATCTGGACGTGCTACGCCGTAGCGACGTGGCGCACATTTGGAAGCAAGGACCTGTGGTTTCCTGGAGAGGATGGCGGCGGCGGATGGGCACAATTCATCGCCGATGACGCCGCGGTATTGCCCGTTCACGCGCTATTTACGGTATCCGCGCTCGTCACGACGTGGTGGATTATCACGAAATTCAAAGATGAAACGCAGCAGCGTAGTTAGTAGCGCCGCATAAGTAGCGCCGCCATCGCCGAGGGCGGCGAGTCTCGGAGCAATTCGATTCGTACATGCGCACAACAGAAATACGTCGCTCCCGCGCTATGAATAATCGATTGCGATCTCGATACCCGATTCCCAATACCCCTACCCCAGCGCGTCCCCCATACATTCCAACAGCAAATCCACCGCCTCATACCCCGCGATCAGCGGCAGTTTTGTCAATGCGCTGGGCGGGCACCCCGCTTTATACGTCTGCACGCTGATATCGAACCCGCATCGGTTCAGCGTCTCCGCGAACGCGCGCGCGGGCGGTAGTTCGTGAAAATACACGCCGGCAAGGTGGCGGCGGCCTTCGATCGCCGCAACCTTGTCCTTATGCCGCGCGGCAAGCTCGCGCAGCCGCGATTCATAGTACTCCCCCACTGCCGATGTCACTTCCGCATTCGCCTGTGCCCAGCGCATCGTCACGAGATACGCCAACGACGCCAGCTCTTCCTGGCCATTTGTCACAAGCGCGCCGAATTGCGGAAGGTTGTCGTATTCGCTGCTGAACAAAATGCGCGAGGCGCAATACTCGCCGCCGGGGAATCCTTTTCCGATCGCAATGAACGTGGGCTTCACGCCATATTCACGAAACATGAACAACTCGGGACTCCAGATCCCGGTCTGTATTTCATCGACGACCACGGGCACGTCGTGCTTCTTCGCCAACCGATACAAATGGCGCACGAATTTTTTATCGAGCAGTTTTCCCGCATAGTTCATCAATACAATCTCGTGAAACACTGCCGCGATTTTGTGTTTGCCCGTGTCGTATTCGCTGAAGATGCTGTCAAGACCGGCGCGATCATTCGGACTCACGCGGCGAATGACGTAAAGCTGCTCTCGCTCCATACCTTCCCGCAGTTCGTTCCACATTCCCCGCATAAATTGGGTCAGCATGGTTGTGCCGTGATAGTTCGCGTTAAATCCGCCATCGACATCGCCGATGACGATGATCACGGGCACGCGCCCTGTGTACTTCGGCGCGATCGAGTCCGGCTGTGGCTTGTAGAATCGCGCAAGCACCATTTTCAATGCGGCCTCGGCGGCGAGGCTACCAGTTTCGAGATTGAGCACGCGGTTGGGTGTTGCCGGTGATTTTGCGGACAACAGCCGTGCATAGCGCGCGTCGTCTTCGCCCAGTCCCGCCGCGGCGCGCACGAGCGCTTCTTCCAGCAATCGCGTCAGGTGCCCGCGCGTGTTATTGTGCGTTGCATTGGGAACGCCGAGGTTCCGCGCGATCTTGATCAGATCGTAGCCAGGAAAGTAGTGGCCCAGCGGCGCGTGGTAATGTTCGCTCTTCGCGGTGAAGTACAGAACCCCGTTTTCAGCGACGCGAAAATAGCCGAGACCGGATAATGGCGCTTGATGCGTTTTGGTCGCGGCGTTGAAGCCGATGGTGCTTGCGCCCGCGGCGGATTTGATCAGCGGTCGCGCGATGGACGTTCCGACAGCGGGCAACAATTCCAGCAGCCGTTGCTGAAATCCCCATGGAAAGAAATCCACGCGTTGCGCGACTTGCTGGCGAAACATCTTTCGGGCCAACGATCCTGCCGGCAATCCGGCGTCGAAGCGAAGCGCTGCGTGTGCTTCTACCAGCGCATCAACATAACCTCCCCCCGCAATGTCTTTCAGGCTAAGCCGGACTGGAACAAACCTGGTTTTTTGGGATCGCACGTTATTTTCATCTCCGAAAGAATTAATGCAAGATTCTATAATATTTTGAATTTTGGTGCGGCGCTGAATCCGATTCGGCGCGCGCCGGAGGCAGCTCCGTATGCTCTTCCTATGAGTGAACGTATCAATGGCTCCGAAACTCGCCGCCCTTGGCAATGGCGGCGCTACTATATTGATTTCGATCCCTTCAAAAAGAAGCGCCCGCCTTTTGGGCGGGCGTTTTCTATTGAACGCTTCGATTCTACGCCAATTGCGGTACTTCAAACCCCTTGCGGTATTCCTTCGTTAGCAAAGCGTTGGCTTCGTCGTCGCCCACAAATTTCTCCGTCTCGGGGTCAAAATTAAGTGATCGCCCCAGCCGATAGGAAATATTCGCAAGGTGACAATGCACGCACGAGATGTGCCCGACCAGCGCGTCGCACGGGTTGTCTTCGGGTTTGCGCGACAGCACCGCGTTGGTGAAGTTAATGAAGTTGGCATCCTTGGGTTGTTCAGGTTCGGGCTCGTTGATCTCGATCAGTTTGTCATCCGTGTCGAAAAAGCCGACATTTTCGACGTAATACCCGTTCGAGCCGTAGGCCAAATTTCCGCAACCCGGCGCTTCGCGCAATTTCCCGCCGGTAATCGTGCCGTCCTCCGCCACGGTGCCGCCGACGACGACGCCGCCTTCGCGGTTGGTGAAACGGTTGCGCACGTCAAAAATCATTTCGGTGCCGTCGGCGTACGTGAAGATCGCGGTGTTGGTGTTCGGCGTTTCGCCCTGGTCTTTATAGGTGTAGCGTCCGCCGCCGCTGTACACGCGCACCGGCAATCCCTTGTTAATGCACCAAACCGCCTTATCCATTTCGTGTACGCCCTGGTTGCCAATCTCGCCGTTTCCGTAACGCCAGAACCAATGCCAGTTGTAAGGCACATAATTCTTGTTATACGGATGGTCCGGCACGGGGCCTTGCCACAGCGGCCAATTCAGGTGCTCGGGCGGTTCACTGTCCTCGTGATACGTCAACGCCTGGCGGCCGCCGTTCTTGTATCCCGTGCCACGCGCGGTGTGTAAATCGCCGATGATTCCGTCGCGCATGAGCTTGATATCGCGAATCCAGCGCAGGCTCGACCGGCTTTGCGTGCCGTGCTGCACGATGCGCCCGTACTTTTCCTGCGCGGCAACGAGCTGGCGTCCCTCCCACACCGTGTGCGAAAGAGGCTTTTCGACGTACACGTCCTTGCCGGCCTGGCAGGCCCATATCGCGACGAGCGTGTGCCAATGGTTTGGCGTAGCCGTGCTGACGGCATCCACATCATCACGATTCATCACTTCGCGCATGTCGGCGGAGGTAAAAGGCGCCTTGCCCGACGTCTCTTTGATTTTCGCCGCGAGCGCCTCGGTAATCGTGGCGTTCACGTCGCATACCGCGGTGACCTCGGTGCAAAAGTGTTGCGAGAAAAATCGCGCGTGGTCTTTGCCGCGCCCGCCCGTGCCGATGCACGCCACGCGAATCTTGTCGTTCGCGCCGAATACCTTGCCCTTCGCAACCGTCCCGGCGACGATGACCGCCGCGGCCGAGCTGCCCAAAAACTTTCGCCTGCTGACACTCATGTTCGCACCCCTCCATGTTTCACACCCGCATCATGCTTGTGATTCAGAAGCTCATTGTACAAAGACTCGTAGTGAGAGACGATTTTGTCACGATTAAAATTCTCCTGCACGTGGACCCGCCCGCGTTTACCCATGTCACGGGCGAGCGTCTCGTTTGTGAGAATTTCGATGGCCCGCGCCGCCATCGACTCGATGTCGCCCACTTCACAAAGATACCCCGTCGAACCGTTCACCACAACTTCCCGCACGCCGCCGCTGTCGGTGCCGAGCACGGGCACTTCGCAGGCCATCGCCTCGAGCGGCACGAGACCAAAACTCTCGTGTTCGCTGGGTTGGAACACGAGGTCCGCGCAAGGCAGTATCATCT
>JAWXCN010000127.1:0-10575 GCA_034408725.1 Candidatus Hydrogenedentota bacterium
CCCGATACCCGATACCCGATACCCGATACCCGATACCCGATACCCGATACCCGATACCCGATACCCGACACCCGACACCCGACACCCGATCCCCGACACCCGACACCCGATACCCGATACCCGACCCAATTTGACACCGCCACCTATCAATTGGCATGATACCGCGCTAATTTACGAATGATTCCGGGCGCAATGCGTCCGGCAAGCAAGGGAGCACATATCATGGCGAAGTCCAAAGGCAACGTCGTGCAGGTCATCCTAGAGTGCACGGAAGCGCCGGGAACCTCGCGGTACCACACGGTCAAAAACGTCCGCAACGTCACCGGACGCATCGAGCGCAAAAAGTACAACTCGACCCTGCGCAAACACACGCTGCACAAAGAAAAGAAGTAGGACCGACAACTCCGGGCGGCCGCGGCATGGCGGTTCTCGAAGTCAACGACTTGAAAAAAGGGTTCGTATCGCCCGATGGCGAGCGGACCCTGATTGTCGATATCCCCCGGTTCACGGTCGAGGTCGCGGAACAGACGGCACTTCAGGGCAGCAGTGGGTCCGGGAAGACCACTTTTCTAAACCTAATCGCCGGAATCCTCCAAGCGGACTCCGGCGCGATTATTTTGGACGGCCAGAATTTTACCGCGCTGTCCGAGGCCGGGCGCGACCGGCTGCGCGCGCAGTCCATCGGCTACGTGTTCCAGACCTTCAACCTGCTCCAGGGCTATACCGCGCTCGAAAACGTCCTGCTCGGCATGATGTTTGGCCGTGGCGCGGACGCGACCTACGCAAAGGCGTTGCTCGAAAGGGTCGGTCTTGAGGACCGAATGAACTACCGGCCACGCCAACTCAGCGTCGGCCAACAGCAGAGGGTGGCGGTCGCGCGCGCGCTTGCCAACCACCCGAAGATCGTGCTCGCGGACGAGCCGACGGGAAACCTCGACGTCCATCACGCGAACGAAGCGTTAAACCTGATCCGCGAAGTCTGCCGCGAACAGAACGCCGCGCTATTACTGGTCACGCATGATCGCGATATCCTGGGACAATTCGAAAAGGTGCAGAGCCTTGCGGATATCAATCGGGCGGTTGGATCGGCTGCGATATGAAGATGAGGACGAGAGATCGAGGACGAGCACGAGCACGAGCACGAGCACGAGCACGAGCACGAGCACGAGCACGAGGACGAGCACGAGCACGAGCACGAAATACTACCCCTTCGTCATTTCGAGCGGGTAGCGAGAAATCTGGGCGAACCAAGCGTTTCGTTATTCCTAACCAACTTCCCGACACCACCTCCCCAATCCAAAATCTAAAATCTAAAATCCAAAATTCCACCGCCCCTCCGGTGCCGACGCCATGATAAAGGCAGTCCTTCTCATTGTCCGCCGGAGCCTCCGCCAACACGCGCTGTCGACCTGCGTCACATTGCTGGCAACGGCGCTGGCTAGCGGACTCGTCATGTCCGTATTCAGCATTCAACGCCAAACCAACGAAGCATTCACCGGCGGTGAGCTGGGATTCGACGCGGTGCTCGGCGCGCGCGGGAGCCAGCTCCAGCTTGTGCTGAACACTGTCTTCCACCTTGAAACTTCGCCCGGCAACATTCCGTGGAGCATGTACGAAGCGCTGAAAAATGACCGGCGCATCGCCATCGCAATTCCATATGCCACCGGCGACAACTACCACGGCTTCCGCGTTGTCGGAACAACGGATGAAATTTTCACCGCGTTTGAGTACCGGGCGGGGCAAAAATTTGCAGTGGAATCCGGCGGACGCTTCTTCGATGCATCGCGGCGCGAAGCGGTGATCGGTAGTTTCGCCGCTGCGCAAACCGGCCTGAAACCCGGCGACGTGGTCAACCCTTATCATGGCCTCACATTCAGCGAAACCAGTAAACACGCGGAGGAATACACCGTCGTCGGAATTCTGAAGCCCACCAACAGCCCGTCTGACCGCGTCATTTTCATTCCCATCGAGGGCATCTTCCGCATGGGCGGACACGTGTTGCGCGGAACGGGCGACGTATATCAACCGCAATCCGGCGTCGCGATTGAAAATGAACATAAAGAAGTCAGCGCGGTGATGTTGAAGTTCAAAAACCCTAAAACCGGCTTCGATCTGGATATGACGATAAACAAACAGGGCAAGGCCGCAACGCTTGCATATCCGATTGGGCGCGTCATGGCGGAATTGTTCGATAAACTCGGCTGGATTAGCCGTGTGCTCGAGCTCGTAGCTTACCTCGTTGTTGCCGTTGCGTCCGCGGCAATTCTCGCGAGCATCTACAATACGATCAACGAACGCCGGCGCGAGTTCGCAATTCTGCGCGCGCTCGGCGCGCGCCGCGCCACCGTGTTTTCCGCCATCGTGCTCGAAGCCGCCGCGATTGCCGGCATCGGTTCGCTAATCGGTTTCGTGGTCTACGCAGTCATACTCGGAGCGGCAATGGTCATCGTGCGCGCGCAAACCGGCGTCGTGCTGGATGTCTGGTCGCTTCACCCTGCGCTATACTGGACCCCGCTAGGCATGACGGCGGTAGGCGCGCTCGCGGGCGTGCTTCCCGCGTACAAAGCCTACGCCACCGATGTCGCAACGAACCTGACGCCTGCGTCGTAACTTGTGGAGATTTTCATGCGTTTCATTCCAATAAGCGTCCTCGTGTTGGCTGTCACGGTCGCGTCCGGCTGTTCGCCTGCGCCTGCGCCCGTGCAGGATTCCACACCAACACCCGAAACTACTTCAATTGTCTCCGAGCCTGTAGCCACGAGTACCGATACGGAAAGTCCCGCGCACGCGCACACGGCGCCCCACGGTGGCACACTCGTCATGCTCGGCGATCACGTCGCGAACGTCGAGCTCGTGTTGAATCCGACCATCGGCGCATTGACCGCATTCATCCTCGATGGCGAGGCGGAGAATGCTGTCCCGTTGTCGGCGCCCGGACTGCCCGTTGTCATAACGTTGGAAGGCCAGGAACCGCAAACGCTGACGCTCGCTCCAGCCGAAAACGTGTTGACGGGTGAAACGAAGGAATCGACTTCGCAGTTCACCGCGCAATTCGACGCGCTGAAAGGGGCTACCGCGTTCAAAGGTTCAATTCCGGAACTTACGATCTACGGCGTGACGATGAAAAACATCGCGTTCGAGTTTCCGTAAACCCCGAGTTGTGACCGGTCCCCCGCGTTGCGTTGTGGCCGCCCGCCCCCCAACTTTACATTCCCTTTCTTCTCCGACTACCTTGTCCTTCATTGTGGAAACGTATCGAATACGCGAAGGCGCATCCGCCTATTTCGTCACATTTTCAGTAGTGGATTGGTTGCCGGTTTTTGTTTCCGAGTCTGCATGCAAAATCATTACGCAAAGCTTTGCATACTGCTACGAAAATTTCGGGTTGCGACTGTAGGCTTATGTGATCATGCCGACGCATCTTCACGCCATTTGTTTTGACCACGAGTACGATCCGGTACGCCTATCGAACGCATTAACTGCCTTCCGTAAATTTACTGGCAGGTCGCTGTTGGATTATGCCCAAAAACATCTGCCAGCCAGTTTTACGCAAGCGTTTCGAGACGCCGCGGAATCCGACCGATCTCGAAGATTTTGGCAACCGGGCAAACACCCGGTATCGATCACCTCCGATAAATTCTCGGACCAGAAATGAGACTACTTGCACGACAATCCGCGGCGAAAAGGACTTGTGCTATACCCGGAGCATTGGCGGTTTTCCTCTGCCCGGTTTCGTCTCGACGGTAAAGACGAATACGGGGATGTCGTGATTACGGATATTGGCCGGTGAGTAAGGAGACCTACGGTCGGCGCGGTGGCGCGGTCGGGAGACCGGCCACAACACAAAGGGAGACCGGCCACAACACAAAAAATAGACTCCGGCCACAACACAAAGAGAGACAGGCCCACAACGGTTAATTTTTTCCATACGGCGGCTCGGGGAAATATTCCATGTATTGCTGCACGCGCCTCGCAAATTCTTCATCGTGCAGTTGCCCGATCAGCCATAGCGCCATGTCGATGCCCGCCGACACCCCCGCCGCGGTCACCAAATTTCCGTCCTGCACATACCGCTTATCATCAATGACGGTGACATCGCCCCGCGCGCGAAGCTGGTCTACAAAGCCCCAATACGTCGTCACGCGTTTGCCTTTCGCGAATCCCGCTTCGTGCAACAACAGCGCGCCTGTACACACACTGGTGACCCATGCGCAGTCCGCGCCGACTCGCTTTAGCCAATCGATCATCACGGCATTCTTCACCTCGGCGCGTGTGCCCTGTCCTCCCGGCACCAGAACGATGTCGATCTTTGGCGCGTTTGCGAACGTATAGTCAGGCAACACTCGCAGCCCTTTCGCGCACCGCACCGGCCCGTCGTGCTCCGCGATTGTGATTACCTTGTCTTCGTGGTTCATTTGGCTCGCCGCGCCGAACACTTCCCAGGGACCGGCCCAATCCAACTCTTCCGCATTGTCGAACAACACGATTCCGATTGTGAATGCCATGAAGGTCTCCTTCTGTTGTGTTCCGGCGCCGCGCCAATTTTACGGACGTGGCGCGCCGGTGCATAATGCAGCACCCCTGATCAAGGAGTGCGCCATGCGACTTGCACTATTTGCAGCCTTGCTGCTTTCGGCCCATGCCGCGTCCGGCCAGCCCGTGTCCTTGGACCGGGGCAAACTTACGTTGCCCACCTACATCATTCACGGGTCCGAGCCCAATCCCAAATTCTATGCATACGAAGGGTCGATCATCTATCCCTACGCGATGCAGGATGACCTCGGCGAGGAGCGCGTTGACCGGGACTACCAAACAGTCACCATCGAGAACGAATACCTCAAGGTTATCTGCCTCCCCCACATCGGCGGGCGCATCCATTCCGTGCTCGATAAAACAACCGGCGAAGAAATGTTCCACCGTAACGACGTGATCAAACCGGGCCTCATCGCCATGCGCGGCGCCTGGATTTCCGGCGGCATCGAGTGGAACCGCGGCCCCCAGGGCCATACCGTGACCAGCTTCGCTCCGGTCAACGTCACATCGCAAAAGCATGCGGACGGGTCCGCGTCCCTCGTGATCGGGTATACCGAAAAAAACTTCCGCACCCGGTGGAACGTGCGGCTTACGCTACATCCGGGGAAGGCTTATCTGCATGAAACCATCCGCCTGGACAATCCGAACGACGGCGTGTACAGCTACTACTTTTGGAACAATACGGCGTTTCCCTGCAAACCAGGCACTCGTTTCATTTACCCGATGACATTGGGACAGGACCACAATGGGGCGGCATTTTTCTCCTGGCCCATACACGACGGAAAGGACTTGACCTGGCTGAAGAATTACGACGAACCAACTTCCGTGTTCGCGTATCAGTGCGCGTTCGACTTTTTCGGCGCGTATGACACTGGCGACGACCGCGGCATCGTCCAGTTTGGAGATCACCGCGTCCTTACCGGCAAAAAAGCGTGGACCTGGGGCCAGTCCGGCGACGGCATCGCGAGCCAGCGGTCTTTACACGACGATGACAGCCAGTATATCGAGGTGCAAAGCGGACCGCTTCAAACGCAGGCGGACTTCGGCCTGCTCGGCCCGCACCAGCGCATCGCATGGCAGGAATGGTGGTATCCCGTACACGGGCTGGGCGACGGCTTCGAATACGCGACGCAAGACGTGGCCATTAATACGCGGCGCACGGCGAACAGCCTTGAGATGCGCGCCATCAGTACGGGCGAATTCCCCGGCGCCGTGATCAGTATTCGCGTGCTGACCGCAAAAGCAGGTCCCGGCACCATCGAGACCATCGATCTCTCACCCATGTCGGCGGTGACAGTCGTGGCGCCAGTCGCGGATGGCGAGAAAGCGGAGATCGAAGTGCGGTCGGCGGATGGCGCCTTGCTCGCGGCGTATGTGTCGCCGCTCGACATTCCCGTGCGCGCCCCCCCCGCGCCGCTCCAGCCCCCTTCAGCGGACCCTACCGCGGAAGAACTCTATCTGCAAGGAGTCGCGCACGAGGAACGCATCGAGCCGGATGGCGCGCGCGCCGCGTATGAAGCATGCATCGCGCGCGACGCAGGTTATGCGCGCGCACACACAGCGCTTGCGCGGCTCGGTCTCGAACGTGCGGAGTACGCGTCCGCGGCAGCGCATGCGCGCGCGGCAGCCACGCGAGACGCCGGCCTTGGCTTGGCGTGGTACTACCTCAGTCTCGCGCTGATGGAACTGCCTGAAAACGAGCGCGACGGCGACCCGATGGACGCAGCCTATCGCGCGGTCAATACCATAGAATGCGCGGCGCTCGGCCATGACCTTGCCGGGCGCATCCACATGCGCGCGGGCGAGTACGCCAGTGCGATTCGAGAGTTCGCCGGAGCCGTTTTTCTCGATCCCGGTGATATTCGGGCGCGTGAACACCTCATGACGGCGCAGTACGCCAGCGGCGATCTGCCGACCGCGCAAGCCGCGGCGAGGGCGATGCTCGAATCAGACCCGTTGAATACGGTCGCGCGCGCCATACTCGGTCTTGACCGGCCCGGTGACCTTTACGATTTCGGAAAGTTCATGCGCGAAAACTCCGGCGAAATTGACCTCGCGTTCTATTTCGCGGACCTGGGATTGTACGCGGACGCTTTGCGCCTGCTCGATGAGGTTTACAGCGAGCATGTGCCGAATACCATCGGCGTTTTGTACCACGGTGATTTTGCCGACGTGCGCATGCGGCCTTTGCAGCGGTATCTCCTGGGTTGGCTCGCGCATAAGGCCGGCGATGACCAAAAATCGGAATCGTATCTCGCAATGGGCAAGGTGCTCGATCCTGAATACGCATTTCCCGCGAATACCGGCTATGTAAAGGTGCTTGATTATGCCGTCGGCTCGGACCCCTCGGACGCGAACGCGCTGCTCTTCCGCGGCAATCTACGCGCATGGTTGTCCGACCTGCCGGGGGCGGTTGCGGATTGGGAAGCGTCTTCCGCTCAGCCAAATGCTTCGAGCATTGCGTTCCACAACCTCGCGATGCATGCGTGGAAAAAAGACGGCGATCTCGACGAGGCTTACGAGTTGTTTCAGCGCGCGATAGCGTTGCGCCCGCACGATCAAACGCTCTATTACGACTCCGCGACCGTGCTGATCGCCGCGCGGAAGCGCGCTGATGCGATTACACTGATTAACGGCATGCCGCTCGACCATCCGCGCCGCAACGATCTCACGGTGCTCCTGGCGCAAGCGTACAACGACGAGAAACGGTACGGCGATGCCATCTCGCTGCTGACCGAAACGGAATTTTCGAATTGGGAGATGAACACCGCGACGTGGAACGCTTTTCACCACGCGCACGTTGAACGCGGCAAACTCCGATTCGATGCGAAGGATTATGAAAACGCATTGAAAGATTTCGCGATGGCGCTCACGTACCCCGAACATCTCGGCGTTGGCCGCTCCGCACGCCCACAGGAAAGCGAAGCCCGTTTTTGGGAAGGCAAAGCGCTCGCGGCACTGGGCCGAACCGATGAAGCGCGCGCGGCATGGACCGAAGGCGCAACCGGCGCCGAAATATCAGATCGCCAAAAAGAGTACATCGCTTTGTGTAAGCGAGCCCTCGGCGCGTAGCCCCGTATGAACGCTGCGATGTATTGAGGCATTCGGTTGTCCGACGTGAAAGCGGCGCTGACACGCCTTGGAGTGCGGCAGCGGGTAGCTGCCGCTTTCCATTTCCTGGGCACGGTCGCTTCGCAAGTAAACACGATTGGCCTGGATTCGATTCACGTGAGCCTGAAGCCTTCAAATTTATTGGAGCATTTCGAGTATGCCGAAGTGAAAGCGGCGCTGACACGCCGCAGTCCAAGGCGCTACGCGCGGCCAACAGACGTCTAAGTTCCGCGCGGAGCGCTGTGGCACTCATAATGGAATCGCCCTGGAAGTGAATATCAATCTTCCCTCGGCGCTTCCCATGCGTTACACTGCTCACTCCGCAACCAAACCCAACAGGAGCCCGCCGCCGTGCCTGATTTACAACCTAAAAAACGTTCATGGTTCCGCCTGTTACTCCGTTGGACCATCCAGTTCGTTCTCGTCGTTTTAATTCTCGGGACGTTCGTCCTCGCTTTCTTTTTCCGTGGCGCGCTCTACAACCGCTTCTACCAGTTTCCGCGCCAGGCGGATGCCTGGGCGCAGATCGCGGCTTCGCGCCAATACGTCACCCTCGACGATGGCTGGCCCGAATACCGCGGCGTGTGCCACAGCCACTCCGAACTATCGCATGACAGCGAGGTGAAGCATCCCGATATCCTGCGCGCGGCGAAGATCGCGGACATCAATTTCATCTGCATGACGGACCACGCGACGGACGGAGGCGTCGCGGATTATTCCAAAGGCTGGCGCGACTTGCACGACGGCGTGCTGTTCATTCGCGGCTTCGAGCTTGGCCACGGTTATATGCCCTGGGGGTTGCCCGACGATACGATCTTGTCGAAGGACACCGACCCTGCAACCCTTGCCGAAGAGATCGC
Organism: Candidatus Hydrogenedentota bacterium; assembly: GCA_034408725.1. GTDB lineage: Bacteria > Hydrogenedentota > Hydrogenedentia > Hydrogenedentales > SLHB01 > JABWCD01. Next base: position 8,505 of record JAWXCN010000127.1, read on the forward strand.
CGCAAAAGGCGGTGTGCTTTTCTTCGCGCACTCGGAAGAAGAACGCGACTGGGAATTGCCGCAACTCAACGGCATGGAGATTTACAACATCCATACCGACGTGAAAGACGAGGGCTACGAAAACGGTATGGCTGGCGTGCTCAGAAACATGGGCGGAGACTTCCTCTTTTCTCTTGGGAAATACCCCGATCAGACGATGCGCCTTTTGTTCGACCGTCAAATGGACATTTTGAAGCACTGGGACGAGCTCAACATGGAACGAAAGGTCGTCGGCATTACCGCGAGCGACGCCCACCAAAACTTTGGATTCCGCGGTTCGTACACCGACGACGGGAACCTCCGCTTCCGCGACACCAGCCCGGACGAGGGTGACATCATTGAACTGAACTGGTTCACCCGCTCGCTGCTGCGTCTGTTCTTTGGGCCGCTCGAATCTGGCCGCCAACTCTTTCGCGTTGATCTCGACCGCTACGAACGCAGCCTGCGCTTTTCCAACACCCACATCCTCGCGCGGGAACTAACCGAACCCGCGGTGATCGATGCACTTCGTTCGGGCCGCGTATTCGTCGGGTTCGACATGCTCGCCGATGCGCGCGGGTTCACATTCCTGGCCGAGGCCAACGGCGCCAAAGCCGTCATGGGCGAGGAAATTCCCATGCAGACCGGTCTCACCCTCCGCGCCGAATCGCCCGTACCCTGCCGGTTCACTTTGGTCCACAATGGCGTTTACGGCGAAACCCGGGAGAGCAGGAATTTCGACGCCGCCGTCACCGAACCCGGCATCTACCGCATCGAAGCTGAACTCTTCATCGTCAACGAATGGGTACCCTGGGTCTACACCAACCATATCCGCGTAAAATAATTAAGAAAAGCGCTCCGCGAGGATTTTAGACGTCACTTCGCCACGCGCAGCGCCTTGGACTGCGGCGTGTCAGCGCCGCTTTCACTTCGGATAACCGAATGCCTCAATAAATTCGCTCGCTTGCGGCAGGTTCCGCGACCGCGCTTCAACTATGCTATACTCCCTATCGCGCATGTGCGGTGCGCGCTCGTTTTGGTGCGGATTAATCTTCGCGGGGTTATGAAGGAGCGGTGTGCCATGCCTTCCGCGGCGCATTCTCTCGATCAGTTTGTGCGGTTCATGGTGTTGCGGTTTGCCCCTGCTTTCGTGGGCATTGCGCTGCTAATCCTGTTCGGCGCGGCAAAGGACCTTCCCGCCGCGGATCGATGGGAAGGCGCAATCAAGGCCTTCGAAGCGAAGGACATAGAGAACCCGCCTCAATCAGGTTCCGTCCTGTTTATCGGCAGTTCGAGCATCCGCATGTGGGACCTCGCGAAATCGTTCCCGGGCCTCGCCACCATTAACCGTGGCTTCGGCGGCTCATACCTGCGAGATTCCACGCACTACGCGGACCGCATCGCCATTCCTTACCAACCCCGCGCCATCATCCTCTACGCCGGCGACAACGACATCGCCAGCGGAATTACCGCCGACGAGTTGCTCATCGACTTCAAAGCTTTCGAAGCCACCATCCGAAAGGTATTGCCGGAAACAAGTATCATCTATCTTTCGATTAAACCCAGCGTGAAACGCTGGGACCAGTACCCCGAACAACAAAAAGCCAACAAACTTATTGCGGACTACGCGAAATCCGGCCAGCGCCTGCGCTTTGTCGATGTTGGCACGCCCCTCCTCGGCGAGGACGGAAAACCCCGCGCAGACCTGCTGTTAAAGGACGGCCTGCATCTCAATGAGGCGGGTTATGCCATTTGGAACAAAGTGCTCGACGCCGAGTTGAAGTCGCTCTTGGCGGCACCCATAAAGCAGGCCGCATAGCAGTTCGGGTATCGGGTATCGCAATCAAAATTATCGCAATCAAAATCGCGATGGAAAGCTCGTAATTGGGTTTTCGGTATCGCCATCGGAAATCGCTTCTTATAAATCGTATATGTCCTATAAGTCCTAAAAGTCCTATTAGGTCGTATAGGTCCCAGAGGTCCCAGAGGTCCCATGAGACCTATGAGTCGCAAGCGATGCGCCACTCTACGATACCCCGATACCCCGATACCC